>CAZTZY010000017.1:0-16920 GCA_964617765.1 uncultured Spongiibacteraceae bacterium
CTATATATAAAAAGAGTGTATATTTGCGCAAAAATAATACCTGTTATAAAAATAGTAATAATAAGAGTTAATCATGGATTATTTGTGGATTTTTGCCGTTTTTGTTTGCGGTTTGTCATTTAAGTTAATTCAATTACCGCCATTGGTAGGTTTTTTGGCTGCGGGTTTTTTGTTGAATACACTCGGTGTTGCCCCTTTGCCAGCTATTGATGTAATAGCTGAAATGGGGGTAACGCTACTGTTGTTTACAATTGGTTTAAAAATTAATTTAAAAGATTTGATCAAACCAGAAATTTTGCTGAGTTCTTCGATGCAAATTATGGGTGTTATATTTGTAAATATTTTAATTGCTAAATTGTTTATATTTGCAGGTGTTCACTATTTTGCACACTTGGGTTGGGAGCAATCGTTCTACATAAGTATGGCTTTGAGCTTTAGTAGCACCGTTTGTGCGGTCAAGGTGCTTGAAGATAAAAATGAATTAAAAACCAGGCATGGCCAGATCGCACTTAGTATTTTAGTTATTCAGGATATTCTTGCGGTTCTGTTTTTTTCTACAGCATCAGGTAAATGGCCTGTGATGTGGGCATTTAGTCTTTTTGCCCTGCCTGTTTTGCGCCCCCTCATGAGTCAATTATTGCAAAAGGCAGAGCATGGAGAAATGTTGCCATTGGCAGGTATTTTTTTGGCGTTGACAGGCGGTGAGATTTTTCATTTTTTTGAAGTCAATGCCGGATTAGGGGCGTTAATTTTTGGTATGTTATTAAGCAGGGATAAAAAAGCTGCCGAATTATCAAAATCATTATTGGCTTTTAAAGATTTATTCCTGGTTGCATTTTTTCTTGATATTGGATTCAAGGGATTGCCAACATATGAAAGTTTTATTTGTGCATTATTGTTGATGGGGTTGTTAGTAGCAAAAACGTTAGTTTTCTTTTTTTCTCTGGTTGTGTGCAGGGTTCGAGCAAGAACGGCATTTTTGGCAACACTGGCATTAAGTAATTTTAGTGAATTTGGATTGATTGTTGCCGTTGTATGTGAGCAGCATGGATGGTTGACATCAGACTGGGTCGTTATTATTGCTATAGCTGTTGCTCTATCATTCATTGTGACAAGTGCAATCCATAAGAAATCCCATGGGTTATATACTCTTATATCGCCAAAAATAAAGAGGTTTCAAAGTCATAAGTGTTTGGATGAAGATGTGTTTTATCAGCCTAAAAGTGCTGAAATACTCGTGATAGGTATGGGGCGGGTGGGGCGAGGGTCTTATGATACTCTGGAGAAGTTTGATAAAGGCGTAGTTTGGGGAATTGATGCTAATGAATCGCATATCGCGAAACTTATGAAATTGGGTTATCTGGTAACAGTGGGCGATGCTGAAGATGTTGATTTTTGGAGTAAGGTTGATTTGAAGCATATCCGTTTAATCATGCTGGCAATGCCTTCTCATGAAGATATGTTAGAGGTTGTTCGTCAGTTAAAGCATGTTCACTTTCAGGGGAAAATCGCCGGCATCGCGAAATATGAAGATCAACGAAAAGAGTTGATTGAAATGGGTGTTGATGTAGCTTTTAATTTTTATGCAGAAGCAGGTGCCGGTTTTGCTGAGGAAAGTTTACATCTGTTAGATCACCATCATGCGCACTAACCCAATATAATCAGGTGATGAATGACTAATATTGTTATCGACCCTTTCATAGAAAGGTATATCGATTCTGCATGGATGGAAAAAGGTTTGGCTGAAAATAGTCTAGATTCTTATCGGCGTGATCTACAACTGTTTTCGATATGGCTAATGCATACGGACTCAAGCATGCTTAAAGCTGATAAAGTACAGATAACCAGTTTTTTTGCAAAGAGAGCAATGGAAGGTATTTCGGCAAGATCTGTTGCAAGATTATTATCCAGCTTACGAGGATTTTATCAGCATGCATTAAGAGAGGGCTGGATAAAAATTGATCCTACATTGGATATAGAATCACCAAAATTGGGTAGAAGGCTCCCACATACATTAACAGAAGAAGAGGTAGAATTATTGTTGGATTCTCCAGATGTATCTAAAGCATTAGGTCTGCGAGATAAGGCCATGCTTGAATTATTGTATGCATGTGGTTTGCGGGTGAGTGAATTGGTAGGTTTGAAAACATCAGACATTAATTTGATGCAAGGAGTTTTAAGGGTATTTGGAAAGGGGAATAAAGAAAGAATGATTCCTATGGGGGAAATAGCATTATCCTGGCTTGAAAAATACTACCAGCATGCAAGGCTTGAGCTGCTCAATGGGAAAGTATCAGACGTGTGTTTTCCAAGTGTAAGGGCTCAAATGATGACGCGACAGACATTTTGGCATAGGATAAAACTTTACGCGGTTCAGTCTGAAATCAACAAGCCATTATCCCCACATAAAGTAAGGCATGCATTCGCAACACATTTACTGAATCATGGGGCGGATTTGCGTGTGGTGCAATTATTACTTGGACATAGTAATCTTTCTACAACCCAAATCTATACTCATGTTGCAACACAGCGTTTACAAGATTTACATGCACAACATCATCCCAGAGGCTGATTGAACTAAAGCCAGATTTTTTTGACAAAACATAAAATTGAATCAGGAATTTTTATGCGATTATTACATAATATCAACATATTAATGGTCAGCTTGTTACTGCTTTCTGCCCAACTGCTCATGGCTGAAACCCCCCAGGAAATGGAAGCCAATAAAAAAATTATTGCGGCTAAATTATTGAAGATAAATCCTCAATTCAAAATAAGTAGTTTTAAAACGACAGAATTAGAAGGTTTTTATTCAGTACTGGTTGACTCAGGACCCAGATTATATATTTCTAAATCCAGTGACTATTTTTTTGAAGGTAGTTTATATAGTTTAAAAAACGGGAATATGGTCAATTTAACCAATCAGGAAGAAGCATCAGACAGAATTGGTTTGATGAAAGCGTTAAACCCTAAAGAAATGATTATTTTTTCACCGAAAGCCCCAGTGAAAACCAAAGCTTATATGATGGTATACACGGATGTGGATTGTGGGTATTGCCAAAAACTGCATCAAGAAGTGCCTGAGTTAAATGCTCATGGCGTTGAGGTTCGATATATGGCTTTTCCTAGGGCGGGAGTGGGTTCGCCAACTTATGATAAGTTGGTTACAGCCTGGTGTTCTGCTGATAAGCAAAATGCACTCACACGTTTGAAAAATCAGGAAAATTTGCCAGCGATAACCTGTACTAATCCCGTTGCCAAACAGTATGAACTAGGGAAAAAAATGGGCATTAATGGAACACCTGCCATATTGTTAAAAGACGGTACTTTAATTCCCGGTTATAGACCTGCGGCAGTGTTAATAAAAACGCTGGGAATTTAATTTATTGGTATGCACAGGAGTCACAATGATCTGTTCAAATCATGCGTGGCTTTTGCGGTTCTTCTCTAGTCCCTTTATAATCTCGGTTTTCCCCAGAAATTATCGTATAGCTCATTAATTCTTTAAGAGGTTAATCAATTGAAACCTGTGAACGTAGGCATTTGTGGCTTGGGCACTGTTGGTAGTGGTACTTTTAATGTGCTAAAGCGCAATTGCGCTGAAATAAGTGCACGTACCGGACGTGAAATTCGTGTGACCCATGTGGGTACGCGTCGCGGAAACCCTGCGTGTGATCTGACAGGTGTAAAAGTTGAGCAAGATATCTTTGCTGTGGCAGATGCTCCTGAAGTCGATATTCTGGTTGAGTTGATTGGTGGTTACGATGTTGCTAAAGAACTCGTTTTACGCGCTATTGCCAATGGCAAGCACGTAGTCACTGCCAATAAAGCGATGATTGCAGTTCATGGTAATGAGATTTTTGCAGCGGCCAAAGAGAAAGGTGTTGTAGTTTGTTATGAGGCAGCGGTTGCTGGCGGTATCCCTATTATAAAAGCGGTGAGAGAAGGTTTGGCTGCCAATAAAATTGAGTGGGTGGCGGGAATTATTAACGGTACCGGCAATTTTATCCTCACAGAGATGCGCGATAAAGGTCGTGCGTTTGAGGATGTACTTAAAGAAGCGCAAGCACTCGGTTATGCTGAAGCGGATCCAACCTTTGATGTGGAAGGTATTGATGCCTGTCATAAGCTGGTTATTCTCGCTTCCCTGGCTTTTGGCATTCCTTTGCAGTTTGAAAAAGCCTATACCGAAGGCATTCGTAAAATTGCACGTGAAGATGTTACCTATGCAGAAGAACTGGGTTATCGCATCAAGCATTTAGGCATAGCTCGACGTGTTGCGAAGGGTATTGAGTTACGTGTTCACCCAACATTAATCCCTGAAAAAAGACTGATAGCCAATGTTGATGGCGTCATGAATGCGGTATTGGTTAAAGCCGATGCTGCAGGAGTCAGTTTGTATTATGGTCGTGGGGCAGGAGCCGAACCTACGGCATCTTCTGTGATTGCTGATATTGCGGATATTGCTCGTTCAATAAATATGAATCCTGATGAGCGTGTTCCGGCATTGGCATTTCATCCGGGTCAAATTGCAGAAGTGCCGGTTTTGCCTATTGAAGAAATTGAAACCGCTTATTACATGCGTTTGTCAGCGCTCGATAAGCCGGGTGTGATGTCGAGAGTAGCGACCATTTTAAGTGATAACGGTATCAGTATTGAGGCAATGATCCAAAAACCGCCAAAAGAAGGTTCCGATCATGTTGATCTCATTATGCTGACCAATGTGGTAAAAGAAAAATCGCTGCAAAAGGCGTTAACCGGTATTGAAGCATTGGATGCTATTGCTGGTGAAGTAACGCGAATTCGTGTGGAATCGTTAGGTTAATCAGGCGTTTTAAAAGAGGTTGATTGTGAAATATATAAGTACACGTGGCCAAGCCCCTGCGCTGAATTTTGAAGAAGTGATGTTAACGGGTTTGGCGCCCGATGGCGGATTATATGTGCCAGAAACATTGCCTGTATTCAGTGCGCAAACTATCGAAAGCTGGAAAGCACTGTCATATTCCGATCTGGCATTTGAAATAATGAAGCCATTTATTGATGGCTGTATTCCAGATGCTGATTTCAAGGCGATTATTGATGATTGTTATGCGCAATTTCGTCATCCCGCAGTAGCCCCTTTGGTTCAGCTCGATCATAACGAATGGGTGCTGGAGTTGTTTCAGGGACCAACCCTGGCGTTTAAGGATTTTGCCCTGCAGTTGTTGGGAAGACTGCTGGATTATGTATTGGAAAAGCGCCAGCAACGCGTTGTCATTATGGGAGCAACTTCCGGTGACACAGGTTCGGCTGCTATTGAAGGTTGTCGCCGCTGCAAAAATATCGATATCTTTATTTTACATCCGCATAATCGCGTGTCTGATGTGCAGCGTCGCCAGATGACGACCGTGCTTAGCCCCAATATCCATAACATAGCTGTGCAAGGTAATTTTGATGATTGCCAATCCATGGTCAAAGCCAGTTTTGCCAATCAGGGATTTTTGCCGGAAGGTCGCCAACTGGTTGCTGTAAACTCGATTAACTGGGCGCGCATTATGGCTCAAATTGTCTATTACTTTTATGCGGCTATAGCTTTAGGAGCCCCGGCGCGTGAAATCGCTTTCTCGGTACCAACAGGTAATTTTGGCGATATTTTTGCCGGTTACCTAGCAAAGAAAATGGGCTTGCCAATCAGTCAATTGATCGTTGCAACTAACAAAAATGATATATTGCACAGGATGATTGCCAATAATCAATATGAAAAACACCAGTTGGTTCATACGCTTTCACCAAGTATGGATATTATGGTTTCGAGCAATTTTGAGCGTTTGTTATTTGATTTATTCGGGCGTGATGGAGCGCAGTTATCCGGCTTTATGGATCGTTGCAATAATGAAACAGTCAGTCTTCCTGCTGCAGCTTTTGCAAAGGCAAGGGAATTGTTTGACAGCTATGCGGTTAATGACGAATTAACGTGCGAGACGATTGCCAAGGTTTTTGATGAAAGTGAATATCTACTGGATCCACATTCAGCCATTGGCGTAAAAGCGGCAAGAGAAGTTCGTCGCAGTAAAGCGACACCCATGGTGATATTGGCTACTGCTCATCCTGCCAAGTTCGCAGAAGCTGCATTAAAGTCGGGGCAAAAAAAAGAGCCTGAATTGCCACATTACATGGCTGATTTAATGCAGCGAGAAGAACGATACACCGTTATTGAAAATAGCCTTGAAAAAATTCATGCCTTTATGCAGGGCAATATATCTGCATAAATTATATAAACAGCAGGAAATATTTTCCTGCTGTTTTGGTGAAAGATACTATGTCTCTCCCTATTGTTCTGCATCGAAAAGAATTGGTAGAAAGCAAATTCTCTGCTGATATCCATCCTTTGTTACAATCCATTCTGGCCAAGCGTGGACTCTCTCATAATCAGCAAATACAACATGATTTAAGCCAATTGGCCGATCCGTTTTTAATGTGGGGAATGCAGCAGGCTGTCGAGCGGTTATGGCTGGCTCTTCAGTCCCAGCAAAAAATTGTCATTGTGGGTGATTTTGATGCGGATGGAGCTACAAGCTCGGCATTAGCGATGTTGGGTTTGAAAGAGATGGGTTTTACCCATGTCAATTTCGTGGTGCCCAATCGTTTTGAATATGGTTATGGTTTATCTGAAGCCATTGTAGATGAACTCGCCTGGCAAAAGCCGGATTTGATCATTACCGTTGATAATGGCATCTCCAGTGTTGCCGGTGTAGATAAAGCCAATATGTTAGGTATGGATGTCATCGTAACGGATCATCATCTTCCCGGGCAGCAACTGCCAGCGGCTCTGGCGATCATTAATCCCAACCAGAGCGGATGTCCTTTTCCAGGGAAAGCTTTGGCCGGTGTTGGTGTCTTTTTTCATCTCTTGATCGCATTACGAAAGTTTTTGCGGGAGCAGGACTGGTTTACCAGGCAGGGACTGGCAGAGCCCAATTTGGCTAATTATCTGGATATTGTTGCGTTAGGCACCATCGCCGATGTAGTCCCCCTGGATTTCTATAATCGTATCCTGGTGGCACAAGGCATCAAACGAATTCGTGCCGGACTGATGAGGCCCGGCATCCGTCAGTTATTGCACGTTGCAGAAAAAGACTACCGTTATATCTCCAGCGTTGACTTGGGTTTTGCTCTGGCACCCAGACTTAATGCAGCAGGACGTCTCGATGATATGACACAGGGCATTATGTTATTGACAACAGAGTCGGAAGATTTGGCGTTTGAATTGGCTAAAACGTTAGATGATTTCAATCGTGAGCGACGAATAATTGAACAACAAATGCAAATTGAAGCTATGCAAATTGTTGAAAGTCTGGTGATGGATATCGCCGAAATCCCGCGAGGTTTTTGTTTATATCATCCTGATTGGCATCAAGGTGTGGTCGGTCTGGTGGCCTCTAGAATCAAGGAGAAATACCATCGTCCGGTGATTGCCTTTGCCAATACCGATAATGGCGAGTTAAAAGGTTCGGGGCGTTCGATCAAGGGTATCCATTTGCGCGATTTACTGGATGATATTGCCACCTTGCATCCTGAATTACTGGATAAATTTGGCGGCCATGCCATGGCGGCCGGTTTAAGCCTGGCTTCCAGTGGATTTGAGCATTTTCAAGGTGCGTTTACAGCAGCTTTGGATCAAATTGAGGATAGGTCATTGTTTGAATCGATTATTGAATCAGACGGTGCAATTGAAGCCAAAGACATGAATATATTCACCGCCCAATTGTTACGGGATGCCATGCCCTGGGGGCAGCAATTTCCCGAACCGCTGTTTGATGGTATTTTTTATGTCAAATCAAAGCGGGCTTTGGGCGAAAAACATGCAAAGTTCCAGTTATCTTACGGGCTAAATGATAAAGCTGAGATTGAGGCAATTTTTTTTAATACTGATGCCAATAACTGGATGGAACAGGCATTGGAAAAAGTTTTTGTTGTCTACAAATTAGGTGTTAATCATTATCAATCTCGGCAAAGCCTGCAACTGGTGATACAGGCGATGCAGGCAATTAGTGATTAAAAGGGCACTCGATGCAGTCAATGGTCGAATATTGTATTTTTTTCATTAATTTACACTATTTGGGCATTAAAATTGCTATAGGCAGCAGGATGTCACATAAGATGAGTATTATCAGGAAAATTGGGCAATTATTGTGCATTCAATGATGGTCTTGCCCAGATTTGGTTGTCGGATATTTAAAAATGCACCATCATGTTTCTTGATTTTGTTAAACAGGTTGTAAGTAAATTATTAAGGCTTAATGCAAATGCATGAAAGTACTATGAAAGAGCTGTGGCAGAGTTCGCATATATCTGGCGGGAATGCTGCTTATGTTGAAGACCTTTATGAAGCATATTTGCTTGATCCCAATTCCGTGCCTGAATCATGGCGTAATTATTTTGATAAATTACCGAAAACAGCCAGCGGGATTAATGACATTCCGCACTCAACCATACGAGAGCATTTTGCATTATTAGGCAAAGCCAAATTACGCCCTGCTGCAAAAAGCAGTGAATATGATGGTTCAGCTACAGAATATGAGCGTAAGCAAGTCGCAGTTGTTCAATTAATCAACGCTTACCGTCGCGGTCATCAAAAAGCGAATCTTGATCCATTGGGATTATGGAAACGGGAACGCATCAAGGAGCTCGATTTAAGTTTCCATAAGTTATCTGAAGCAGACTACGATACGGTTTTTCAGGCAGGCAATTTTCATATTGGTAAAAAAGAGGCTACGCTCAGGGAAATTCATCAGGCTCTTGAAGCAACGTATTGTCGAAGTATTGGAGCCGAATTTCTGCATATTGCCGATGAAGAGCAACGTGACTGGATTCAGCAGCGAATGGAAAGTGTTAGGTCTTCACCGCTATATGGTCTCGAAGTAAAAAAACACTTATTGGAAAGATTGACTGCTGCTGAAGGCCTGGAAAAATATTTGGGCTCTCGTTATCCGGGCACCAAACGTTTTGGCGTGGAAGGTAGTGAATCATTGATTCCAATGATGGATGAGTTAATTCAGCGTGCCGGATCCTACCAGGTAAAAGAAATTGTCATTGGCATGGCGCATCGTGGCAGGTTAAATGTCTTGGTCAATACTCTAGGTAAAAACCCGGCTGAACTTTTTGACGAGTTTGAGGGGAAGGCTGAATACCATGGTTCCGCTGATGTAAAATACCATCAGGGGTTTTCATCCAACGTGATGACATCGGGTGGGGAAGTACATCTCGCTCTCGCTTTTAATCCATCACATCTTGAAATAGCTTCGCCAGTGGTTGAAGGTTCTGTGCGTGCTCGCCAGGATCGTCGTAATGATGCAAAAGGCTCATCAGTATTACCAATAGTGATGCATGGTGATGCCGCTTTTGCCGGGCAGGGCGTGGTGATGGAAACCTTCCAGATGTCGCAAACGCGTGCCTATGGTATCGGTGGTTCAATTCATATAGTTATTAATAACCAGGTTGGATTTACCACCAGTAAAAAAGAAGATGCACGTTCAACCGAGTATTGTACTGATATAGCCAAAATGGTGCAGGCGCCCATTTTTCATGTCAATGGCGATGATCCGGAAGCAGTACTTTTTGTTTCACAAATGGCTATTGATTTTCGCCAGCAATTTAAAAAAGATATTGTTATCGATCTTTTTTGTTATCGTCGCCGGGGACATAACGAGGCTGATGAGCCATCAGGTACGCAACCATTAATGTATGCCGTTATTCAAAATCATCCTACCACGCGCGATTTATATGCCAGACGGCTAATTGCAGATGCTGTTATTTCTGACATCGATGATGCCAAACTGATAGATGAGTATCGCCATGCACTGGATAACGGCTTGCATGTGGCAAAAAGTCTGGTGCGTAAATCCAGCCTGGAATTATATGTTGACTGGAAACCTTATATTGGACATCCACACCGGTTTTATTGCGATACCAGTTTTGATCGCGATCGATTAAAAGTGTTGGCAAACCAGCTGACAGAAATTCCTGATGGGTTTGTCTTACAAAGGCAGGTAGCAAAAATCATTGAAGACAGGCGTAAAATGACTGCCGGTGCTATGGAGCTTAACTGGGGTTATGCAGAAAATCTGGCGTATGCAACCTTGCTGGACCAGGGTCATCCTGTGCGCATTACCGGACAGGATGTCGGGCGTGGCACATTCTCGCATCGCCATGCAGTGTTGCATAACCAGAATGATGGCAGTACCTATGCGCCTTTGCAAAACCTGGATGCCAATCAACCGCGCATGACCATACACGATTCATTTTTATCAGAGGAAGCGGTGTTGGCATTTGAGTATGGTTATGCGACTACCATGCCGAATGCGTTAGTGATATGGGAGGCCCAGTTTGGGGATTTTGCTAATGGAGCGCAGGTTGTTATTGATCAGTTTATTACTTGTGGAGAGCATAAGTGGGCGCGTTTATGTGGATTGACCATGCTGTTGCCACATGGCTATGAGGGACAGGGGCCAGAGCATTCATCTGCGCGTTTAGAGCGCTATTTGCAGTTGTGTGCTGAAAGAAATATCCAGGTGTGTGTGCCGACAACGCCAGCACAAATATTCCATTTGTTGCGCAGGCAGGCAGTTCGATATTTGCGTAAGCCATTGATAGTCTTTACGCCAAAAAGCCTGTTAAGGCATAAATTGGCTGTGTCTTCGCTGGATGAGTTAGCTAACGGTAGTTTTCAGCCAGTTCTTGATGATGTAGATGTAGATGATGCGAAAGCCATTTCACGAATTATCCTCTGTAGCGGCAAGGTTTATTATGAGCTGCTCGAGAAGCGACGTGAGCTGTCTTTAAACCATATTGCCATCCTGCGTATTGAGCAGCTATATCCATTTCCAGATGAATACCTTACCTCGATATTGCAAAGATATTCAGGTTTAAGAGAGGTGTTTTGGTGCCAGGAAGAGCCGCGTAACCAGGGGGCCTGGTATAATAGCCGCCATCGTTTTAGCCGCTCAATACATAAAGTGCATCCCGATGTTTCGTTATCATTTGCCGGGCGTACAGCGTCAGCATCCCCGGCTGCGGGTTATATGGCATTACATATCAAACAACAAGAAACTTTAATTAATAAGGCGCTAGGATTGAATAATCCTGTTAGTGAAGCGCAAGAACAAAAGGGTGAATAATGAATATAGATATTAAAGCACCACAGTTCCCTGAATCTATTGCAGATGGAACAATTGCAACCTGGTATAAAAAGCCGGGTGAAGCGGTAAAGCGCGATGAACATATTGTTGATATTGAAACCGATAAAGTGGTGCTGGAAGTGGTCGCCCCCGCAGATGGTTCAATTTCCAGTATTTTGAAAGCGGAAGGTGAAGTGGTATTGAGTGAAGAGGTCATTGCCATATTTACTGAGGGGAATGCTTCAGTGCCTGCTGCATCTGTTAAGGCTGAAGCTAAACCCATTGATAAAAATGAAGTCACTGGCGAACCAATATTAAGTCCGGCAGCGCGTAAAATGGCGAGTGAAAATAATATAGATATCACAGCCGTTTCTGGTACGGGCAAGGATGGCCGTGTTACCAAGGAAGATATTGCCTCGCTCGTACAAATGAAGCAAAACTTGGCTTCACAGGTTTCAACAGCGGCAATTATATCACCAGCTGTCAGTGAATTGTTGGGAGATGCCATTCAGCAAGGTCGTGTAGAGCGTCGGGTGCCAATGACTCGTATGCGCGCACGAATTGCTGAAAGATTGTTGGACGCTTCACAAAATACGGCAATGCTAACTACATTCAATGAAGTTAATATGCAGCCGGTAATGGATTTGCGTAATAAATATAAAGAGCTTTTCGAGAAAGCGCATAATGGTACCCGTCTGGGTTATATGTCTTTATTTGTTCGCGCATCAGTAGAAGCGTTAAAACGTTTTCCGGCAGTGAATGCTTCTATCGACGGTAATGATATTGTGTATCATGGTTTTCAGGATGTCGGTGTTGCAGTATCCACGGATAAAGGTCTGGTTGTTCCAGTACTTCGAGATACGGATCAAATGAGCCTGGCGGATATCGAGTCAAAAATTCGCGAATTTGGGTTAAAGGCGAAAGATGGAAAGTTGGGCATTGAGGAGATGCAAGGCGGAACATTTACTATTACCAATGGTGGCGTTTTCGGCTCTTTGATGTCTACACCTATATTGAATCCTCCGCAGGCAGCAATTCTGGGTATGCACAAAATCCAGGATCGTCCGATGGCGGTAAATGGCGAAGTAAAAATTTTGCCGATGATGTATCTGGCTTTATCCTATGACCATCGCTTGATTGACGGTAAGGAGGCTGTACAGTTTTTGGTAGCCATCAAGGATTTGTTAGAGGATCCCGCGCGGATCCTGTTGGAAATTTAATTAAATAACCCTAGTGTTTTCATTACAGAGTGTTTTCGCTCAATAGGAAAAAGAATGTCAGAAAAATATGATGTGATTGTTATTGGTGCAGGTCCTGGTGGTTATGTTGCAGCTATTCGTTGTGCACAATTGGGTTTAAAAACGGCTTGTGTAGAAAAGTGGGTAGATGGCAATAGCAAGGCAGTATTGGGTGGTACCTGCTTGAATGTCGGGTGTATTCCATCTAAAGCCTTGCTCGATTCATCTCATAAGTATAAGGAAGCCAAAGAAGGATTTTCTATTCATGGTATATCCACTACAGATTTAAAAATTGATATAGAAAAAATGTTAGCGCGCAAAACAGCCATTGTTTCGCAGTTGACCAATGGTATTGCGGGTTTATTTACCGGTAATGGCGTTGTATCTATTAAAGGTACTGGCAAATTATTATCGGGAAAGCGTGTGGAAGTTGTTGCTCCTGACGGTGCGGTAACTATTTATGAAGCGAGTAATGTTATTTTGGCCACGGGTTCGGTGCCTGTGAATATTCCTCCTGCGCCATTAGATGAAGAAACAATTGTTGATTCAACCGGCGCCTTGAACTTTACCAGTGTACCCAAGCGTCTAGGTGTCATTGGTGCTGGCGTGATAGGTCTGGAGCTAGGGTCGGTTTGGTCGCGTCTTGGCGCTGAAGTTATTGTGTTAGAGGCTATGGATACTTTTCTGGGTACAGTGGATAAAGTGATTGCCAAGGAAGCTAAAAAAATCCTGACCAAACAGGGTCTGGATATTCGTTTAGGTGCCCGTGTAACTGGAACGTCGGTAAAAAAAGGTAAAGCCGCCAAGGTTGCTGTTACCTATGTGGATGCTGAAGGCGAAAAAGTGGAAGAGTTTGATAAGCTGATTGTCGCCGTGGGTCGAAAACCTTTGACGAGTGGACTTCTTGCTCCGGATTCCGGAGTGAGTCTTGATGAGCGCGGTTTTATTTTTGTTAATGATTTTTGCCAGACCGAAGCTCCCGGGGTTTATGCGGTGGGGGATATTGTCAGGGGGCCTATGCTAGCGCATAAGGCTTCTGAAGAAGGCGTTATGGTCGCCGAGCGTATTGCCGGTCAAAAGACACAAATTAACTATGCAACTATTCCCGGGGTTATTTATACACATCCGGAAATCGCCATGGTCGGGAAAAACGAAGAACAGCTTAAGGCCGAAGGTGTTGAATATAATGTCGGTATGTTCCCGTTTGCAGCCAATGGTAGGGCGTTGGCCGGAAATGACTCTGAAGGCATGGTGAAATTACTGGCTGATGCAAAAACTGATCGCATATTAGGATGTCATATTATTGGTCCATCAGCAGCTGATCTTGTGCAACAGGTTGTTATTGCGATGGAATTTGGATCAAGTGCTGAAGATATCGGTTTAACAGTATTTGGTCATCCAACCTTGTCAGAAGCCCTTCATGAGGCTGCTTTGGCGGTCAATGGACACGCTATTCACGCCGTGAACCGCAAGAAACGTAAATAAATTTGCGGCAAATGGCAAAATCAAAGAGAATTAGCGCCGAAATTTCCGGCGCTATTTTTTTGGCGAAACTCTAAGGGAATTGGCTCTATAAAAAAGGGGCAGGCTTTAATCCAGCTTGTCAGTCAGTCACTGGTACAGTTTGTATCAATCAAAATGGTAAAACAGCATGAATCTTCATGAGTATCAAGGCAAACAGTTGTTTGCTCAGTACGGTTTGCCTGTATCTAAAGGTATCGCTTGCGATACACCTGAAGAAGCAGCAGCAGCAACAAAAACTATTGGCGGTGACATGTGGGTAGTTAAAGCCCAGGTGCATGCTGGTGGCCGTGGTAAGGCTGGTGGCGTTAAATTGATTAAATCAGCTGAGGAAGCTCAAGCTTTTGCAGCAAAATGGTTGGGTAAAAATTTAGTTACCTATCAAACTGATGCTAATGGTCAACCAGTGACTAAAATTTTAGTAGAGACCTGTACTGATATCGCTGATGAATTGTACTTGGGTGCTGTTGTTGATCGTTCTAGTCGCCGCGTAATTTTTATGGCATCTACAGAGGGTGGCGTGGAAATTGAAAAAGTGGCTGAAGAAACCCCAGAAAAAATTCTTAAGGCAACTATTGATCCATTAACAGGAGCCCAGCCTTATCAAGGCCGCGAGTTAGCTTTTCAATTAGGCTTGCAAGGCGATCAAATCAAACAATTCACCAATATATTTTTGGGTTTAGCTAAACTATTTGTCGAAAAAGATTTGGATTTGTTAGAGATTAATCCACTGGTTATTAAAACTGATGGTAACTTGCACTGCCTGGATGCAAAAATTTCTATTGATAACAATGCCTTATATCGCCACAAAGATTTACAGGCAATGAAAGATCCTTCACAAGAAGATGCTCGTGAAGCTGAAGCTGCAGCATGGGAATTAAACTATGTAGCTTTGGACGGCAGCATCGGTTGTATGGTGAATGGTGCAGGTTTAGCGATGGGTACCATGGATATCGTCGCATTGCATGGCGGTTTCCCGGCTAACTTTCTGGATGTGGGCGGCGGTGCAACCAAGCAACGTGTTGCTGAGGCCTTCAAAATTATCCTGTCTGATAGCAATGTTAAAGCCGTATTGGTTAACATTTTCGGTGGTATTGTACGTTGCGACATGATTGCTGAAGGCATCATTGGTGCGGTAAAAGAAGTGGGCGTCACCATTCCAGTTATCGTGCGTTTAGAAGGTACAAATGCAGATTTAGGTAAAAAAGTTCTTGAGCAATCAGGCTTGGCTATTATTGCAGCAACCAGTTTGACTGATGCAGCACAACAAGCTGTTAAAGCAGCAGGTGGCAAATAATGTCTATTTTAATTAATAAAGATACTAAAGTAATTTGTCAGGGTTTCACTGGTGGCCAAGGTACTTTCCATTCTGAACAAGCCATTGCTTACGGTACAAAAATGGTGGGTGGTGTAACGCCAGGCAAAGGTGGAACCACGCATTTAGGTTTGCCAGTATTTAATACTGTGGCTGAAGCTGTAAAAGCAACAGGTGCAACTGCATCAGTTATCTATGTACCTGCGGCCTTTTGCAAAGATTCTATTTTGGAAGCGGCAAACAGCGGCATTCAATTGATTGTTTGTATTACTGAAGGCATTCCTACCCTGGATATGCTGCAGGTTAAAGTGCGTTGTGACGAATTGGGTGTGCGCTTGATAGGACCAAACTGCCCGGGTGTCATTACTCCAGGCGAATGTAAAATTGGCATTATGCCAGGCCACATTCACTTGCCAGGCAAAGTAGGTATTGTATCGCGTTCAGGTACTTTGACGTATGAAGCTGTTAAACAAACTACCGATTACGGTTTTGGTCAGTCTACCTGTGTTGGTATTGGTGGTGATCCAATTCCCGGTTCTAACTTCATAGATATTTTAAAGTTGTTTGAGGCGGATCCAAAAACTGAAGCGATCGTAATGATCGGTGAAATCGGTGGTTCTGCAGAAGAAGAAGCAGCCGCTTTTATCAAAGCTAATGTTACCAAGCCTGTTGTTTCTTACATTGCTGGTGTTACTGCGCCAAAAGGCAAGCGTATGGGTCATGCCGGCGCAATTATTTCTGGTGGCAAGGGTACTGCTGATGAGAAATTTGCTGCATTGGAAGATGCCGGGGTAAAAACCGTACGTAGTCTTGCTGATATCGGAGAAGCTTTAAAAGCGGTTACTGGTTGGAAGTAAGCTATAACAGAAGAAAGAAAAAGGCCGCATAATTGCGGCCTTTTTTATTGGAAGTATTTCAATAAAACATAGTTCAATGCATAGTTCAATGCATTTTAAGCCACACATAAAATATTTCTTTATAGAGTGTATTGTCGCGATTGAACACAGAAGAATCATCACAATTTCCTACTATGGTGAATCCACAAGCGCTGATATTACTCTCAGTATCCAATGCCGGAATTGAACAAATACGATTTTTGCCTACTAATATTTTTTTCGGGGCATCACCCTGACAAACATATTTTTTTTGTGGTGAATGGAAGATATTGCCAAAAAATCCCCCTTCATAATAAGGGAATTCATCCAGTTCGGTTTCGGTAACGGGGGTGTATAAACTACTTTTTTTGTCTGTTCTTAAATTGAAAGGAACCGGGGTACCAAAATAATTAACTCTTGCAAGAACACAACCGCTGATCCATCGCTGCTCGGTTTCAGTCAGTGAGTTGGGAAATCCATTCCAGGTCGGAGCTATGCCTAATCGCCCATAAAACTCAAAAGTGAAATCAGCACTTTGGGTGATAAGAAGTTGATCCTTTTTCAACGCACATTCAGTAATGAAACCCAACAAAGACCTTTTTTCCTGGGACTGTAACCAGTCAATATTTTGTAAGGGGACTTTTTCTGCCAATGAAACATGAGAGGCCAAGGTTAGCCCCATTATTGTTAATAAAAAGATACACCTTGGATTCATAGATTGGCATTTTTAGTTGGTATGCTTTCATTCTAGGTACAGAGTGACAATGCGTAAACGTGAAATATAGATTCTTTGTATTTTTTCTATTGTATGGTGT
>CAZTZY010000017.1:17020-37153 GCA_964617765.1 uncultured Spongiibacteraceae bacterium
TCACATATTTGATACTGACTTGGCTCTTGATGACGACGTAGCTTACGGTTTAGCTATCGGTAATCAAGTGTCAGATACTTGGGCGGTTGAACTGGCTTACAATTTTTCATCGACTGAAAATAAAACATCTGATGTGGATGTGGATTATTGGCATTTGGATGCTTTGTACCAGTTTACTGAAGAACAAAGTAATTCTCCCTGGACTCCGTATATTGTATTTGGTTTTGGTGAAACCTCGTATGACGCGGCTAAATGTGATCAGAAAGATACACAATGGAATGCCGGTGTTGGGGTTAAGTATGCGGTAAATTCCAATCTTGCAGTAAGGGCCGATGTTCGTGGTTTATTGACGGCTGATGAAGTGGAAGAAGATACGCTAGTTAACATTGGTCTGGTTTATGCTTTTGGTAAAGCTCAATCCAAACCAGCGAGCCAACCTGCACCTGTGGCTAAAAAAGTAGAAGCTGCACCTGTGGTGGCAGCTGTTGCGGATAAAGACAGTGATATGGATGGTGTCATGGATAGCAAAGATAAATGTCCTGATTCCGCTAAAGGTTCAAAGGTGGATGCTGATGGTTGTTATGTTGCATTGGAAGGCGATAAGGAATTTACGCTCAATGTTAAATTCCAGTCCGGAAAAAGCGTTATACAGCCAGACTCAAAAGGGCAAATTGCTGAATTGGCTGCTTTTTTAACTTCCTACCCACAAACTAATACGACAGTTGAAGGCCATACTGATAGTGTAGGTTCTGCTGAATACAATAAATCCTTATCACAAAAACGTGCCGAAGCTGTTAAACAAAGCCTGATCAATGATTATAAAATTTCTGCCGAGCGTGTCAGTGCAGTGGGTTATGGCGAAGAAAAACCTATTGCTGATAATGCAACTGCTGAAGGCCAGTCGCAAAACCGTCGTGTTGTAGCTAAAGTTTCTACCAAGAAATAGTCTGGTAAAAACGCGCTAAATTTTTTAGCGCGTTTTCAACCATTTTATGAAAAACTTTCTGTTTTTATTAGTAATACCTTTATTATCCTTCTCTGCATTTGCTCAAGAGATGGCAAAGCCTTGGTCGGGTGATTCTGAGTTAAGCTTTGTAAAAAATGATGGTAATACAGAATCTACTTCATTATTGGCCAAGCAATCCCTTGTTTATGATGTGCGTCCCTGGCGCAATACCTTGCACCTGGAAGCTAGTAATATTTCCAGTGAGGTGATCAATACTACAACAGGGAAAAAGGAGTTAGTCCGTAGCGGAGAAAAGTATTATTTAACCGAACAACTCGATCGTTTTATAACCCTGAAAGATTATGGTTTTTTGCGCGGCTCTTATGAAAAAGATCGTTTCAGCGGTTTTGAAAATCAGTCGACGGCGGTTATTGGGTATGGTCGAACCCTGGTTGATACCGACGTTTTTGATATGAAGAGTGAAATTGGTATAGGTGCCAGTAGTAATAAACTGGATGAGTGTGAATTGACAGCACTGGTTACTGATTGTGGAAGGAAAACCAATTCCCAACTATTGTACTTGTCCGAAACTTTGTTATGGAAAATCAGTAATATTGCTGAATTAGGACAAGATCTTTCCGTGGAGGATACAGAAACTAATCGACTCAGTCGTTTTCATATTTATCTCAAATCACAGCTCGTAGGTAATCTCGCCACAAAATTGGGTTATGCCCTTAAATATACTGATGATGTGATGGGTTCTAAAAAACACAAGGATGAAGAATTGTCGGTCAGTATTGTTTACAGTTTCTAGTCTTTTGCGAGATGTCACTCGTCTTGTTCTCCAATCTAGCCCTTTGTGGGTAAAAGCATTACACTTACTTATTTTTAATATTGCCCTTGCGGCTTCCTGATTTAGTAAAATATCTATGCGTCTTAAGTGTATCAAACTAGCCGGGTTTAAATCGTTCGTAGACCCTACCACCGTTGACTTCCCGAGCAATCTTTGTGCTGTTGTTGGGCCTAATGGCTGTGGAAAATCCAATATAATTGATGCCGTGCGTTGGGTAATGGGCGAAAGCTCTGCCAAAAACCTGCGTGGCGACTCCATGACCGACGTTATTTTTAACGGTTCATCGGGTAGAAAACCGGTTGGTCAGGCCTCCATTGAGTTAATTTTTGACAATACGGATGGCAAATTATTAGGTGAATATGCTGCTTTTGCCGAGATATCCATTAAGCGAAAAGTAACCCGGGATGCACAGAATCAATATTACCTGAATGGAGAAAAGTGTCGCCGCCGCGATATTACAGACATCTTTTTAGGTACCGGTTTAGGTCCTCGCAGTTATGCCATCATCGAACAGGGCATGATTTCCAAGTTAATTGAAGCCAAACCCGAAGAGTTGCGCATTTTTATAGAAGAAGCTGCGGGTATTTCCAAATACAAGGAACGTCGTAAAGAAACTGAAAGTCGTATGAAAAGAACGGCTGAAAACATGGAACGTTTAACCGATATTCGCGAAGAACTCGAACGTCAATTACAGCATTTACAACGTCAGGCCAGTGCCGCAGAAAAATATACGGATCTCAAAAAAGAAGAGCGTTTGTACCGTGCCCAATTTCAGGCATTGCAATGGCGTGATCTGGATGGTTTAGCCAAGCAACGTAACGAAGAAATTTCCCGTTATGAGCTTGATGTAGAAGCTTCCGTCACCAAACAAACATCCTTAAATACGACTGTTGAAAAACTGTTCACCAGTCATGCTGATGCACGGGATGCACATAGTGAAGTTCAAGGTCGTTTTTACGGTTTAGCGGCTGATATTGCTCGCACTGAACAGGCTATTCAAAACCAGAAAGATCGTTATAAGCAATTAAGTGATGATTTGGCAAAAACCGGTGAAAATTTAAGGCAATCAACAGAGCTATTAACTGAAGATAAAGAGAAACAAGAGCAGTGGCAGTCTGAATTACTGGAATTAATGCCTGAACTGGAAATGCTGAGTGAGACAGAAGAAGGTTCCCATATGCGTTTGCTCGAAGCCGAGGAGCAGATGCATAATTGGCAAATACAATGGGATGAGTTTAATAGTTTAGCGGCAGATTCACGTCAAAAAGCTGAAGTGCAACAGTCACGTATTCAGCATATAGAAAAAGTGTTAGAGCGAGTTAGTGAAAGAGTACAGCGTTTTGAAGACGAGTTAAATTCTTTGGTTGCAGGTCCTGTTGAAGATGAAATTACCGAATTGGCTGAGCAATTGGCTGAGGTAGATATCCAGCTTGAGACCGATCAGGAAACTCTGGATCATTTACAGGACGTTATAGAGCAAAAACGCCAGGCAGCCAGTGTTCATGCCCATCGTTTGGATGAATTAAAATCTGATTTGCAATCAAAGCGTGGGCGTTTATCTGCACTCGAAGCATTGCAGCAAGCTGCTTTATCAGAGTCTAACGATAAAGTCTCTGCATGGTTAATGAAAGAAGGTTTGGCAGAAAGCGTCATCCTTGCTGAAGTACTAAATGTTGATGCCGGTTGGGAAAAGGCCATTGAGACAGTGCTGGCCAAACAACTCCAGTCTGTTTGTGTTGATAATATTGACGCATTTGCACGATCGCTGGCTGGAATAGAAAAGGGTTCGGTGCAACTGGTAGATATTTCCATGAGCACTTATCAAGCTAAATTGTCTGCGCCGACATTATTCAGTAAGGTTCATGGCGAGCCTCGTTTGAGTGGATTGCTTGCCGGTATTTATGTGGCTGAATCTCTTGATCAGGCATTAGCGTTGAAAAAACAGCTGGCGGCCAATGAATCTATAATCACTGCACAAGGTGTATGGATGGGTGCGAATTGGTTGCGTCGTTTAGATGAAGATGATGCCCAGGTCGGCGTATTAAAACGCAAGCAAGAGATTGAGCAATTACAGTCGAATATTGTTGCTTTGGAAGAAGAAAAAAATCATCTGGATACAGATTTCACTAAAAATGGTGAAACCTTGAATGCCGCTGAGCGTCAACGTGATGAACTGCAAAAACAGTATAAAATAGTTTCACTAAAACAAAGTGAACTCAGTGCATTGTTAACCGGTAAAAAAGTTAAGGTAGAGCAAATTCTCGATCGTAAGGAGCAGATACGTTCGGATATCAATGAAGCTCGCGAACAATATAAAATTGAACAGGAAACTTTAAGTGAGTCCCGCGGTGTACTGCAGGAAGCCATTGATGAAATGGAAATCGACTCCGATAAGCGTGAACAATTAATCACGCAACGTAATAATATTCGTAACAGTCTGGATCAGGCAAAAGATCGTGCACGTACCGATAAAGATCGCGCGCATCAACTGGCTATGCGTGAACAATCGCTGAAAACACAAATCGATAGCGTAGCGCAGTCGTTAGCCAGAATTGTCGTGCAGGTTGAACAGCTTAAAGAGCGTCGTACCCAAATTGAAAAAGATTTGTGTAATTGTTCTGATCCGAATGATGAAATAGCGCTGGAATTGGAATCATTACTGGATAAGCGTCTCGTTGTTGAATCCGAGATGTTAGAAGCGCGGAAAAAAGTTGATGAGATTGAGCATGAGATGCGTGATGCCGAGCGTCAACGTAATATTTTGCAACAAGAAACCCAGACGCATCGCTCCAAATTAGAGCAGTCACGATTGGCAGCTCAAACTTTACATATTGAGCGCCAGAACTTGCAGAAACAATTAGTTGAAGCCGACTTTGACCTGCAAACAGTGTTGGCAGAAATGCCTGCGGAAGCCAATGAAAAAGAATGGCAGGAAGAGCTGGAGAGAATAGGGCAGCGTATTTTACGTTTAGGTGCTATTAACCTGGCAGCCATTGAAGAATACAAAGTGGCTTCCGAGCGCAAAACTTATCTGGATGAACAAAACAGTGATCTTGAAGAAGCATTAACGACTTTAGAAAATGCTATCCGTAAAATTGATCGTGAAACCCGTATGCGCTTCAAGGATACCTTTGATCAAATCAATGCAGGTGTTCAGGATTTATTCCCGAAAGTATTTGGTGGTGGTCGAGCTTATCTGGAAATGACAGGAGAAGATCTACTGGATACCGGCATAGCGATCATGGCGCAGCCTCCGGGAAAACGTAATAGCACTATCCATTTATTATCCGGTGGAGAAAAAGCATTGACTGCGATTGCACTGGTTTTCTCGATATTCCGTTTAAACCCTGCGCCATTTTGTATGCTGGATGAAGTGGATGCACCATTGGATGATGCTAACGTTGGCCGTTATGCCCGTATGGTAAAAGAAATGTCTGAACATGTGCAGTTCATCTATATTACGCATAATAAAATCGCGATGGAAATGGCACAACAATTGATGGGTGTTACTATGCATGAGCCTGGCGTATCACGTATGGTAACTGTAGATGTGGAAGAAGCTGCAGAATTAGCGGCTTCCTGAAAATAGCCTATATTTTGACTGGGAAATTTTTGTGATACATTGGATCAATTTCAACGTGTTAGGTGGTAAAACGATATGGAACTGAGGATGCTTGACTGGATGATAGTCATAGGTGTTCTTATGCTGCTGGCTGTTGCATTGGATGGCTATCGTCGAGTATCACGTGATCGAAAAAACAAAGTGCGTCTTGCGCGAAATGCCAAACGATCTCAACCGGTCGACAATATTGAAGAGAACTATCTTAGTGAGCTGCCTAATGGTGGCGCACGCGTTATCGGAATTATTGACGGGCCTGATATTGATCCAAAAAATCCCCCTGAAATTGTTACAGAGCGTATTCCATTTCAGGCAAAGCCTGATCCTCGCGTGGTTAAAATGCTGAGTAACGAGGATGATCGGTTAGAACCTACAATCGATGAGGAAATGCAGCCGGCAGAGATTGATAATCAGGTTAAATCCTCTGGTGATGCTTTATTTGCTCCTGCGCGAAGCCAAAAATCTAAAAACCGGGATAAGAATACAGCGAAAGGTTATCTTCAGCCTTCTTTATTTGAAGAAGAAAAGTCTGGTAAACCCCAAGATCATCATTTTGACATCATAGCATTGAATGTATTGTCCAAAAATCCGGAGGGTTTTACCGGGGAAGATTTGTTACATATTTTACTGGCCTGTGATTGTCGGTTTGGGGAAATGAATATTTTCCATCGCTATGAATCGGAGAATGCCAAAGGCGAAATTCAATTCAGCATTGTGAATATTGTCGAACCCGGTGTTTTCAAACTGGATGATATAGCCAATTTTACTACGCCAGGTGTGAGTTTTTTTCTGAGGTTGCCTGGTCCTAAAGATCCTATGGAAGCTTTTAATTGCATGGTTGAAACCGCTCAATGCCTCGTGCGTAACCTTAATGGCGAATTGAAAGATGAGCGAAGAAGTTCCGTTACGCATCAAACTCTGGAGCATACTCGCGAACAGATACGCGATTTTTTAAAGCGCCAATTGGGCGGTGCCTGATGTATGACAACAGCATCAGCAACAGCACAAATGCAGATTTTGCATTTGCGCGAAAAAATTGAACAATATAATTATCAGTATTACGTTTTAGATAATCCCCATGTTCCTGATGCAGAATATGATCGCTGCATGCAGGAGCTTCAACAGCTGGAAAAACAATTTCCGGAATATCTCTCTATCGATTCACCAACCCAACGAGTTGGCGGGAAACCATTATCCGCATTTTCTCAAGTCAAACACGAAGTGCCTATGCTTTCCCTGGATAACGTCTTTGATGAAGGGCAGCTAAGGGATTTTGACAGGAAGATCAGAGATCGCCTCAATTTTCACGGTGAGATGGAATATGCTTGCGAACCTAAACTGGACGGTATCGCCGCTAGTATTTTATACCGTAACGGTATTTTAACGAGAGGAGCTACCCGCGGTGATGGTAATACCGGAGAAGATATTACGCAGAATATTCGTACTATACCTTCAATCCCTTTGCATTTGTTAGGGTCAGGCTGGCCAGAAGTTATCGAAGTGCGTGGTGAAATATATATGCCTAATGCAGGTTTCGAAGCGTTAAACGAAACTGCTGCAAAAAAAGGTGAAAAGGGATTTATGAATCCACGCAATGCGGCAGCAGGCAGTTTGCGCCAACTCGATTCTGCAATTACTGCAACTCGGCGATTGGAAATGTGTTGTTACAATATCGGCTGGGTTGAAGGTGGACATTTGCCCGATAAGCACAGTGATATGTTACATCAATTAAATTCATGGGGTTTACGCATCAATCCTGAAATGCGGATAGTAAAAAGCATTGAGGAATGTATCCATTATTATCATTATCTGGCTCAAAAGCGTGATGAACTGCCTTACGATATCGATGGTATCGTTTTTAAAGTCAATGATTATACATTGCAAGGTCGATTGGGTTTTATTGCCAAATCACCGCGGTGGGCTGTAGCGCACAAGTTTCCCGCCCAGGAAGAATTAACGAAACTGTTAGCTGTTGAGTTTCAGGTCGGTAGAACGGGCGCGATAACGCCAGTGGCAAGACTGGCGCCAGTATTTGTTGGTGGCGTGATGGTCAGCAATGCGACCCTGCATAATGCGGATGAAATCGAACGACTTGATCTCAAAATAGGCGATACAGTTATTATCCGGCGAGCGGGTGATGTTATTCCCAAAGTGGTTTCTGTGGTTATGGAACGACGTCCATTCGATGCCCAGATGATTCATTTCCCAAATGTTTGCCCGGTATGTGGTTCTGCTATTGAGAGAATTGAAAGTGAGGCTGTTGCGCGTTGCAGTGGTGGTATGATTTGTGAAGCACAAAACAAACAGGCGATAAAACATTTTGCTTCGCGTAAAGCGATCGATATTGAAGGTTTGGGCGATAAGCTGGTTGATCAACTTGTCGATGAAAAAGTCATAGCTAATGTAGCTGATCTTTATGTGATGGATGAAAAAACCATAGCAGCATTGGATCGAATGGGATCAAAATCTGCAGCCAATATTATGGCAGCAATAGAAACTTCCAAAGCTACTACACTACAGCGATTCCTTTTTGCTTTAGGTATTCGGGAAGTGGGTGAATCTACTGCACAGGCATTGGCATTGGCTTTTGGTAACATTGAATCGATCATGGCTGCAGATGAATCCAGTTTATTAGAGGTACCGGATGTCGGTCCAGTGGTTGCGCGGCACATTGTGTATTTTTTTGCGAATCCCAGAAATCGCCATATTATTGAGCGACTATTGGCAGCTGACGTTCATTGGCCAGTACCAGAAAAAGCCAGTGCCGGAAATCAACCTTTGGCGGGTAAAATTATAGTATTGACCGGTAATCTAGAAAGCATGAGTCGAACGGAGGCGAAGGAGCGCCTGCAAGCTTTGGGTGCAAAGGTGACAGGTTCGGTGTCTGCCAATACGGACTGGGTTATTGCTGGTGCCAGTGCAGGTTCCAAATTGACAAAAGCGGAATCCTTAGGTGTTCAAGTCATTGATGAAAAAGCTTTTTTGGCATTATTGTAAATCCTGCCGTCAGTTCTGCTAGTTTCGTTAAGTAGATTTTCCCAATGTTAAACTTGTGAATCCATGTGATTTGTAAGGTTTTTTATTTACTCAGTTTTTCATAATTTTTGCTGAAATTTTCAACGGTTTATGGAAGAATTCGCAGCTGCCTTTGGCATGTCCAAAAGTCGGGTTAGTAAGAACATAAATCGATAATAAATTCGCTTGATAAACGCTTAGACTTCGTCAGGAATTCGAGATTGAAACCTACAAATATTAAAGATCCTGAGTATTTCCACAAAGTTGTGGATTGCCAGTATGCCTGTCCTGCGCATACACCCGTTCCAGAATATATTCGCCTTATTGCCGCTGAGCGTTATACCGATGCCTATATGGTTAACTGGGAATCCAATGTATTTCCGGGTGTGCTTGGCCGTACTTGTGATCGTCCCTGTGAGCCTGCCTGTCGTCGAGGCCGGGTAGAAGAAGAGCCAGTAGCCATCTGTCGTCTAAAACGGGTTGCTGCAGATAACAAAACCAAGGCGGATGTTCTTGCCCGCATGCCGGTTATTTCGCCAGCCAATGGCAAGCGTCTGGCATTGATTGGTGGTGGCCCGGCTGCATTAACCGTAGCTCGTGATTTAGCACCATTGGGTTATGAAATTGATTTGTACGATGACCAGCCTCTTGGTGGCGGAATGATGCGTAGCCAAATACCCTCCTTCCGTTTGCCGACAGATGTGTTGAATGAGGAAGTTGATTACATATTGAACATGGGTATCAAAACCCATTTCAAAACTTATGTTTCCAGTTTGAAAGAAATTCTTGCAAAGAAATATGATGCGGTATTTGTCGGTACCGGTGCTCCCAGAGGTCGTAATTTGCCATTGCCTGGACGTGAAGAGGGCGATGCCAATATTCATGTCGGAATTGAATGGCTCGCTTCTGTTGCATTTGAACATACTGAAAAAGTCGGTAAAAAAGTATTGGTGCTGGGCGGCGGAAATACTGCGATGGACTGCTGTCGTACAGCCCTGCGCCTGGGTGCGGATAATGTAAAAGTGCTGGTGCGTTCGCCTTTTGCTGAAATGAAAGCTTCACCTTGGGAAAAAGAAGATACCCTGCACGAAGGTATTACCATTCATGATAATCATTCACCCAAAGAGTTTGTGGTTGAAAACGGTAAGTTGGTAGCCATGCGCTTTGAAATCATGGCCCCTGCTTATGATGAAAAAGGCAAACGCACTTTAAGCCCCACCGGTGAATTAGTGACTTTTGATTGTGACGATGTATTGATGGCTGTCGGACAGGAAAATTCCTATCCATGGATTGAGCGTGATTTAGGGTTGGCGTTTGGAAAATGGGATATGCCGGTGGTTGATGAACTCACTTTCCAGTCAACATTACCCAATGTATTTTTTGGCGGTGATGCCGCATTTGGGCCTAAAAACGTTATTACTGCCGTGGCTCAAGGTCATCAGGCAGCTGTTTCAATCGATCTGTTTATTAATGGAAAAAATCTTAAAGAGCGTTTGGCGCCAGGCACCAATTTGGTCAGCCAGAAAATGGGTATACATGAATGGTCATTTGATAGCATTGTTTCTAATGATAATCGCCACATTGTGCCACTTGAAGATTTAGGTAAAGCGCTGAAAAGTCGCAAAGTAGAAGTTGAATTAGGTTTTGATGTGCAGGCCGCTTTTGCTGAAGCCCAGCGTTGTTTGAACTGTGATGTCCAAACGCTTTTCACTGAAAGTAAATGTATCGAATGTGATGCATGTGTGGATATTTGCCCTACAGATTGTATTACCTTTACCACAAACGCTGAAGAAGATGAATTGCGTAAACATTTGAAAGCACCGGCACATAATTTATCACAAGCACTTTATGTTTCTGATGTTCTGCCCACTTCGCGTGTGATGGTCAAGGATGAAGATGTATGTCTGCATTGTGGTCTTTGTGCCGAGCGCTGCCCAACCTCCGCTTGGGATATGCAGAAGTTCCTTTATAACGTGACTAAACCAGGTCGGTCATCATGCGCAAAATAGAATCATTAAACGATTGTGTCATCAAATTTGCCAACGTTAACGGTACAGGTTCCGCGAGTGCTAATAATCTGTTTGCCAAATCCATATTTCGTATGGGTTTACCCGTATCCCCAAAAAATATTTTCCCTTCAAACATACAAGGTTTGCCAACGTGGTATGAAGTGCGTGTCAATGAGAAGGGCTACACAGGTCGTCGTGGGGGTGTAGATATTATGGTATCTGTGAATCCGCAAAGTATGGTTCAGGATATTGCAGAAGTACTTCCAGGTGGCTATTTCTTTTACGACAATACCAAACAATTACGTAAAGAGCATATTCGAGCTGATATTACCTATATCGGTGTGCCACTAACCGATATGTGTTTGAGGGAGTATACCGATCCGAGACAGCGCCAATTGTTTAAAAATGTTATTTATGTTGGTGCTCTGGCAGCACTGCTGGATATCGAGTTTGAAGTATTGAGAGGATTGATATCTGATCAGTTTCAAGGCAAGGAAAAACTGATTACTCCCAATATCCATGCGCTTGAATTGGGTTATAACTATGCCCGTGAACATTTCGACTGTCCATCAACCATCCGCGTTGAGCGTCGCAATAATGTTGGCAACAAGATTTTGTTGGATGGGAATACGGCGTGTGGTTTGGCTGGAGTTTATGCGGGCGCAACGGTTGTTGCCTGGTATCCGATTACACCATCAACTTCTGTTGTAGATGCTTTTTCGAAATACGCTAAACGTATGCGTATTGATGCAGGAACCGGTCAGAAGAATTATGCTGTTGTGCAGGCAGAAGATGAATTGGCTGCTATCGGTATGGTCATCGGTGCTAACTGGAATGGTGCGCGTTCATTTACAGCGACATCCGGTCCAGGAGTTTCCTTGATGTCAGAGTTTTTAGGCTTGGCTTATTTCGCTGAAATTCCTACCGTTTTGATTGATGTGCAGAGAACAGGGCCATCGACAGGTATGCCAACTCGTACACAACAGTCTGATATTATCTCTGCAGCCTATGCCTCGCATGGTGATACCAAGCATGTGTTGTTATTTCCTGCTACCCCTAAAGAATGTTTTGATCAAACGGTTGATGCATTTGATTTGGCCGAGCGGTTGCAAACGCCGGTAATTATGTTGACAGACCTTGATCTGGGTATGAACGACCATATGTCGGATCCGTTAGTCTGGGATGATAGCCGCACCTATGACAGGGGTAAGGTATTGTCCGAAGCTGACCTGAATGCAATGAGCGCGCGTTATGGTCGTTATCTTGATGCCGATGGTGATGGTATTCCCTATCGTACCTATCCGGGCACACACCCAACCAAGGGTTCTTTCTTTACACGCGGTACATCACGTGATGAATATGCTGTGTATACCGAAAATGGTTCTGAGTATGTCAAAAACATGGAACGTCTTTTGAAGAAATGGGAAACTGCTAAAACGTTAGTTCCAGCACCTGAAGTGTATCAAGAGAAAAATACCAGTGAGTATGGGGTATTGTTTTTTGGCACTTCAACTCAATCAGCAGAAGAAGCTATTGATGGGCTCAAGGCGGAAGGCATTAAACTGGATGCAATTCGTATCAAGGCATTCCCGTTCAATAATACTATTGAACAATTTATAAAAGATCATAAAAAAGTGTTCGTCATTGAGCAAAATCGTGATGCACAATTGCGCAGTTTGTTAATTAATGATTGCGGTTTTTCACCCGAGCAATTAATTCCAATATTGAATTTTGATGGCACTCCAATTACTGCTTCTTACATCAAGACACTGATTCGTAAAAATCATCCCGCAAACAATGTTACGCCCTTGCGTGCCAACGCTGAGGAAGCATAATGACTTATATAAAATCAGCATTTCGTCACCCTGAATTACCTGTAAATGCCTTGGGTTTAACGCGTCAGGATTACGAAGGATCTATTTCAACACTGTGTGCCGGTTGTGGGCATGATTCAATCAGTGCTGCAATTATTCAAGCCTGTTTTGAAATATCCATACCACCACATCGAGTTGCCAAACTTTCCGGTATTGGTTGTTCCTCCAAAACGCCAACCTATTTTTTAAGCAAATCACATGGATTTAACTCTGTGCATGGCCGGATGCCATCAGTGGCGACCGGTGCAAACCTGGCAAATCGTGAACTCACTTACATCGGTGTTTCGGGCGATGGTGATACTGCTTCAATTGGAATGGGTCAATTTGCACACGTTATCCGTCGTAATTTGAATATGATGTATGTCGTGGAAAATAACGGCTGTTATGGTTTAACCAAAGGCCAGGATTCAGCGACTGCCGATATTGGTTCTACCAGTAAAGGTGGTTCTACCAATCCTTATGAACCCATTGATTTGGTGAGTGTAGCATTACAGTTAGGTGCAACCTTTGTTGCCAGAAGTTTCTCTGGTGATAAAGCGCAATTGGTTCCGTTAATCAAGGCAGCCCTAGCGCATCCGGGTTTTGCACTTATTGATGTAGTTTCACCCTGCGTAACCTTTAATAATAATGTTGGCTCAACTAAATCTTACGATTATGTGCGTGAACATATTGATGCAACATCCACGATTGATTTTGTACCGATGCATGATGAAATTACCGCACATTATGATGCAGGTACCAAAGAAGAAGTGACCATGCATGATGGTTCCGTTATTCAATTACAAAAGTTGCATCAGGAATGGGATCCCACTAATCGCCAATCCGCATTAAATGCGATTGCCGAAGCGAAAGAAAAAGGAGAAATACTCACGGGGCTTCTTTTTGTTGATACGGAAAATCAGGAGTTACATACGGTATTAAATACTGTATGTAAGCCGCTTAATACTTTAACAGAAAAAGAATTGTGTCCTGGTAGCTCAGTGCTGGAAAGTATCAATTCCAGTTTACGTTAATCAGCAGGTAGTTTAATTCTCACTCTAAAGGCGCTTATATAGCGCCTTTTTTAGTTCACACGATCAGAATAATCAGATCTATACTGGAAAAATTATGGAGCAGTTCATGCCTACAGCAATCATTGAAAAGTATATAAAAAATGGTGAATCTGAAGATATTTACTTCAGGATTATAGAAAAAGTTCAGCAATATTTTGAATCCGATGCATTAGTCGATATGGCATTACCCTTTTTAATTAAGGTTTCTATTGCACTGATCATCTATTTTTTTGGTGCCTGGGCAATTCGGAAAATACTCATCGTCATTAATCGACTCATGTTAGTCCGGGATTTTGATTTAGCGTTACGTGATTTTTTACAGGCTGTTCTTTCCATTGTTTTCAAGTTTGCTTTGGCTATTGTTGTACTTGAGCAGATTGGCGTAGAAACATCTTCTCTGTTAGCGTTATTGGGGGCAGCGGGTTTGGCTGTGGGTTTGGCACTAAAAGATTCACTCTCCAATTTTGCATCAGGGGTATTGTTGATATTGATGAGGCCTTTCAAAGCGGGTGATTTCATTGAAGCTGCCGGCGTTTTCGCGATGGTCGATAAAATTACTATTTTCAATACGGTGCTTAAAACAGGGGATAATCGCGAAGTTATTGTGCCGAATTCACAAATTTATGGCGGTACAATAACTAATCTCTCATCCCAAAAAACACGTCGTATTGATCTCGTTATCAGTATCAGTTATGAGGATGATATAAAGCAGTCGCGTGATTTAATTCGTCAGGTAATTAATAGTGAAGAACGTATTTTAAAAGATCCAGAGCCGATTATTGCGGTGGAGGAATTGGCTGATAATAGTGTCAACTTTGTGGTGCGACCTTGGGTAAAAACAGAAGATTATTGGGCAGTACGCTGGTATTTGCTGGAAAATATCAAAACTACATTTGATGAACATCATGTTACCATTCCGTATCCGCAGCAATATATCCATTTACATCAAGTATAAAATTTCGCTCTAGTGCATTTGTGTTATGTTCATAGGGATAGTGTTTTGTTAGATTAGGTTTCCGACATTAATTTCACGGAAAAGGAGAAAAGAAATGACATTTATCGGATTAAGGAAGTTGTTAGCTGTAGCAGTAGTACAATTGGCATTGGTGCATTCAGTTTTTGCATTGCAGCCAGTGAATGTTAATAAGGCTGATGCCAAAACCATTGCTGAGTCATTACACAGTATTGGTGAGGCCAAGGCCAAAGCGATAGTTGCCTATCGTACAGAGCATGGTCCATTCACATCTCTGGCACAAGTAGGTAATGTGAAAGGTATAGGCGATAAGACCCTGGAGAAAAATAAGCAATATATTCTTCTTAAGTAATATCGAATATCGTTCAATATAATAAAAAGCAGTAATAAAAAAGGAGCTATTAAGCTCCTTTTTTATTGATAGGTGTTTAGTTATATAGGTTTAATGAATTATTTTCGATTATCAAATTCTGGGGGAGTTTGTTGTCCAAACAATCCCAGTGTGCCTTTTGCCAAACGAGATTCTTCAGCAGATTCAATCGAGAATTTGTTGATAAAATTACCACTGGCATCCAGCGATTCATGGTTAGGGTAGTTTTTCCTTAATACCTCCAGACTGTCGGTTGCCAGCTGCTTCAGTTCCAATAACTCATAAGCTTGAACCATTATCGCCAAACCATCACTGACAGATGGAGTTTCCTGATAATGTTCAACCACATAACGACCGCGGTTTGCAGCAGCGGTATAAGCTCCGCGTTTGAAATAATAGTTTGCAACATGAACCTCATGCCGTGCCAAGAGGTTGCGTAAATAGATCATGCGTGCGCGGGCATCGGCGGCAAAACGGCTATCAGGATATTTTGTTGCTACTTCGGCAAAGTCATTGAAAGCATCACGGGCAGCACCGGGATCGCGTTTGGTTAAATCCATGCTGAAAAAGCGATCAAACAAAGAACGATTGGCATCAAAGTTAGCGAGTCCTTTATAATACAGCGCATAATCGCCTTCAGGGTGATCAGGATGCAAGCGTACAAAGCGATCAGCCGAAGCCACGGCAAGGTCATATTCAGAGCTTTGGTAATAGGCAGAAATAATTTCCAGTTGAGACTGTTCTGCGTATTGGCCAAAGGGAAAGCGGGTTTCCAGCATCTGATAGGCTTCTTTTGCCTTGCTGAATTTTCTGGCGATCATTTGTTGACGAGCTTCCTCATATAGCTCATCTTCGCTCATGTAATCATATTTACTGTTCTTGGTACTAGCGCAGCTAGCGACTAAAAGACAGCTGATTAGAATTAAAATTATGCGCTGCATGTGAAATTTCTCTGTAGTGTGCAAGTAGTGACGAAATAAAAGCCAACATGCTTGAATATAAAGTGGCTGACTAAAGCTAAATTTAACACAGACTGACCGCAAACCCAAATTACTCGAAACAGGAAAACCCAAGTCAATGCCAGCGCAAGAACATATTCAACTTCAGGCGGAAGTGCCTGAATCATTAGATGGAGAGCGTCTTGACGTTGTCGCTTCCAGCGTATTTTCACAATATTCCCGCTCCCGTTTACAGCAATGGATAAAGTCCGGGCATTTGACGGTAGACGATGGAATTCTAAAGCCGCGTGACAAGATATTTGCGGGTCAGCAAATACGCGTTGATATTATTCTGGAAACGCCCGATGAAGCCGAAAAAGCTCAAAATATAGGCATTGATATCGTCTATGAAGACGACAGCATTATCATCATCAACAAGCCGGTAGGTCTCGTAGTTCATCCCGGTGCTGGTAATGCCAACAACACACTGATGAACGCCTTGCTGTATTACTGTCCGCAACTCACCCATGTGCCGCGCGCAGGAATTGTGCATCGCCTTGATAAAGACACCTCCGGTTTAATGGTGGTGGCGAAAACCCTCGATGCGCATAACTCGTTGGTAGAGCAATTGCATGAACGGGAAGTGAACAGGCAATATTATGCCCTTGTTCAAGGTGTAATGACCGCCGGTGGAACAGTGAATGCGCCCATAGGCCGTCATCGTACCAATCGGCAGAAACAGGCCGTTGTCACCAGCGGAGGACGCGAAGCCATCACTCATTATCGTGTAGTGAAAAAATTCCGTGCCCATACACTGGTGCGTTGCCAGCTCGAAACCGGCCGTACGCACCAGATCCGTGTGCACATGGCACATATCCGTTTTCCATTATTAGGTGACAAGTTGTATGCCGGTCGGCCACGCTTGCCAAAAGCTGCCAGCCCGGAAATGATAGAAATGTTGCAACAGTTCCCACGCCAGGTGCTGCATGCGTTCAAACTGGGCTTGGTACATCCTGTGACCGACCAGGTTTGTGAGTGGGAAATTGACCTGCCCGACGATATCAAGGGTCTGCTGGCTGTTCTTAAACAAGATGTGAAAGATCACCAGGAATTATGATCACTCCCGAGTGGCCAGTGCCAACCCATATTATCGCCGGTGTAACACAGCGTAAAGGCGGTGTTAGTGAGGGCGTTTATGCCAGCAATAATCTCGCCATGCATGTGGGTGATAATCCACAGCACGTTCAAAGTAATCGCTCCGCACTGGATAAAAGCCTGCCAGGAGAAAAACAGTGGCAATGGCTGGAGCAGGTACATGGCATTGATGTTGTCTCGGCACCAACCTGCAGGGTAGAAGTGGCTGATGCCAGTTATACCAATCAACCCAATGTGGTGTGTACAGTGTTGACCGCAGATTGTTTGCCCATCTTGTTGTGCAATAAACAGGGTACAGCAGTTGCTGCTATCCATGCCGGCTGGCGCAGTTTGTGTGGAGGCGTTATTGAAAATGCGGTGGCAAAATTTGTAGCGAAACCTGGAGATATGATGGCCTGGTTTGGCCCGGCGATTGGTCCACAGCAATTTGAAGTTGGCGATGATGTTGTGGAGGCTTTCAGACAGGCCAATTGTGGTGAACAATCAGCCAGCGCATTTACCCCAACAGCTAATGGCAAATTTCTCGGTAATATCTACCAGCTCGCCAAAATACGATTAAACAGTCTTGGTGTTAATGCTGTTTACGGCGGGAATTTATGTACGGTCACGGATAAAGACAATTTTTATTCATTCCGCCGTGATGATGTCACCGGGCGTATGGTAAGTTTTATCTATATTAATAAATGATTTTCTATGTTGGACGTAGAGACGTAGCATGCTACGTCTCTACAGTAATCCATGCATCTTATTCTAACGCTTCCTGCCTTTCTCTGATCTTTTCTTGATGCCCGGTTTTCCACTGCCTCCGCCATTATCGCGTGGCGGCAAACCCGTATGCTGCGTTAAAAAGCGCTGGCCACGACCGGCAATGCCGCGTGGTTGATCGCGCGGAATCAAATGCTGTTTTGAATTGCCAATCAAATCGGCACGACCCATTTTCTGCAAGGCCTCGCGCAATAATGGCCAGTTATCCGGTGCGTGATAGCGTAAAAAAGCTTTGTGCAAACGGCGTTGTTTAATGCCTTTGGCGATATACACGGTTTCACGGCCAATACGTTTTAGCGGATTCAGGCCGGTGTGGTACATTGTTGTAGCGTTAGCCATTGGCGAAGGATAGAAATTCTGTACCTGGTCAGCCCTGAAGCCGTTTTTCTTCAGCCAGATGGCGAGATTCATCATGTCTTCATCGGTCGTTCCCGGATGCGAAGCGATGAAGTAGGGAATCAAATATTGTTCCTTGCCAGCTTCCTTTGAGTATTTCTCGAATAGCCGTTTGAACGCATCATAAGAACCCATGCCCGGCTTCATCATTTTTGATAACGGGCCTTCTTCGGTATGCTCGGGGGCAATTTTCAAATAGCCGCCAACATGATGCGTAACCAGTTCTTTTACATAGTCGGGCGATCTAACAGCAATGTCATAACGCAAGCCGGAGGCAATCAGGATCTTTTTTATACCCTTTAATTCACGGGCGTCACGGTATAAATCAATCAACGGATTCTGGTCGGTATTCAGGTTCTTGCAGATATTCGGGTGTACACAGGAAAGCCTGCGGCAACTACTTTCCGTTTCTTTATCCTTGCAGGCAGTGCGCCACATATTCGCGGTGGGGCCGCCAAGATCAGAAATAATACCCGTAAATCCAGGGGTCAAATCACGGATTTTTTCCACTTCGCGTAAAATGGAATCTTTCGAACGGTTCTGGATAATCCGCCCTTCATGTTCGGTAATGGAACAGAAAGAACAGCCGCCATAACAGCCACGCATGATATTCACCGAAAAACGGATCATCTCATACGCTGGGATTTTTTTATTGCCATAGGCAGTATGTGGCAAGCGTGTATAAGGTAATTCAAAAACCCAATCCAGTTCGCCGGTTTCCAGTGGAATCGGAGGCGGGTTGATCCACACTTCCTGGTTGCCGTGTTTTTGCACTAACGCCCGCGCATTACCCGGATTGGTTTCCAGATGGAATACTCGCGAGGTATGGGCATATAGAGTTTTATCCGCAGTCACCTGCTCGAACGAAGGCAACCGCACATAGGTTTTTTCAGTGATATTGCGCGCAGCTACCTGTTTCTTGTGATCAATCAGGTTCACTACCTGAGTATCCTCAGGCAGGTCAGCAGCGACGTTTTTCTCTTCAATCATGTCATAAGGGCTGAGCAGGGGTTCAATTTTCCCCGGCGCATCAAGATGTGTGGAATCAATTTCGTGCCAATCGGGCAATTGCTTGCGCGTAAAAACCGTACCGCGAATATCGGTAATGGTATCGCAGCTTTCCTGGTTGGCAATACGATGGGCAATTTCCACAATGGCACGTTCGGCATTACCATAAACTAACAAATCAGCTTTGCTGTCAACAATCACTGAGCGGCGCACTTTATCACTCCAGTAATCGTAATGGGCAATACGGCGTAAACTTGCTTCAATACCGCCAATCACAATCGGAATATCCTTGTACGCTTCACGGCATCGTTGTGAATACACAATCACGGCACGGTCAGGGCGTTTGCCACTTTCATCGTTGGGAGTATAGGCATCATCGTGACGAATTTTCAGGTCCGATGTGTAGTGGTTAATCATCGAATCCATATTGCCAGCCGATACCCCGAAAAACAGGTTCGGTTTACCGAGAGCCATAAAGGCAGTTTTATCGCGCCAATCCGGTTGTGCAATAATCCCCACACGAAAGCCCTGGGCTTCGAGAACACGGCCAATCACCGCCATGCCAAAGCTGGGATGATCGACATAAGCGTCACCACTGATAATGATGATATCGCAGCTATCCCAGCCGAGTTTATCCATTTCCTCGCGGCTCATGGGTAATTCCGGTGCAGGCAGCAGGCACTCAGCCCAATACTTGCGGTAGGAATCAATGGCTTTGGCGTGAATCATAGTGCTTATCTATACCTGAGTAGAATAGTAGGATTATACGTCATAAATGAGGTTGGCGTCAGTGCCAAAATGCCAACCCTGCAAGAAATTAAGTTTCTTTGTGGCGAAACCAGAAAAAACGCTAGAATAAAAAGCCCCTTTATGCAGGAAACCACAACATTGCACACCAATTCAGTATTAACTCTGCGCCAGCAAGAACTCTCGCAATCCACCTGTGAATTCAGGGCGCGCGGCAGCAAGGTTGTACGTTGTGAGCAATGTATCTTGCCAAAAGCCGATTGTATTTGTGCAGCCAGACCTGTTGCGGCAGGCAACTGCGCATTCTGTTTTATCCTGTATAAAGGCGAAGCCTACAAACCCAGTAATACCGGCCGCCTGATTGCCGATGTGATTACCGATAACCACGCTTTTTTATGGAGCAGAACGCAGCC
>CAZTZY010000018.1:0-37067 GCA_964617765.1 uncultured Spongiibacteraceae bacterium
GGTTTTCTATTAACAGCTGTGGTACTGGGCATTTATGTGCCGGGCATCTTTTTTTCGATTATTGATGTGTTTATCAGTAAAAAAATGACCCTGAAACAATGTTGGGCGGTGTATTGGCGCGCGATGAAATGGTATGGCTCGCTGTATGTGGTTGGCATGCTGGTGTTTGTGTTTGTGCCGTTGCCCTTTAAGCTCGATGTGCCGGCGAATGCCCCAACATTGACCGAGTTTTTCCGTGATCTGTTTTTATATTTTGTGGTTGGTGATTTTGTTTCTTATTGGTGGCATCGCATAGAGCACTCAATGAAGTGGTATATGAAAAATGTGCATGTAGCTCACCATTTTGACCAGCCCCCATTAAGTATCTGGACCGCGATGGTGGTAAACCCGATAGAAGGCTTTTCGGTATTTGCGTTTTTCCACATTTACGGCCTTTTGTTTCCCATTCACTTGTTCACCTTTGCCGTCGCCGCGTTTACATTAACACTGGTCACTATGGTGAGCCATTGCGGCTATAACATTCCGATCTATGACAGGATATTTGCTTCATCAGCGGGTCATGATTTTCATCATGCCAACAGGAAGCCTACGAATATATCGGTGGTGTTTTCCATTTGTGATCGCCTGTTTGGTACCTACCAAAAACCAAGCCATTGATGAAATAGGGGTGAGGTAAAATCTGCACCCCTATTTTATGCATTATCAATGTTGAAGGAACTTCTGAATCACTGTCATTTTGAGCCTTTCACAAATTCAGGGCAGGCTCCGTGAGAAATCTAACTACTTGCATTGAAAAAAATCGTCACGGCGTTTACCCTGAGTCATTCTGCCCTGGTTGATTTTATCGAATCAGCTAAATAATATTCGAAGTGAACAAGCGTTATTCAATCTGAACCATTTTGTTTGATGATTTGAGTGCAACGTAAATCATCGCTAAGAACGCTGCTTGGGATTGATATCTCTCTGACATAGCAGACACGCGTTTATAATAACAGCGTAGCACTAACAAAATAGTGATCACTGGGAAAGCGTTGATTGTCACCACTGCGAATAATTTCAGCAGCAGAAACATGCACATCGCCACGCACAAAAATCCAGTCAATACGACCTTGTGGCTCATCTGGATGCTGTGTTGGATCGTAAGCAGGCCCCATGAAGGCATGATAGGTGAAATCAGAATAGGTATATTCAGATTCAGTGTTTTTATGTAACTCCATAAAACAATCTTTCCAGCCAGCAGGTTTCAAAATAGTCATCACTGGATTTGTCACATCACAATTCAAATCACCACACAATATCTCACATTCAGCGAGTAAATCATTATTGCATTGATTATCATCACCCGTATTAGCCACTAACAACTGCGCTTGTTGTTCGCGTGCGAACTGATGACTGTCATCAAGATGCGTGTTGATAATCCTGATGCATTTTCCACTTTTATGTTTTAAAACTACACAGTTAACCAAACGAATATACTGGCAACCCCACGATACGCTCCCGGGAGACTGTGGTTGTTCAGAAAGCCAAAATCCACCACTGCTGATTAAAGAGAAATCGGCAATACGCCAGAAAATGGTATTGGGTGCATCAGTAGCAAGAAGATTTTCTGAAAGGCCATAACTGTCATAACCCATGAGTGCAGCGGTTACATCATCACGCTGATTCTGGCGCATCTCCTGAAAACAAAAAACATCCGCATCCATGGCGCAAAGAGTTTGCAAACATAATTCCCTGCGTGATGACCAGCTATTAACGCCATCATCAGCACGCGCATCGCGAATATTACAGCAAGCTATTTTCACCATACAGCCTTTAAAATCTAAAATGAATATTATTTTCTCAATTCATCTAACGTTGTGATTAAAAGTTGGCGCGAAGCGGCAATCTGCAACAGCACCTTGTTAGCTGCTTAATTTTTAATTGTCATTAAACAAGTAAACCTTTAATTCTTGTTCTTGTCGCATGACATGGAGAATATAAACAATGTTATTTTCGATTTTATAATAAATACGGCAAGGATTAACTATAACTTCTCGATAATTGAGTTTTTTTAATTCAGGAGGTTTTTTTCCGGATTCAGGAAAGAGTTCTAGGCGCTCAACTTTTTGGAAGATGGTACTTACAAGTTTTGTTGCTGCATTGGGATTATGACCGGCTATATACCCGGCAATATCGTCAAGTTCGTTTAATGCCGGATAAGTCCATATTATTTGAGCCATTTCTTCATTTTCTCTTTGGCTTCTGCTTGAGTGTATACCTTGTTTTCAAGTATTGCTTTCTCACCTTTAGCGATACCTTCGAGGATTTGCATGCGCCGTTGCATAAACTCATAGTCTTGCACATCAATGAGATACGCTGATGGTTGACCATGTTCTGTAATTAAGACGGGCTCTTTTGACCGATGAAGTTCTTCAAGAATTTTGGTGGCTTGGCGTTTTAGAGTTGTTACAAGTTCAACTTTCATGAAATTCACCTAAAAGTATATTTCTGATAAGTGATACTATAATGGCACTATTTGATCTGTCAAGTTATTGCAGCTAACGAGGTTCGTATTGTGAAAATATCGTCTCTGCAGTGGGGCTTCATAATCTATTTTCGGAGCATACAAATAATAGTTTCACGATTTTCCATTTGCTACGATGCGAGAGGAGTGCTTAATAAAAGCTCAAACGAAAATTAATAGCGGTATCTTTTATTTCCATAGGCCTTGTCGATTGCTCAAAAAAATCCGGGCGTTTGATATAATCAATACTGACCAGTGCTGAAAGATATTTTTTCTGGAAGGGTACAATGCCCAAGGATAAATAGGTGCCGGTAACGTGGTCATTGGCGGTGGTTTTTCCAGAGGGTGCCAGGTAATAAAAGCTTTCTTTTACCTGCATGTTCAGGCGTGAATAGCTGGCGCCAGCCATGACACGAATCGGGATAAACCAGTGGGGTTTGAACTGGAGTGTGGGGCCGAGGTAAAAGTCATAACGTTCCAGGTTAACCTCGAATTTGCCAACAGCATCTTTACCGTCGATGGTAATATCATCAAACCATAAACCGCCAAGTTCAATGCCAATGTTGCGGGTGAGTTGTATGCCGGTAAAGGCTTTCAGGTAGACTTCGTTTTCGTCATCGCTTCTGTGACTGATGTCGGTTCGGGTAATACCGTTGCCTATGCCGCCATAGAAGGTGTTTTTTTCAGGTTGATAAAACGCATCGGCATAGGTGTTGTTGCTCGCCAATAGTAGTGTGGTTATGAGTACAGCAATGAATCTGTTCATGGTGTTTACAACTCCAGTGGCGAGAAGGGGTTGAATACGATTTTCACGCTATCACTTTGGCTGGCAACTATATTGCCCGCAACAAAAGGCGGCCCAATGAGGTCGTTATATTCTGCCAGTACATAAAGTTGGATGTCGCAATGTGTAATGAAGTGATCGGTTATGAGGTCGCTATAGGAATCTACATCGAACGGGTCGAGTATCAGGTGGAAGATATCTTCGGTGAATTCTTCTATTTCTGTAACGGGGTTGTAGTAGGCCTGTGAAAAAATGTCGGCAATGGTGACGCTGGTTTGCCCGGTATCGGCACCGTCATATATTTCTACAGTCTGGTTAAGGCATTCTAGCAAGGCATTGATTCTGACATTATCAATATCATTCGAATCACTGGCCCATTCGATGATGACGTTATCATCGGCATAGTTATAGACGACAGGTGAGGGTACATCGGTCGGTGCGGTGATGTTGACCGGTAATGGCAATATCATGGACCAGCTTAAGCCGACAAAAGGCCCAGGGCCCGGGTCTACATAGGCTATATCGGCGGGATACCAGCGATCTTCCCGGGTTTCTACCGGTTCATGTTTAATGATGAAATCGATGGGCAAGGCGACATCGTCTATCGGTAATGTCACGGTATAAAAGCCAAAATGGTTGATGTGGCCTTTTAGCAGTTTTTGGGATGTGCCATTACTGGCTTCAATGGCATCGCCTGCCACGAGGGTAATTTTGCGGCCATCTTTGTAAATGCTGGCGCCGATAGTGGCGGTATCTTCACTGCTGGAGAGATTGGCCTGGATATAGGCCGAATACCCTGGAGTGGCAGGGATAGCGGGTTCTTTATCATCGTCTTCATAAAAACAGGCGGATAATAAAAGCAGTGTGCCGGGTAATAACGCTAACTTTTTCATCAGTGAACATCCTGTGTGGATACCTTTGCCAAGGTGGGTTACTCGGGAATAGCGCCGATCGTTTTCGAGGCTTTTGCCGTGTTCTTCCTGTTTGTGCATCTTTGGGCAAAGGTCTCTTTTTTATCAGTATGGTCAATGCTGTATTTATTTGCCAGATTTAGCATCAATTGTTCAGATCTGGTTATTAGGGCATCACTTAAAACCGTCTTTCCCCGTGATGGCCACATCAGACCGTGCTCGCATCAGCATTGACGTCATGAAAACTGTGCATCTGCGCGAGGGGCATTCTTGCTCTTCCGGAAAAATTGTGGTTTTTAGAGGTGCCCATTCAATTCGGTTTTACTTAAGGATTTGATCCCCGAGTTTGATTTTGATCGAGGAGCCTGTTGGTGTCATGTATTTCTGGATTTTTGATGGGGTTTCAGTTCGTAACAACTGGATTTTTATGTTAGATAAATGCATTGATGGATACGTTGTAGTGCCATGAATGATAAGGTCGGAATGGTTGTATGCACTTGAGAAACCCCGGGTGATCAGCTACATTGAATGAAATACTTTTTATAGTTCACTGCTTATGACACTTGAAACCTGGGAAATGCTTAGCTACGTCGTCACCGTTGTGGGTTTGCCCCTGGCGATTTTTGTGTTTCTTTTCGAACAAAGAAAAGAGCATGAAAACGATGATGAAGAGGTTTACCAGTTATTGTCGGATAACTATCAGGATTTTCTCAAGGTAGCGCTGGATAATCCCGATTTGCGACTTTTTTCTGTGGATGAATCACCGGTGTTAAGTGCCGAGCAACTCGAACGCCAGTTTATTATTTTCACCATGTTAACCTCGCTGTTCGAGCGTGCGTATCTGTTGCTTTATGAAGAGAACATGAATTCGAAACAGGCGCGACGCTGGAATTCGTGGGAGGATTACATTGTGGAGTGGTGCCGGAAGCCGCATTTCCGCGACAGTTTGCCCAAGTTGTTGTTAGGTGAAGATCCGAGTTTTGTGAAGTACACGGAAATGCTGGCGGCGATTGAAACTAACAATAGGGATAATCCGCACGCATTTTGATAGCCTTTTAACCCACAATATCGCGGTCAAGCCCGCTCCTACAGAACATTACACTGTACTTTACTGCGATATTGCAAATTTTGAATCATTCCACATCAGTTAGCTTTCCACCCCAGGAATAATCATGCAGGCCTTTCGCGCCCTAATGTGCCCCTTAACGAGATAACCTTGTAGGAGCGGCTCTAAGCCGCGATGATAATATTACTGTGTATAATCGCGCCAAAGTGGCGCTCCTACAGATGGCATCATTGGTATTAAACAGTGGCGCTAATGCTGTGGCATGGTGTTGTAGGAGCGGCTCTAAGCCGCGATGATAATGTAACTATGAATAATCGCGCCAAAGTGGCGCTCCTACAGATGGGGTCATTGGTATTAAACAGTGGCGCTCCTATGGATTACGTTAAGCATTATTCACACTGTTAAACAACGCAAATTTATCATTGTTGGCTACTTGCAGCACTTTCTTGAAATACTTCTTCAATAACACATCGTATTGCAAATGCCGGTTGCCGATTAAATATAAACGGCCGCCGGTTTTTAAGGCTTTGGCGCTTTGCTGGATCATGGCATTGGCAATGTGGTCGCCAATGCGGTGCAATTGGTGAAAGGGCGGGTTGCATAACACCGCATCGGCTTTCGGTAATTCGAGATTATGCAGGGCATTGTTATGGATAATGGTATAACGGCTGGCATCAATGGCATTGGCAGCGAGTGATGCGGCGCAGGCCTGGGTGGCATAATACGATTCATCGATAAAGGTAACATGCAGTTTGGGATGGTTTTTCAGGGCTTGTATGCCGAGCAAGCCATTGCCACAGGCAAGATCAATCACGTGTTCAAAGTCGCCAAGATGGGGGAAGTTCTCGAGAAAGAAGCGGGTGCCTTGGTCGAAACCATCGCGTGAAAACACATTAGGATAATTGATGGCGGTTAAATTAAACTCGGGAATATCCAGTGTGTTGGTCAGCTCGAGTTGTGTATTGTTTTTACCTTTCGCCAGGCGCATGCACTTGGCTTTTTTAATGCCGTCATACACTTCTACATCGTCAAAATAATCATAAGCTGTTTGGTAAAAGGTAGGTGGCCAATATTTTTGCATGCCGGCGACATACACGGTGATATCCGGCAATTGCGAAAGCAGCGATAGCTGGTGCTGGAAAAAGTGCAGGTTTTTAGGCAGGCGCATGATAAACAGGTTGGCGCTAGAGGTTTTCAGCTTGCCAATATTGCTGACCGGTTTATGGGCTAACGGTTTATCTACAATGTTTTTGCTGTTTTTTCGTAGCCAGTAACTGAAAATAGCTGAATCACTGTAGATTAATGGCTGGAATTTGTTGGCAGCAATACTTAATGCACCCCATTCATCGTTGATAACGCCGAGTGTTTGTTTTTCAAGGTCGGGATGTTTTTCCAACACCTGAAGCAGATAATTATCGGCCTGGTTCCAGGCTTGTATGCTGTTGTCATCGCCATTATCACAATGGAGTTTGAAATCGCCAAACGGTGTTACAAAGGTGTTGCTCATTATTTACGGGTATCCAGTAAGTGGCGGTCTATTGAGTTGCGCCCAATTGTATTGCGCCCAATTGTATTGCGATAGTCGCCGGGTGTCATGCCTGTCCATTTTTTGAAGGCACGGTGAAAAGCACTGGGTTCATCAAACCCCATCAGTGCCGATACAGAGTTGATTTTTAAGCCAGGCCGATTCAGGTAGGTGATGGCGGCATCTTTACGCGTGTTGTCTTTAAATTCCTGATAGCTGGTGTTTTCGGTTTTCAGTCGACGGCGCAAGGTGCGCACTGACATGTGCAGATTATCGGCGATATCTTCAACACTGGGAAATTCCTGGCTGAAATCGTTGCCAACAATGGCGCGCATTTTGGTTTGTATGCTGGTTTCATCGGCGTGTGTTACTGATAGCTGGTAAGGCGCAGATTTCAAAAATTCGTTAAGGCTTTCTTCATTATGGATGATGGGCGCTTCTAGATAATGTTGGGCAAAGCGAAAGCCATTGTTTGGCTGGTTAAACTTGATAGGGCAACGGAATACGCTTTGTAATATTGACAGTTTATCGGGTGGTGAGGCCTGGAAACTGACATCAATAATGTCGAGTGGTTTGCCGATTAACCATTCACAAAAACGGCGCCACATATGCATGGAAGCGGCAATGGCCACAATGGATTGTGTTTGTGAAATATGCGAATCATCGCTGGTAGGCAGTTGATTCATCACCGTTCCATCGTCAAACCAGGTGAGTGGTACATGTTGTAATGCGGGCATGCCCGATAAATTACGACAGAACTGGCTGAATTCTTCTACACGTTCAATTGCCGAACCCAGATTTTTACAATGGATAATACACAGGCACATCATGCGAAAAGTGCCACTGGGAACTTTGGCTTTGAGGTGCAGGCCAAAACATTCATCTTGTAGTAACCAGATAATACCGCGATACAAACGGTTGTACTCAGAGGCGGTGATATGTGTGGGCAGGTGTGGATCTTCATTCAGCGGGTTGTAATCAAAACCACACGATGCCAGGAATTCTTCAACATCAAAGCCCTGCGCTTCTACTACACGCAAAACGAGCTGTGCCAATTTAACCGGAACGAGTTCAGAGGCCATGGTGTGAATATTCTCTGTGTCGGATTGAAGCCCGACCTACGGGGATAATAGTTTTAGCCATTGTGGGCAGGGATTCAGCCTGACGGATACGGATATTGGCGTTAAATGGAATGCGCATGGCCATCATTATAAAGTGGCATTAATCAGTTGTGCGGTATACGGATTTTTCGGTGCATTGAATAAAGTATCAGTATTACCGCTTTCTACAATGACGCCATCTTTCATCACTAGCACGTTATGGCAAAAAGCTTTTACCAGACGTAAATCGTGGCTGATAAACAAATAGGTGAGTGAGAGTTCCCTTTGTAATTGTAGCAGTAAATCGAGCACCTGGAATTGCACGCTTCTATCGAGCGCCGAGGTGGGTTCGTCAAGAACAATGCAATCGGGTTTCATGATGATTGCACGGGCAATGGCGATACGCTGGCGTTGGCCACCGGAAAACTCATGCGGGTAACGAAAGCGGGTAGCGGGGCTTAAACCCACTTTATTAAGTACGTCGATCACTTCTTTGTCGATATCTTCCTGTTTTATACCCTTGTTGCGCAGGCCTTCGCCCACGATATCAGCAATGGTCATGCGCGGGCTAAGACTGGCAAAAGGGTCCTGGAAGACTATCTGGATTTTTTTGCGCAAAGGACGAAAATCTCTTTCATTCAGTGCCGATATATTGTCGCCGGCGAGAGTGATACGGCCTTCAGATTTAACCAGTTTTAATATGGCATTGGCCAGTGTTGATTTGCCGCACCCGCTTTCTCCGACTATACCCAGCGTTTCGCCGGTATTCAGTGTGAATGAGGCATTTTTAACGGCACTGAAGTATTCCTGTTTTTTGAATAATGATCTGGCACCTTTACGGTATTTAACACTGACGTTATCGACTTCAATCAGTAATTTTTTGTCAGAGGGCACTGGATTCTTTTCTTGTATTTCATGCGTTAATAACATTTTTGTGTAGGGGTGCTGGCAGGATGTGAAAATGGTTTCGATATCGCCGGTTTCAACAATTTCACCGGATTTCATCACCGCCACACGATTGGCATAGTGTTTAACGACGTTAAGATCGTGGGTAATCAACAATATGGCCATATGGGTTTCAGCTTGCAATGCCTGTAATAAGGCCAGGATTTCAGCTTGTACGGTAACATCAAGTGCGGTGGTGGGTTCATCGGCAATCAATAATTGTGGGCGATTGGCGATGGCCATGGCAATCATTACACGCTGGCGCTGCCCGCCAGAAAGTTCGTGTGGATAGCTTTTAAGTCGGGTTTCGGGTTGCGGTATTTTAACCTTGTGTAATAACTCGAGTACGGCTTTGCGAGTTTGTGCTTTATCGAGATTTTGTTTGGATTCCAGGCTTTCAGCAATTTGTGTTTCTACAGTTTGCAGTGGGTTGAGCGCGGTCATGGGCTCCTGGAAGATCATGGCTATTTCATGGCCACGTACGGCACGAAGATGTTCATAATCAGTTTTCAGCAAATCAATTCCATTAAACACAATACTGCCGTTAGGATGGTGTGCTTTGGGATAGGGTAATAATTTAAGGATGCTGTGGGCCAATACAGATTTCCCGGATCCGCTTTCACCGACCAGTGCGAGGGTTTCACCGGCATTGATGCACAGGCTGATATTTTTTACAGCATCCACTTGCCGATTGCCAGTATTGAAGCAGGTGCTGAGGTTATCAATCGTTAGCAGGCTATTTTCGTTATTCATGTGGATCCTGTTTTATTGGTTGAGTCGCGGGTCAAACGCATCGCGAACGCCTTCGCCGATAAACACTAATAATGTTAAGAGGATGGAAACACAAAAGAATCCGCTAAGGCCAAGCCACGGTGCCTGAATATTGGCCTTGCCCTGTGCCAACAGTTCACCTAATGAGGCTGAGGCAGGAGGTAAACCAAAACCGAGGAAGTCGAGTGAGGTAAGGGTGCCGATAGCGCCGCTCATGATAAATGGCATATAGGTAATGGTGGCGACCAACGCATTGGGCAAAATGTGGCGGTATAAAATTGCCATATCGGATAAACCCAGGGCTTTGGCGGCGGTAACGTATTCCAGTTTGCGGGTTTTCAGGGTTTCGGCACGCACAACATCCACTAGCGATGTCCAGCTGAATAACAGCATGATGAGTAACAGCCACCAGATGTTGGGTGTAATTATGCTCGACATGATAATCAATAAAAACAGAACCGGTAAGCCTGACCAGATTTCCAGCAGGCGTTGGCCGATTAAATCTATCCAGCCAGCAAAATAGCCCTGTATGGCGCCTATCGCTACGCCCACAATAGAACTGCCGATGGTGAGTGCAATGGCAAATAATACAGAAATACGAAACCCGTACAGGAGTCTGGCAAAAACATCGCGCGCCTGGTCGTCGGTGCCTAACCAGTTTCTGCTATCAGGTGCTGAAGGTGCCGGGGCACCAAGATCTTGTATATGGGTATCAAAACGGTAAGGCACTATCGGCCAGATCATATAACCCTGGTTATTGATAAGATTGGCAACATAGGGATCAGTATAATCAGCCTCGGTATCAAAATCGCCGTCAAAGGTAGTTTCGGGATAACTTTTCAGTGCAGGGAAATACCAGTGGTGTTTATAGCTGATAAATACCGGTTTGTCGTTGGCGATAAAATCCGCAAAAAGGCTTAGTCCAAACAACAGGGTAAAAATAACCAGCGACCACAATGCGCGCTTATTGGCCTTGAAAGCGGCTACTCGTTTTTTGCCAGGGGTAATAATCGATGTATCGTGCATTCGCTTACCCCTGATCCTGACTGTTAAAATCAATGCGTGGATCGACCATCACATACACAAGGTCACTGACCAGTTTCAAAAACAATCCCAGGAAAGTGAAGATAAACAGGTTGCCAAACACCACCGGATAATCGCGGTTGATAACGGATTCAAAACTGAGCAGGCCAAATCCATCCAGGGAAAAGATAACTTCTATCAATAATGAACCGGTGAAAAAGATGCTGGCAAAGGCCGCAGGAAAACCGGAAATAATAATGAGCATGGCATTTCGAAAAACATGCCGATACAGTATTTGTGATTCAGTCAGGCCTTTGGCTCGCGCGGTTGTGACATACTGTTTGTTGATTTCTTCCAGGAAGGAATTTTTGGTAAGCATGGTGAGCTGGGCAAAACCACCGATGCTATAAGCGAGGATGGGTAATGCAATATGCCAGAAGTAATCCTTGATTTTTTCTGGTGTGGTTAATGTATCAAAATTATCCGAGGTTAATCCGCGCAAGGGGAATACATCCCAATAACTGCCGCCGGCAAATAATACGATAAGTATAATGGCAAACAGGAAGCCGGGGATGGCATAACCTACGGTAATCAGTCCGCTTGTCCAGATGTCAAAATGTGATCCATGATGGATGGCTTTACGGATACCGAGTGGAATGGATATCAGATATATAATCAGCGTGCTCCACAAACCCAGGGAAATCGATACCGGCAGTTTTTCCTTGATCAAATTGATAACACTGTTGTTACGGTAAAAACTTTCACCAAAATCGAGCATGGCATATTGTTTGAGCATAATCACGAAGCGCTCGTGTGCGGGTTTATCAAAGCCATACATGGCTTCAATTTCCTTGATGAGGTCAGGTGGCAAGCCATAGCGGTTCTGTTGACTGCGCTGATTCGATACCATGGTTTCGCCCATTGATGAGCCGGTAACGCCAATGGTGGCGTTAATATTATGGCCTTGCAAGCGAGCAATCATTTGGTCAACCGGACCGCCTGGGGCAGCCTGGACAATAATAAAATTAACCAGCAATATGCCCAGCAGTGTAGGGAAAACAAGCAATAGACGTTTGATAATATAGCTAAGCATAATAGTTACTTGTTTTTGCCTTTAGGTAGCTTCTTTAATTTTTCATCGTCGATCCACCAGGTTAACAGGGCGGTGTTGTAGCCTGGATCAAACTTGGGCCCGATAGCAGGCCGTGAAAATTTATCCCAGTATGCAATACGGTGTGAATCAATAAACCATTGCGGAATCACATACCAGTTGTGCAACATGGCCCTGTCGAGTGCTCTTGTGGCAATGACCAGTTCTTCACGTTCTTCCGATTCGATAACATGCATAATAAGGTTGTCAATGGCCGGATTTTTTATGCCGGCATAATTGAGGCTGGCGGGAATATCGGCGGTGGAGGAGTGCCAGTATTGTATCAATTCATTGCCTGGCGAGCTTGATTGTGAAAAAGATTGGATTACGACGTCATATTCAAAGTTGCGAAGCTGGTTGATGTACTGTGATGTTTCTACCCGCCGCACACTGGCTTGAATACCGAGCTTTTTTAAACCTTTAATGTATGGATTAATAATCCTTTCAAATGATGGGTCGTAGAGTAAAAACTGAAAGGCAAAAATGTCACCCCGGGCATTGGTGAGTACATTGTCTTTGACAAACCATCCGGCTTCTTCAAGTAGTTTTTTGGCAATTTTCAATTGTTCGCGGTTGTTGCCTGAGCCATTGGTGACCGGCAGTTGATTGGGTTCAGTAAAAACAGAAGGAGGTAACTGATTTCTTAAGGGCTCCAATAACGCCAGCTCAGCTGTATCTGGCAAGCCTGTGGATGCTAATTCCGAGTTGGTAAAAAAGCTGTAATTACGTTTGTAGGCACCGAAAAAAATTGTGTTATTGGTCCATTCATAATCAAAGGCGTAATTGAGGGCTTTGCGCACGCGAATATCGCTGAATAAAGGGTTGCGCAGGTTAAGCAGGAAACATTGCATGCCCGTGGGATTTTCGTGTTTGATATTTTCCTTTTTCAGCCAGCCTTTTTTTATCGGGGTGCCGTCATAGCCGGTTGCCCATTGTTTGGAAACATTTTCCAGACGGAAATCATAAGACCCTGCCTTGAGTGCCTCTAACAAAATGGTACTGTCCCGATAATAGTCAAAACGGAGTTCGTCAAAATTATAGCGCCCGACATTCACTGCGAGATCTTTGGCCCAGTAATCTTTAACACGTTCAAAGATAATATTTTTACCGGCATCCATACTTTTAACGGTGTAAGCGCCATTGCCCAAGGGAATTTCCAGTGAGCTTTTGGCGAAATCCCTGTCTTTCCAGTAATGTTTGGGCAGAACCGGCAATTGGCCCATCAGTAAAATCAATTCACGGTTTTGGCCATTCCTGAACTGGAATTTGATGGTGTAGGTACCTGTTACAATGACATCGGTGACATCGGCATATAAGGTTTTGTAGTACGGATTTCCTTTTTCCATTAGTGTTTCGAAGGTAAATTTCACATCGTGTGCGGTGATGGGAGCACCATCGTGGAAGCGGGCTTCAGGGCGTAAGTGATATTTCACCCAGGTTCTGTCATCAGGCCATTCTATAGTGCGTGCGATTAATCCATATTGGGTATAAGGCTCATCAGCAGATTGTACAGTCAGTGAATCATAAATGAAGCCTATCTCGCCGGCTGCATTGCCTTTGGCAATATAAGGGTTAAAGCTATCGTAAGTGCCTTGTGTAGCCAGTTTCAAGATACCTTTTTTAGGTGCATTGGGATTGACGTAATCAAAATGACTGAACCAGGATTTATATTTGGGTTTGCCATGTAGGGCAATGGCATGACTTTTATGGGTATAGGCAAAAGTGTTAGTGCTAAAAAGCAGAACTGCAATAAAAAATAGGTGGTTGAATTTAGTCATTAGATTGGCTGCGTTGCTGGCTTTAAGTTGTTCCATGTAACTTGTTAGTATGTTTGCATTGATGTTGTGCAAATATTTCATATTGTCAGGCAAAAGCTGCTGTTGAGGTTGTTATTGGCTTGTATAAATAAGCAGGGTTTCTCCAGTTTTTAGTGGGCTTTCAATCGATTTTTTGTTCCATTGAGCCAACGCTGTTACCTTCACTTTATAGATTTGGGCTATTTTCCACAAGCTTTCACCACTTTTAACTTTATGCTGTATTGTTGCTGTTTTTTCTTTGTTGTCTTTTATCACTGTGGGGGCAGTGATATTCAGTGTTTTCCCTTTAATAATGATATCGGATGATAAATGGTTCCATTCTTTAATCTGTTGCGTTGATACGTGATATTTTCGTGCAATGCTGCCCAGTGTTTCACCACTGGTTATGAGATGTTTTTGTGAATTTACCCCGCTCGGTGCTGGTGCCGTTATCAAAAGCTTTTGTGCATTGTCAGCTTTATCGGCAGGAATATTAATCAGGGATTGTGAGCGGTCAGGGCGGGTATTGCGATTGAGCCCGGCATTCAGGTAGTAAAGTTCATCGCCGGGAATATTTAATGCCGATGCAACCTGTGTAAGGCTCATCGGGCCAGGAATTTTAATCGGTACGAAATAGGCCTCGTCTTTAATAGCAAGCAAGTTGAGTTCATATTTTTCAGGGTGTTTGAGAATTTCGGCAAGCGCAATCATTTTAGGTATATAGGCATCGGTGATGCCGGGTAAATCGAGATGCCAGTAATCAACGGGCTTGCCTGCCCGGCGATTTTTATTGATCGCATTTTGAACAGTGCCTTCGCCGGAATTATAAGCAGCCAGTGACAAGAGGATATCGTTATCAAACATATTCATTAAATATCTGAAATAAGCGGCCACAGCCTTGGTAGATTCAACAGGATCTTTACGGCCGTCATACCACGCATTTTTGGTGAGGTTAAAACGTCGACCGGTGGCGGGCATAAATTGCCATAATCCTGCCGGTTGACCGCCGGATGCAAAGGGATTGTATTGGCTTTCTATGATGGGAATCAGTGCTACATCAAAGGGAATGTCCTGTTTTTCAAGCACATCCATGATAAAAAACAGGTAGTATTGCGCGCGCAGCTGGAAATCTTCCAGGATTCTACGGTTTTTAATGTACCACTGGATGCTGTCTTTTACTCTCGGTTGATCAATGTAGTCCAGCTGCAGGTTCGACTGAAACCGTGGCCACAAATTACTTACTGTGGGTATTTCCACGGTTGTTGGCGTGTTTGCCAATAACTCAGTGTTTGTTTCTTCATGACGGCTATTTTCTGTTTGTTCGGGAAGCGCTGTTGTTTTTTCGTTATGGTGTTTTTTTGTAGGTTGTTTATGGCCCGTTTCATCCGCTTGACGTTCACTGATATTTTGGCAGGCAGTCAAAACGAGGGTGAATAGAATAATGAGTAAATGGCGCATCAAAAGTGATTCTTCCATTCTCTCAGACAGCTGAATATATCAATGGGGTCGGCGGATCTTGCGCCCTGGTTCAGTGCCTGGGTAATCACCGCTTCTTCATTAACGCGCAGGAAGGGATTGGTTAATGTTTCTTCCAGAAGTGTGCTTGGCAGTGTGCATTGGCCATTTTTGCGTAACTGCTCACAAGCCAATAAGCGGTTGAGGATAATGGGATTATGGGGTTCAACTTCGAGTGCAAAACGCAAATTGGAAACTGTATATTCGTGGGCACAATAGATACGTGTGTTTTCCGGCAAGCACACCAGTTTTTGCAAAGAGTGATACATCATTTCAGGTGTGCCTTCGAAAAGCCTGCCACAGCCGGCGGCAAAAAGTGTATCTCCGCAAAAGAGTGCGGTTTGTTCAGGTGCATGGTAAGCAATATGATCCAGTGTATGGCCGGGAACAGCGATGATATTGAGCGTAGTCTCCAGCAACCGGATGTGTTCGCCATCTTTTACAATGTGCGAAATCTGTGGAATATGTTGGCTTCGCGGGCCATAAACCGGCACTTTGTAGTGTTGCAGTAATTCTTCAATGCCACCGATATGGTCTGGATGCCAGTGGGTAACAATAATGCCAACCAGATCCAGTTGATGGTTGGCGAGAAAATCGAGCACAGGTTGAGCAGCGCCAGGATCAACCACGACGGCTTCTTGCGAATTATGCAATGCCCATAAATAATTGTCTGAAAACGCAGGGATGGGTGTAATTTGTAACATAAAACGTTAATTCTTAAGCATTGAGTACCGATTATGGTACATAATCAGACCATCTGGAACCTTAAATCGCTGAGTTATGAAGAAAACCCGACGCGTAAAAAAACTCCTGTTTAAAAAGGCCGCTTATCCATTAGTGGAGATGATTCCTTTACTTGAGCAATGGTTCGACAGTGAATTTGGCAAGGAGTTGCTGAAGCAGGAACAACAGTTGATTGATGAAAGCCTCGAAACCCTTTTTGGTTATCATTTAATGCAAATAAGTGTTTCGCGACGTGTGAAACTGTTTGAAGGCAGCAAAATAGGTCATCGTTTTATACTGAATCCGCTGCCCGGTTTTGATGTTGCCGGTATAGTCGATGAGGAGCAATTACCGATTGCCAATGAATCTATTGATGTTGCCTTGTTGCATCACACTCTTGAATATACCCAGCGCCCACATCAATTATTAAAGGAAGCTGCACGAACGGTAGTGCCTTCGGGTTATATCCTTATTGCGGCAATTAATCCCTTTGGCTTTATGGGTCTATGGTCGATTTTTGGACGATTTCGTGGCAAAACGCTCTGGAATAATCGCTTGTTGGCTTTGCCACGTTTGGCGGATTGGCTAACTTTGCTGGGTTTTACTGTGCAATCTGTACATTATGGATGTTACAAATTGCCGATAAACAGGTCTTGTGTTCAAAAAACATCCTGGATTGAGCGGTTTTTACATTACCTGCAATTACCTTTTGGCGGTTTTTATCTGGTGTTAGCCAAAAAAGAGGTATCGACCCTTACGCCCGTCAAACAGAAATGGCTTCGCAGTACTTCGCCGATGATTCCTATGATGGAGCCATCGTTATATACTCCAAAACCGGATAAAACGAAGAATAGATCGGAATGACAACGGATAACATTGTAGAAATATTTACTGATGGTGCTTGTAAGGGTAATCCGGGGCCCGGTGGCTGGGGGGTTTTACTGCGCTGTAAAGGCCAGGAAAAAACCCTTTATGGTGGTGAGGCTAATACAACCAATAACCGCATGGAATTATTGGCTGCAATAGAAGGATTGAATGCACTGACTCGTCCTTGTGAAGTGGTATTAACCACGGATTCCAATTATGTAAAAAATGGTATTGAGCAATGGATGGTCAACTGGAAAAAAAATGGCTGGCGTACGGCTGATAAAAAACCGGTAAAAAATCTTGAGTTATGGCAGCGACTGGATGAGTCTGTCTCTCGCCATCAGGTGCGATGGCACTGGGTTAAGGGTCATAGTGGCCATCGGGAAAATGAAATTGCCGACGATTTGGCAAATCTTGGAGCAAGTGAGCACATCCCATGAGACAAATTGTACTGGATACAGAAACTACGGGTATCAACCTGGCCGATGGCAATCGACTGGTTGAAGTGGGTTGTGTCGAGATTATCAACCGTAAAGTCTCCGGCCATTTTTTCCAGCGTTATGTGAATCCCCGGCGCGACAGTGAAGAAGGTGCTTTGGGTGTTCATGGTTTAACAACAGAATTTTTGCAGGACAAGCCGCTATTCGCTGATATCGCAGACGATTTGATTGCATTTATTTCCGGTGCTGAAGTTATTATCCATAATGCCCCGTTTGATGTTGGTTTCCTTGATCATGAGTTGGGTTTGACCGGGAAAAAATACGGCAAAATTGCTGAGCTATGCAAAATCACTGATACCTTGCTGATGGCGCGTAACCGTTACCCTGGGCAAAGAAATACCCTGGATGCATTATGTAAACGCCTTGAAGTGGATAATTCCCATCGGCAATTGCATGGTGCATTACTCGATGCGGAAATCCTCGCTGACGTCTATTTGTTGATGACCGGCGGGCAAACTGGCCTGGAGCTGGGCGGTTCAGGGAGTGATGCTTCCGGGAATGATAATGCCGAACCGGTTCGTAAGGCAGTTTCCCATATCCTGCCAGTGTTGAAGGCGACCGAAGTCGAAAACCAGGTTCATGAAAAGTATCTGGCTTTTTTGAATGAAAAATCCAAAGGTCGTTGTTTGTGGCTAAAAGAGGGTGTTTAAACTTTTTTAAGTACAATGGGGTTGAAGATAGTTAAATGAACCTTGCTGCAGGTTAATGGAATGAGGTGGGCATAGAAGTGGCCAATTGTGTGAAAATCCTCAATATAATGATAATTATTATCAGCTTTAGAAAAAAAGCCTTTGAAAACACTGGTTTTTATTGAAAGTTTTTAGTAGTTTCTACGAAGACAGACTATATTTTAGGGCAGTATTTTAGCAATACCGATAAGCGTGTTTTTATACAACATACAATAATTAAATTAAGGCATTTCTGTGATCGATATTTCTCCTTTAAATGTGACCTCCATTAAAATTGTTGAGCCCGAACTCAACATTACTGTGCAAAATGCTTCCCGGCATTTTGAAGCGTTCATGTCCGATCGTTCTGCAGTCGATCAGCTGAAAGAAAGCCAAACCTGTTTAACCGATATTGTCGGCATTTTAAAAATGCTGCAGATTCCCGGCGCTTTGCTTTTGGCCCAGGAAATGCTCGCGTTGTTAAACAAGATTATTGCCAATCCTTTAGGCGTCAAGGATTTCTCCCTGTCGGCACTCAGCCAGGCCTTTGTGGCGATGCCTTGTTATATTGAATACGTTGTCGATTGTTCCAAGGCGATGCCAATATTGACCCTTGAATTCGTTAACGAGCTAAAGGCAGCATTGCGTACCCCTATAACGCTTGAAAGCCAACTGCTGGAATATAGTGCTCCCGCAAATATCGCACTGAGTGAGGCCGGTAAAACGGCAGCGGATGACCTGAAATCCTTAATCAGTCGTCAACGCCAGATGTACCAGATTGGTCTTATTGGTTTGATTCGTGAAGAAAACCTCCATTTAAAAATGCAATTGATGCATCGTGCCATGTCGCGTTTGGCTGATGCAGTAGGGGGTTCTGATGCCAGAACCCAATGGCGTTTAGGTGAAGCTGTTCTGGAAGCCATGTTAAGCAAGGATTTAAGTTTAACCTTCACGCGTAAACGTACATTATCGTTGCTTGATGCTGAATTAAGGAGTTTTGAGCAGAACCCCGATAGCACAGCGGTTTCTTCCAATAAAACACTGCTCACCGAACTTGTTTACCTGGTGAATATTTCTGGTTGTACACATGAAGCCTGTTCGGAAGTGACCAAAACATTATCACTCGCACCGTTGGCAATTACCGACCGACTGGTACAGAAAGAAAAAGCCATTATGCATGGCCCCAATGCAGATACCATGATCGCCATGGTACAGGCATTGCGTGAAGATTTGGCGCAAAGTAAAGAAATCCTTGAGATTGCTTCCCAGGATACCACTGTTTCTAACGACTTTGGTTTGCTGGTTGGAGTGTTTCAGCGTACATCGGATATTTTGGCAGTTATCGGCTTGTCGACATCAAGCCAGACTTTGGCCGCGATGAGTAAATCTGTGCAATCCTGTGTTAATGGAGAAGCGTTTAACCAGGATAAGCTTCTCGAGATTGCTGATGGATTGTTGTATGTGGAGAGTGCGTTGGCTAATTTAAGTCGACTCGATTTGAATTTCCAGACGGAAGCCGATAATGAAACCGTCAAGCGTCAATTAATGGCGAAAAGCCAGTTAAATGAAGCCGAGAGTATTGTTATCAAGGAAGCTCAGGCAGGAATCGCACAAGCTAAAAAAGATATCAACTCCTTTATTGAATCCAATTTTGAAGTTCAACATATCAGTAATGTGGTAGAAAATCTGTCGTCTATAAAAGGTGGCCTGGCGATTCTTAACAGGAAAAAAGCAGAAGCCGTTGTGGCCAGTTGTATTAAATTCATTGAAGCAACCATTAGCCAGGGTGTTGAAAGTTCCAAGGCTCAAAATATATTGGAAACCATGGCAGATGCATTGATTGCCCTTGAATATTATTTGTCAGAAGTTGAGCTTCATGGCGATGCTCATCCGAGTGTATTGGCAGTAGCTGAGCAAAGTCTGGCAGCGTTGGGTTTCCCTGTTTCTCAATAATTTAAAGAGTAGAGTGTTATGGAATTTAGCATGGTCAGTATTACGCTACTTGTTCTTGCCGCAGGCTTGATCCTAATGGGTTTAAGGCTGTTGTTCGCCACTAACTGGTTCCTGCAGTTTTTGCGCGGGTTTGCAGGTTTCGGACTAATACTCTGCGCAGCCATCATCATCATGGTAGGTTTAAATCTGGCCTCTTATGCCCAGATTGCTGAAAACCATGACTTGGCGAATATCAGTTTTACTAAGATCAACGAACAAAGTTATGAAGCAGCAGTCGTGAGCGTCCAGACTGGTAAAGAATTTAAATTCACTGTCGATGGTGATATGTGGCAAGTCACCGGGCGTGTATTGTCGTTGTCAGGGGCATCACCTTTTTACAAACTGGAATCCATCAGTGGTCGTTATTATTCCCTTGAGCAGCAACGCACCAGTGCTCAAAACATAAATACTATGCCTGATGAGTCCATTGGAATTGATCTATGGAATTGGTTCAAAGGCAAGGATGTAGGTTTTATCTCAACGTCAGTTTATAAATCCAAATTCCTGCCTCTCGCGGACGGTGCAGTTTTTTCTGTTTCAATCGGAAAGATTGACTTACAATCCGAACCTGTTAACGAGGCTGCAAAAGCCATAAACAAGGAATGGCAGTAGCTATTCCTGCATCCGCATTTCGCTTTTAGTTTACTGAGGTTCTTCGCGTGGAATTTTTATCCGAGTACGGCCTATTTTTTGCCAAGGTCATTACTGTAGTTATTGCTATCATTGTTATTATCAGTGCAATGGCTGCTCAGGCCATGAAGAATAAATCTTCAGGCAATCTTCATGGCTACATTGATATTAAAAATATTAATGACCAGTTCAAGGATTATGAGCATCAAATGAAGGAAGTTGTGCTTCTTCATGACGATTATAAGGCCGAACAAAAAGAAGAAAAAAAGGCGTTAAAAGAAGAAAAGAAAAAGCAAAAAAAGGGGAACATTCAAAAACCCTGTCTATTTGTTTTAAATTTTAACGGTGATGTAAAAGCTTCCGAGCTTGAGTTACTGCGTCAGGAAATCACGGCTATTCTTACAGTTGCCAGTGCGAACGACGAAATTATGATTAATCTTGAAAGCCCGGGCGGTATGGTGCATACCTACGGCTTGGCCGCATCGCAATTGAAACGTATTCGCGCAGCCGGTATTCCACTTATTGTGTGTGTAGATAAAGTGGCTGCCAGTGGCGGTTATATGATGGCGTGTGTTGCCAACAGAATCATTGCGGCGCCGTTTGCTGTTGTCGGCTCTATTGGTGTGTTAGCCCAGATCCCCAATTTTAACCGGGCATTAAAAAAATTCGATGTAGACTATGAAATCATGACTGCGGGTGAATATAAGGCACCGGTAACCATGTTTGGTGAGATTACCGAAAAAGGCCGCAACAAGCTCAAGGATGAACTGGAAGAAACCCACGTTTTATTCAAGGAATTTATCAGTCAACACAGGCCGCAGGTGGCCATTGAAAAAGTAGCAACAGGTGAAGTGTGGTATGGGCAGAGGGCACTTGAGCAGTTGTTGGTAGACGACATCATGACCAGTGATGATTACCTGATGAAACATCGCAATGATCGTCGAATATTTGAAGTGACCTTTGTAGAAAAGAAAACCCTGCAGGAAAAAATCGGAATGGCTTTTCATCAAGGTTTTGCTTCATCAATCAATGCCATTTTTAACCGTGAACAAGAAGTGGCTGTGAATAAAAATATCCAGTAATAGTTATTTTTAGGGTTATGATTGTAAGCCGCTATTTTCTTGCTAACCCTTGATTGTCACAGTTATTGCAACATGATTTCTCGTTATAAACCCCATTAAAAGATAATAGCCTTTGCGTTTTTTATCACTTTAGCGGTATTCTTTGATATAGTTACAAATTGGTAATATTTGTCTGGATGACAATTTGTGTTGTATAAATTCTGGAGATAGTACTGATATCCATTTATTTATAGTGCCATGAAAAATTAAAACAATAATAAAAGTTTTCGTATGTATGATATCCGCACCATCTTTGTCAAAAACCATCCGCAATTTGCTGATAAGCATCCGCTATTAACGAATGCTATTGTCAAAATAGCGTCAATTTTATGGATGGAAAAAAAGTTTCAGGCCTTTGCAGGAGAACACTCCAGTCTTAAGGGTGGTGCTCTTATTGCCCGTGCCTTTAAACATATTAATTTTGCTTTTGTGGTATCCGAAGAAGATATTAAAAAAATGCCGAAAGCGGGTCGATTGATTATTATTTCCAATCACCCCATGGGTAATCTTGAAGGAATCGGGCTAATACAAGTGCTGACTGAAATCCGCCCCGATATAAAATTGTTAGTAGGTAAAGCTTTGCATGACATGTTAGGTATGCAGGATTTAACCATTCCAGTAGATAATTTTTCGCAAAAGCTGAGCAAGGAATCTTTCAGGTTAATCCGCCAGCATCTGGAAAATGAGGGAGTGATTGTTTTATTTCCTACCCGGATGTACTCCGATTTTATAAAAGGTGAACCCATCGATCACGCATGGAAAGGCAGCTTTCTGAAATTCGCCCTTGCAACAAAAGCACCTGTCATGCCGGTTTATATTGGAGGCAGAAATAGTTATGCCTATTATTACCTGATAAAAATATATGAGAAGTTTTTGACACGGCAAGTCTGGATGCGCGAAGTGATACAAATGAAAATGATGAGGGAATTATTTTCCCAGCATACCAATGATCGCATCCCTATGTTATTTGGTGACTTGATTAATGCTGAAGAAATTGATGCACAATATACTGAATTTTATGACAAGATTAATGCTTTCCGCGAGCGTTTATACGACCTCAGGAAAAGATTATAACATTCCGATGATTTCCTCCTGGAATATGCATGCTTGAGCCTGTTAGCTTATTAGTGGAAAAGGGTAATGCTGACGGAGCAGATGTTACTTTTCGGCGAATTATTGAATGTATTCATCTCGCCAGATCATCAATTCGTATTCATATGTTTGTCTGGCGTGCTGATGGAATAGGTAACAGTATTGCTGATGCGCTGATCTCTGCCGCTGATCGTGGCATAAAGATACATATCACCAAAGACACCGATGCATTCCTTTATGAATGTATTGAAATGAATCGCCAACCCCTTTTTAAAAAAAATCTCCCATCAAGTAAACGGTTAGTTTATAAGTTGATGTCATACACTTTCCCCGATACCTATATCCACGATAGTTTTACTGATGATGCCGGTCAGCGTTTAATGTCGCACAAGAATGTCACTATGGAATGGGTGCATCATACCCATGCTAAATATTATATTTTTGATGATGAATTAATGCTCACCGGTAGTATCAATATTGAGGATCGTCATCGTGGATATTGGGATTACATGGTGGAGTTGCGTGGCAATCAGTGGATAAAACATTTCGAGCAACGTAACACGGGAAAAGTGCCATTGGATGAAACCAGGGAAATAGATTTTATCCTGAATCGAGTTGTGACAGGTATTTCTGAATTTGAGATAAAGCCATTCATGCTGCAGCGACTGGCGACAGCGAAAAGTTCAGTCTATATCGAGATGGCCTACATCGGTGATCCTGATATCAGTGAGGCAATAATACAGGCGAGTAACCGTGGTATTGATATCACCGTCATGTTCTCCCGTGTTGCCAATGTCGGTAATGATATCAACTATAAAACCTTGTATGACATTGCCAGTCATTCTCGTGTGAAAGTGTTTTTTGCACAAAAAATGATACATTCGAAATTGATATTGTTTGATGGCGAAACAGTGCTTATGGGGTCTGCCAATGTGTCAGTTTATTCTATGCAAAAAGGCGCAGAACTGGATCTTGTGATATCGGGAAACCCTGTTTTTATGCAGGCATTAAATGAAGAAATACAACGTCGAATAGCAATGAGTGAAGCGGTGAATGATGTTAAGCGATTGAAGATATATAATCCTTTTTTGGCCTTTTTACAGCAATTACACCAACAGTTAGCCTGAATGCAATAGCAGTATTTTCAGGGCGCAGTTTTTTTTCGTTTCCAGGGTGTCAGTGAATAGGCGTCATCCTGGCAGAACATTTTTAATTCGATGCCATAAGTATCTTCCAGCAGGTTATTCTTTAGCAGTTGTTCAATATTACCCTCCGCAATGATGGCACCCTTGTTCATCAAAAATAACCTGTCACAGAATCGTGCTGATAAATTCAGGTCATGAAGAACAATTACAACAGTTCCACCGTTAGCAGTATGTTCTTTCAGTATTTCCATGATGTGTAATTGGTGATAAGGGTCGAGCGCTGCAATAGGTTCATCAAGAAATATCACGCTCGGTTCAGCTGCCAGCAGCCGCGCCAACAAAACGCGGGCACGTTCACCGCCGGAAAGCTCAGTAACCAAACGATCCAGCAAATGTTCAACTTCAGTTTTTTGCGCGGCATTGTGAATGGCAGAGATATCATTTTCACTGTGGCGCTTGATAACACCCTGAAATGGTAAACGGCCCAATTCAATCAGTGTTTGTACCTTGAGCGGCCAATGTGCCGTTGCATCTTGCGCAAGATATCCAAATAATTTGGCTAATTGTTGCAGGGAATAGGTATTTATCGGCGCATTTTGAAATTGGTACTCCCCCGCATAGTGTGTCTGTATATTAGCCAGGATTTTTAGCAGGCTGGTTTTCCCGGCGCCATTAGGGCCGATAAGGCCAATCATTTCACCGCGGGCAATATTTACTGACACATTATTTAAAATTCTGTGCTTGCCTATGTCCAGAGAGAGGTTTTTTGCCTGTATTAACATTTAAAAGGCCTCATTGCGTAAACGGTAAATCAATAATAAAAAGAAAGGCCCGCCAACAATTGCCGTAACAACACCGAGTTTTAATTCTTCGCCTGTGGAAATTAATTGCACAGCACAATCAGCGGCCAATAATAAAATACCACCTCCCATTGCACTCAGTGCCAATAATTTACGCGGTTCATGATTCACCAACGGGCGTAACAAATGCGGAACCACCAAGCCAATAAAGCCAATATTGCCACTCACTGATACAGCAGCACCCACCGATAAGGCGACACCTATAACAAGAATTGCACGTTCCTTGAACAGGTTAAAGCCTAATGATTTTGCCGTTTCTTCACCCAGGCTAAGTGCATTCAAAAAATTTCCACGCATTAAAATACATATCCAGCCTACCAGCATGAAGGGCAGGGCAATAGCCACATCATTCATGCTGCGGTTACTGACCGAGCCCAGTAACCAATAAATAATTTCATTAACAGCATAAGGATTATTGGCAAAATTCAGGGACAGGGCAATAAAGGATGAAGCAACGGCATTAATGGCAACACCTGCAAGAATAAGATTGAGTGTGCTGTACTGTTTGCCTGCCAATAAAAAAATCAGCATTACGCATAAGCCAGAACCTAACATGCCGCCTAAAGGTAATGCATACCAGACCAGATTGGCCAGGCCAAAATATAAGCTGATCACTGCACCCAATGCAGCGCAGCTACTGACGCCGATAAGATCTGGTCCAGCCAGTGGATTCTTGAGCAGGCCTTGCAAGGCGGCCCCGGATAAACCCAGGGTAATCCCTACTGTCATGGCAAGAAGGGCGCGGGGCAAGCGGATTTCTGCTAAAATTAATCCCGATGTTCCCTGTTGCTCCTGAAACATTTGTAGTATGCCGTCGATAATATTGATCGGGATTGTGCCTAACGATATATGCAGGAAAAACAGGGATATCAATACCATCATTAACAAAGGCCAATAGATGCCAGGATGCGTTAACAGTTTCATGGATGCGACTCCACCAGAATTTCCAAAGCCTTGATCATGGATGGGCCTCCACAAGTCCATAAATTGGGATGTACAAAAACCTGCTGCATCTGTTTTAACCCACGCGTTAATGCCGGATGCTGTAACAATCGTTGTGACAGGGAATTATGGTTCGCCGCTGCATCTTCGATGATCAGGATATCCGGTTGCGCCTGAATCAGGTCTTCAAGGGTAATATTTCCGCTGCCTTCAACTCCCGTTTCAGCAGCAAGATTACGATAACCGGCCAACTCCAGCAAATCGCCATTCATGGAATGCTTGCCATGGGTATAACCATCAGGCGCCAAAATCACAGCCAGAGGCCGGTTTTTATGCAAAACCTTCTCTTGTGCAATTTGCTTGCGCTGGCGCATATCAGAAATAATACTATCGGCTTTTGCCGGTTTATCTAACAAAACACCTAATCGCTGAATGCCTTGTTCAAGATGGTTGATATCCTGGGGAATAGCGATCGATTCAACACGGTAACCAAGCTCGCGTAAAAAAAACAAGGTATGTGCATCACTGTAATTGCCGGCAAGAATGAGATCCGGGTTGTATTGAATGATTTCTTCAATCTGCGCATTGTTAGCAGGGAATGCTTTCATCTCGCTGGCGAGATATGAGTAATCCGGATCCTGCGACAAATAGGATACCGAAGCGATATGTTCCGGTGCTTCCAGCAAATACAATAATTGGTCGGTACACAGGTTGATGGACACAATGCGCTCGAATGCCTGACAGGGAATGCCAAGCATCAAGGTAAACAACAAGCTTGCTTGTGTCAGTTGTGTTTTCATCGGAGATCAACCGGGCAGGCAGGCCTGCCCTTTAATGATGCCATATAGAGTTAAAGCTCGGCAAACACCACGCCAGCCGGATTAAATTGGGTTTCAACTTCATCAATAATTTCATTATTGGCAGTATCAATAACCAGCACCCTTGGGTTAGCCAGGTCGGCAAGGCTTACCCAAAGACTGTTTTGCGGGCCAAGATTGATACTCGGAATATCATCAGGATAGGCATCGTCACCTAAACCTGCAACATTTCGCCAATAGACCTGGCCGGTACTCGGGTTAAATTCATGCAAGGAGTTATCACCCCAACCGGCATAACCAATAAAATATCCCAGCGTATCTGACACAATCACCAAGCCGGCAATCTGTCCATAAGGATGCGATAATGCATCACCATCATCAACAATGAGATCCGTGCTATAGTCATCAAGAAAAACCTTTTCAATGCCGCCTTTATAATCTGCCGGAATACTGCCATCCCATGATTCGTAAGCACCTACAGATTGTACATACAAGCCTGCATCTGCTTGATAAGTGATTCTTTCAGGATTATTGGTTTGTAACTGAATACCAAAAAGTTCGGTAGGGGCATCAAGATTATCGGTATCTATTTCGGTGTCTGTTGCAGTATCAATCACCACAACGTAAGCATTACTATTTACGATAGTAAAATTATCCTGGCGTTGTAAGGTGAGAAATAATTTACCGTCAACGATTACGCCATCGGAGATCTCGGGAGAACCGTCAGCACTGCCTGTTGATGGCTCGTTATAATCACTCATGTCTATTTCATCGATCTTGAAATCATTTTCAGTGGCCGCCGATGGATTCACTATCCATATAAACGGGCTGTTATAACGGATTAAATAAGCCTTGGTTTCACTGAGGAAAACCAGTTGGTAAGGATTGCTGGTGGGATCCTCGCTATTATCCAGGGTTGAATACGTGTAAACGGGCGTATCCGGGTTAGTAATGGAATACTTGGTAATGGTATCTATGCCATAACGGCCGATACGATAAAAGTTTTCACCGTAGGCGGCTACGCTGTAATCTGAAAGACCGTTGGCATAATTACCTGATTTTGCCGTGAGTTTTCCAGTGTCAATACCATGTTCAATATTGACCAACTCTATATCACTGTCAGAATAGTCAGAAGCAACAGTATTGATTATCGCAGCAGCATCAAGACTGCCGACAAAATTATTGTTGTCATCCTTACTGCAGCTCGATATTTGCAAGCTTGCCAGAATAGTTACTAGCGTAAATAGTGTTTTGTGTTGCATGGTTTTCTCCTGTTTAAAATTCATAATGAACGCTGGTGCTGAAATTGCGCCCGGCATTCGGCATTCGGTTAAAATCACTGTATTGTTTATCTAACAGATTGTTGGCGCTGACATTGAATATCCAGGCTTGTAACTGCCAGGTATAGATCAGGTTAAGGCTTTCTTTTTTTCCGGCTTTTACGGTATTGGCTGCGGTGTAATACAGGTCGTCATCCAACTGGTAACTGGCCGTAAGATTATGCTCGTTGAATAACCAGTTCAGAGCTGTGTAATAACCGTAATGGTAAATGCCATGCAATTTCTTGCCTTTTGCGGCCTTGATATTCGACCGGTTTTCAGAATCCATCGTGTAGCCACTGACTTCATAGCTGAATGCATCGTTGATGAACCAGTTTATATGGTATTCAGCCCCAATAATGTTGGCCTTGCTGGTATTGCTCGGATGTCCAACGCCACGGGAATCGTAAGACACATAAATGCCATCAGTAATATTTTTGTTAAAGAGGGTTAATCCGGTATCAATGGCAGCATTGTTGAAACGGATGCCACCATCGATCGTTTTACTGGCTTCCGGCTTTAAATCAGGGTCACCGATATAATTACCAAACTCGCCAAATTTTTCAGCAAGGGTAGGGATGCGAATGAGTTGCGCCACATTGCCCTTGATAGTCCAGTGTTTTGCAAACACGTAGCTGGCACCGATTTGCTCGCTATGTTCCTGATCGGTGCTATCCAGGCATCGCTGGTTAGTGTTACTGCAGCTGGCACTGAATGAATGTATTGCTGCATCGGATTCATCATTTACATAATAGTTGCGGATAATGCCGTACAGCGAAAATGCCTTATTGACTTTCCATACATCAGAAATTGCCGTAACCCATTTATCCCGGTCGGTATCAATTTGCTCATCATTGGCTAACTGGTTAGATTTATCAATCCATGCTTTACTGAAATCCATCGAGGCGCTCAGGTTTTGTCGGGCGAATCGATATTCGATATACAGGCTAGTGCCCAGGGTTTTTTCCAGCATCTTCACATACTGCGGCTGTAATGACATGCTCTGCCCAATATCCTTGTAGGTATTGTTGCTCTGGTTATTGTAAAAGCGGGTGCCCCAGTTTAAATTCTCATCCAGCGACTCAATACTGACAATATTGCGGATATTTTCTGTGTCGAATGTTGCGGCGGGTTCGATTTTGTTTTGCATGGTCGGCAAATCATTTAGCGCATGCGAATAACCGGTCATCACATTCAGCAACAGCTTATCGTTAATATCATGCTGCATTTTGCCTATGATATCTTGTTGTTCGAATGCAGCGTTTTCACGATGGTGGCTATTGCCAGCACTAACGTTAGGGAAGAGCTCTGGCGACACAGTAAAGTTGTTATCCGAACTTAAGGTACTGCCAGCAAAAATTACCTGGGTAGCGCTGCTGCCGCCCCAAAAGCTGCCACCGGCCTGACGGGTATTGAATGAGCCATAGCCGATGCCCGCCTTGCCACCCAAATCGCCGCCTGTGAGTTTGCGCGTTCGGATATTGATGGCGCCAGCCAGGTTGCCATCGGTTAATTGCACCGGGGTAAAATCTGGATAAACTTCGATGGCTTCGGTCATTTCTGCAGGCACAATGCCCAAATTGCTATAGCCGCTAAATGCACTGCTCAACAAAATACCATCGAGATAAACGTTCACCTGCTTGCCGGTTGAACCACGGATAGACGCGGAACTGTAGCCACCCACGCCGCCGGTACTAAAAGTTTGCACCGAAGGTAACTGGTTAATGATCTGGCTCATATCCACGAGTCGATTATCAAAAGCTTCACGCGTAACAATGCTCTCGAAGCCGTTATAGTCATCGAGGTTAACCTCAGCCACATTGCGCGGTTCGATTTTTTCAGCGATCACTTCGATCGTTTGTAGTTTGTCTGCGTGGCTTGCCGTGGCAAAACTGCCCATAGTCAACAGGCACAATAAAGCCAACGCAGGGATTAACTGCTTAAAGTACAAAAAAATTGCCTCTACAGTGTTACATTCGGTTTATCAGCAACCCCGCCGATAAACAGTGACAGCCACAATGGCTGGTGAAGGTAGGTCTCCTGGCTTATACGTCAAACTCCCATTGCGCCTTCCCGGCTAATGCCAGTGGCGGTGAGCAATGAAATTCGTATCTACAGTTGCGGGGGCAGCCACAGTATTACCAAATGGAGGTTTGGCTCACTGTGTTCCCATTTAATCCCATAGGAACCTTCTGCGGCAGATAATAGATTTTTAACTTTAAAAGTCAATATAAAAAGCCTTCATGATAGTTGCATTCGCTGAGTGGCAAGCCCCATCCCAGATAAAACCCGCATGAAACACTTTATCAATACATACCGCACGGCATATCATGAATGCATCAATGGCAAACCCTGCAAGGCAGTTTTCCCGTGTTTTATCCCGCAGTATGGAATGAATTTGTACAACAGAAGTATTGCCGCGGTGCGCAACAGCGTGAATATCCCGAGTGGCATAAACAGCGTGAGCGCTATTTTATCTGGGCCATCGATGCCGATACCCGGGAATTGCAAGAACGCATTAATCGCTATAAAAACAGCCTGAAACCCTATTTAGTTGATAACTATCATCGCCAGCCGCATATCACCCTGGCGGTCAGTGGCTTTTTAAGTGAGCAGCCACAACATAATGATGATATTGCGCCAGCAACTATCGATCAGCAGGTTCAGGCATTAAAGGCGTTAGCATTAAAACCTTTTACTTTGACAGTAGGTGGCGCCAACAGTTTTGCAACAGCGCCATTCCTGGAAGTGAAAGAACAATGCAATACGTTAGAAATTATTCGGCAAGTATTCAATTCAACACACAATGATTTTCGCACCATGCGGTATGTGCCACATATCACGCTGGGAATTTACAATCATGATCATCCTGCAGCATCAATAACAGCGAAGATGATCGATGTACATGAAGAAGCTCTTGAAATTCCGGTTCAGCGTGTTGTTTTGTATTCCTATGCAGCCAGTGATATTGGCTCGGCCTTGCGCGAGGAACGGGTGGTGTGGATTGATGGTGTTGAGTGTGGATAAATTACGCGAATCAACCTGAAATAAATATTGGAGCATTCGCTTGTTCATTTATCCAGATAAAATCTTAATCACAATATAAGAAGTATTAGTCACATTTTTACATGATCTACGAACACAGTAGAAATACTTTTTTCATGTAATCTTTGCTAATCATCTTTTTGATACTAGTATGAATAATATTATTTTTTATTAATGCAACACGAGAATTAATACCATGGTTTTTACCCTTAAGCCTGCACGATATTCAGTATTTGTATTTCTCATAGCTTTTTCATTGAATTCCTCAGCTCAATATGAGCACTTAATGGATGATATTGTCACTGAAATGGCGTTACAGGGAGATTTGGATGCAGATACAGCATATTCTGAAATGTTTAATGGTAAGCTGCGATTTTGGATGAAGCTGGAAGATTTAACAACCAATCCCTTTATGATAGAGGTTAATCATTTTCGTTATCTTCCACCCACCTTAGAGCAAAAAGCATTTGCTGATTCAATCTATAAAAAAACACTTGAAAATATTATAAATAAAAAATGGTATATAGAAAAAGAAGCAATAAAATCAGGGTATCTATTGAACCCTGATTTTGATTCGACCCATTATTTTAATAATGATTATTTGTATGATGGAAAAGAATTTGATCCAAAGAGACCGGAATTTCTTATCTTTCAGCCAACTATTTATGGTCGTGTTCTTATAGGAGTTATGTTTAATGCTGACACCCACTTAGGTCATGGTCCGCAGCTGGGAGGAAACCTTACTGTTTGGCATTTTCACACACAACCAGGTTCTTGCTGGGATGGACATATTCGTCGATTTCAACTTGCAGTAGATAAATACTGTGAACAAGGCAAGTATTCTGACAGAAGCCCTGAAATGATTCATGTCTGGTTTGTTAATCACCCTTCGGGAATTTTTGGATCTTCTATGGGATTCAGGATACCGCTTGAAGAAATTGATAGAGTTCAAAACCTTTATCGTAACTAACTACATAGTTTTACAGAAAATAGACATTCTTGGATGTTTATGTTGTTTTATGTTTCTATGCGGCCTTTCTCCTTTGTGTGAGAAGTACTTCTTGGAGAAGAGGAATTTTAGATATTGATGATCCAGAGTGTTTCAATCTGGCCAATTCGTGCATCCTTTTAGGGCAAATAACCGATAAATTAACCAGGATATCGTAATAGTCTTTACATATTCTGGATATTCAACTATAAAAAATACACTATTTTTAATATTACCTTATGAATGTAAATCTTAATAAGCACCAACACGCTCAGGATGTCCAAAGCATGTATAACGTCATCGACACTGAAAAAATTAGGGCTTTACAAATTAAGCACGCCTGGATTGTCGAGCCTATCTATAGGGCAAGTGAACATGTCAAAACAACCCCGTTTTTTGACTGGATAAATAATCTTACTGATCCTGTTCAATTTAAAGATGCAGCTTTGCCCTTATATTATCACTCTGCCACTTTTCCAAAAGTGATGGGCTTGATGTTGGGCTTAACCCCAATGTCAGAAAATTTCATGATGCCATTTTATGCAACGCACGCATATGGAGAAGCACATCACCATCAGATGCTAATGCGTTGGATGCTTGAATTTAAAATTGTTAATAGCAAGTCTGAAATTGATGATTTTATTCCAAATACTGAAACCAATGCCTGTGTAAATTATGCGTATCAGATGGCTATTGAACAAGATAGAGATAAATGGTTAGTTGGGTTGAATAGCGGCATAGAGCGTTGCTCGAATGAATTTTTCAAGATTGTTGCGCCAAAAATGCACGCATTAAATGCAGGTGATGAATATTTTGACGTGCATGTGGAGGCGGATGAGCATCACAGTATTATGGGATTGGAGTACATAGAACAACAAAATCCTGATTCACAACGTGGTGAAGAATTAATCCATAAAGCCCTTGAAGGAATTGAGTTATGGGGCCGTATGCTAAACTCCTGGATAGGCGAAGATATTCGTCTGAAATTCAATTTTGACGGAAAAGCAATCTAGTTAGTCTAATAACCACAATTCAGGCGAATCAAGTAATGGCATACACAATCCCTGTTTTTTAACCCTTCAAATTCTCAAGAATCAGTTGGTTATGCCTATTCATGCGCATGATGATGTTCTGACAATATTGATGATGGATTTTTCAATTTTTTCAGATTCAGATAAACAGGGCTCAAAGTGCCTTCCTTGATATATACAAAACTATTAAGACTTAAGTCATGGAAAATTTCAGGCTGTAAATCACCTCGCCAAAGAATACTCAGTGATTTGATTTTTAATGCATTACCAAGCCCAACTTCTACTTGCAAAGGGTTTGAACCGAGTGTGCTGCCATGGCTAACAACCCTGTATATGTCCTGTTCGCCATTATTGGTTTCTACGATAAAATGTAATTTAGCGCCTATGGCAGAGCGGTTTGCCATAACACCTTCCATTCGCACAGTAATCCATTTATTTGTATTCCCCGGATTTTGATAGAGGGAAGGGAAGAATTTATCACCTGGAAATGCGCCGCCAAACTGGGCTAGAATATCCGAATCCCCATCATTATCATAATCAGCAAAAGCAATACCATGTCCTTTTTGCAAGTTTCCTACTCCTGCTGAATGGGTTACATCAATATACTTTTTCCCATTGATATTCAGGAATAAGCGATTGGGTTCAATCAAGTCAAGTGTGGATCCACCTGTACCTAAATACACATCCAGGAAACCGTCATTATTTGCATCACCAAAATTAATACCCATCGTAGGCAAGTAAAAATCCATGCCCATAGATTGGGTTACATCCCAAAATATTCCGTAACCCATATTCTTAAATAACCGGAAGGTTTCCCCTGGTACTTTAGTACCTTGATGTTGAGTGCCATATTGCACGCCTTTTGCCAAGCCATCAAAACTGGCAACAAAAATATCCATCCAACCATCGTTATCATAATCCAGGATATAACTGCCAAAACCATAATAAGGTTCTGGTTCATCTGCAGTGACTGGTTGAAGGTAAAATCCATGACCCTTGTTGTTGATGTATAATTCGTATTTACCTTGTGTATAAGACAAAAACAAATCTTGCCAACCATCATTATTCACATCACCCCAAATAGAAGATTTACAGCGTTTATCGTTTTGGCCAAGCACTCCCATGCCTAATGTTTTTTTGAAGTGGCCATGATCATTTTTAAAGAGTTCAGGAAATTTAAGGTCATTACATACGAATAAATCTACCCAGCCATCGTTGTCATAATCCCCCCATGCAGACGCAAGGTTATAGTTTCTTGTGGTTTTTAAACCAACACTTTCTGTGACATTCAGGAATTTGCCTTTGCCTGTATTTTGGTAAAATTGGTTGTGTCTGGGAGATAATTTGAGTTCATAATCATTTGTGTCCCACGCGCCCCCATAAAAATAAACATCCAGATCGCCGTCATTGTCATAATCAGCGGAAATAATCCCGATATTGTGTTTAACTTCCGACACACCCGATTCAACAGATTTATCAATGAAACCACCATTGCCATCATTTTCAAAGTAGAGGGTCGTATCACAAAATCCGTTAGATGATAACATGAAATCCAGATAACCATCTTCGTTAAAATCATCAACTGCGACACCACCGGCTTCCTGTGAATAGTTTTGCAATCCAAGGGGTCCTGCGATATCAATAAACTTGCCAATATACGATTGCGATGCAAAGAGAGATGCAGGAAATAAATATTCTTGAGGCACACCATCCGGATAAGTGCCCAGTGTCTGGTGGGCTATGTTCAGTAGCCAAACGAGTCCTTCATCACGTCCATAGGTATTCAAATATGTCATGAAGGAAGCAATAGCTGCAGTGGATCCGTTTTTATCTTTATGCCGGGCATTTTCTGACAAGGGGAATATACAGCTATCGGCATTATGGTTTTCAACACAGTTACGTAATTCCCCTAATCGAAACTCAAAGATACCCTTGTTGCGGAGAACGTCTTTTTTAAGTTGCGAAGATGATTCAGAATCAGGAAGTTGTTTTGATAATTCATATGTGTCGTTGATTTCCAATACGCCTTTGTAAATTGAATCTTCTTCATACATATAGGCTTTCGATTTCAACAACTTAAGAGTGACTTGTTTGAACAATGTTGACTCATTGCTGTTTTCGACTGTCACATCGAGTAGCTGTTTTTCCAGATCATTAATTCGGGCGGCACTGCAGTTTTTTACCGCTTCACAACTATTTTCGTTTTTTTCTGCATAAGTTACGCACTCAGACATTCCAAAAGCCATGGCCTTAATGCTATAGAATAAAAAAATACCAATAGTTAAATACCTGACCATAAGTTTTCCTCTATTTTATATGTTATAAAAATACGTATTTACACTAGCCTAGCCTATATATCGTACATATGCTTGAAATATTAATTCCGGCATTACCCTATATTTTTATATAGGGGGAATCAAAATTAAAACTTCCAAATAGTTTGGTCATTAATAAATCCATCCATACTATGTACTGATAGATAGCTGAACGAACATGTATTGAATAATTAGCTGTATCAGTTTAATACGAATCGCGCATGGGTTACTGGAATATCAATACTGTGATTGGCAAATATTCCAAGGTATCAAGAGTTATATCGGTTGCGAAATAAAGTGCAAATTTGATAAAAGATTTTGAATGCAGCTTTCCATAAAGTATTCTTCGACAAAACGGGTTTGGCATTTGAAGAAATATATATCATCACAAACACAAAATATGAAAATTAAAAAAATACTAATTTCCTTGTTTTTATTCTTGATTTATTCACTTTCATGCCAATCCCATAATCTTGATTCTGGATTGTTAAATATTACCTTGAAAAATGATCTTTCAGCTAATATTCAATGGAAAACCAACAACAAACAGATGCGCGGTATGGGCATCGATGCTATGCCTGTTTTTCCTGCCAACTGCAAAATAATTTCCGATAGAAAGATTACAGTTAATGGCTGGTCAGTAATATACCAATGGGAAATAGGGTGCGAATCAACATTGATAAATCAGCCAATACATTTTACAGATCTCGAACATTCTGTGATGGTAGTCTTTACTGGTCAAGATGGAAAACGGGTAAGCCGTTTAATATCAAATATTTCCCCCGTATTTCTAATTCCTGAAACCGGGTACCAATTCCATAAAGTTCAAGAATATGTATTTTCAGGCATAGTTCATTTATTTTCAGGCTTGGATCATGTGTTATTTGTTATTGGTATACTGGTTCTTTTATATAAAAAACAGCGTGCTTTAATAATCGCTATTAGCTGTTTCACTTTAGGCCACAGTTTTTCATTGGTGATGGCAAGCTTCGGTTTTTTCACATTTAATGTCAGGATTATTGAAGTTATTATTGCTTTAACCTTGATTGTTTTAGCCTTGGAAATTTTAAAAATGGATAAGGTTGCAAGTTCCTTGTCTGTTAGAAATAAACCATATTTATTAACGTTTACCTTTGGTTTAATACACGGATGTGGATTTGCCCGAGTGATTGCAGATTCTTTGACTGGTGAATCAGATTTAATTATACCTATATTTTCATTCAATGTTGGTATCGAGATAGGGCAAATAATCATTATCATTTCAGGTTTGATGGTAATTCAATTTTTTCAAGTAATTGGCTTTCAATGTAAATCTACAATGACTCCCAAGTTGATAGCTTACCTAATGGGTTTATTATCAACTTACTGGTTCGTTGAAAGACTTTTATCTTATTAAATTAAAGGATCAGAATAATTAGAAATAATTCGGGTCAGATTAAATTTTCCGTAAAATAGAGATACATAAACTATGTTAGCATGGCATCATTCACAATCACCCACCATCAAGAGATCATCTCCCGTTGTTCCTTTTGAGAGTGCCTGGGTGGATGATTCCTATCACAAATTATTCTGGTTAAATGGCGCAATGAATTGCGCCCCTACATCCCGACCCAAACCCCGAAGGCTAACTGATACCCACTCCAAATCTATAACAACACTCATCTCTTAACAAGGTGAGTCCATTTTGTGTTGAACCAGCGTGGTAACCGGATTGGCAATAGTTATGGAGGTCGGGCTTTATCCGGAGATGTCAGGCAGAAACCTGACCTATGTTGCTAACCGTCTTTTACACCGTGTACTGATTTCTGATGCAAGTAATATAATATCCCCGTCCAGTTTTCGGCGCTTTCCTTGCTTTGCCGGGCTTAAATTTTTACTATAGCCAGCTGTATTCAAGCCCATCATTCTGGTGAAAAAATGTC
>CAZTZY010000019.1:0-36805 GCA_964617765.1 uncultured Spongiibacteraceae bacterium
GCCTGTAACTGGCGCTGCCCGGCATAACGTGCAGGTTCAGTGGCGGAGGTTTCATCGACAACACTGCCATCGCTTTGGCCATAAACGCTGGTGCTGGATACCCAGATCAATTTGCGCAGGGCGGTGGTATTCAATGCCGCCAGAATATTGTGCAGGCCATCAACATAAGTAGCCTTGTAGGCGGCATCCGACATTTGGCCGGGGCTTAACGTGACCACCACATAATCGAAGGCGATATTGCGTAAGGCCGTGAGTGTTTCCGGCTGTTGCACATCCAGCGCATGGGCAATAACGCCGGCAGGCAGGGCAGCGATATTACGCCGGAAGCCATGCACCACGGCACCTTTTGCCAGCAGTTGTGGTGCCAGACGGCAACCGATATCACCGCAACCGACCAGTGCGATGGTTTTATTGTGCAAATTGCCCATAAATAAAATTTCTCAAAAATGCTTAGGTGATTTAGAATTTTAATCATTACTACGGCAGGATTATAGCTTGCCGCTATAGAAATAAGGAAAACTCCATGACATTAACCGAACTTCGCTATCTGGTCACGCTGGCGCAAACCGGGCATTTTGGCAAAGCTGCGGAATTGTGCCATGTCAGCCAGCCGACCTTGAGCATTGCATTGAAAAAACTTGAGGAAGAGCTGGGTGTTGCGTTGATCGAGCGTACCAAAAACGGCGTGTTGACCACCAAGGTGGGCGAGCAGATTGTGGCGCAAGCCAAAGTGGTGCTGGCACAGGCGCATGTGATTGAGGAGTTGGCCAATTCCGGCAAGGATGCGCTGAGCAGCCCGTTGCGCCTGGGTGCGATTTTTACCATCGGGCCTTACCTGTTTCCACACCTGTTGCCGGAATTGCATCGCCTGGCACCGCATATGCCGATGGTGTTAGAAGAAAGCTATACCGCGGTGCTGCGTAAAAAACTGGTGAATGCCGAACTCGATGCGATCCTGATTGCGCTGCCGTTTAATGAAGCCGATGTGGTGGTAAAAAAACTCTATGAAGAACCGTTTGTGGTGTTGTTGCCTAAGGATCATGCCTGGGCCAAACGCGAGGCGATAGACCCTGCTGATCTGGCCAGCGATTGTGTATTGCTATTGGGCGAAGGCCATTGTTTTCGTGAACAAGTATTAACGGCTTGCCCCGGCTTGCGCGAACGCATGGCTGCGCCGGATTACCCGATTGCGGCCACCGCGAATACCTCGCTGGATACACTGAAACACATGGTATCGAGTGGTCTGGGCATTACCGTGTTGCCGATGTCGGCCACTGGCCTCAGCAGTTTTTCGCAGCAGAACCTGTGCATCAAACCGTTTACCGCCAATGGACCAAAGCGTACGGTAGCACTGGCGTGGCGCGCGAGTTTTCCGCGTTTTGAAGCCATTGATGTGATTTGCAGCGCAGTGAACCAGTGCCGTGTCATCTAGCAATATAAAAAAAGCTGGCCTGGAGAGCAGCGTAGATATACTGGTAGGCGTCGGCCCCAAGCTGGCGGCTACGCTGCATAAGCTGGGCATCTACCGCATTCTCGATCTGTTATTCCATTTGCCCTTGCGTTATCAGGATAGAACACGCATCACGCCGATCAGGCTGTTAAAAACGGGGCAGGATTATGTGATCGATGCGCGGGTAACACACACACAAGTCGTATTCGGCAAACAGCGCAGCCTGTTATGCACGGTGGAAGATGATACCGGCAGTATCCAGTTGCGCCTGTTCCATTTTTCCAAACAGCAACAAAATGCGTTTTATAACGGCCGTCTTGTGCGCTGTTTTGGCGAAGTGCGGCAGGGGCGTTTGGGTGCAGAAATGGTGCACCCGGAATGCCAGTTTGATCCTGATCCGCAGGCGATGTTACCCAATGCGTTAACGCCCGTGTATCCGACCACTGAAGGTCTGTCACAAGGGGTGTGGCGCAAGCTGCAACAACAGGCGCTGGGTTTGTTGCGTAACAGCGATGAAGAATTGACGCTGGTGCAATTGCCGCCAACGTTGAAGTATCTTGATGTGTCCTTAAAAGAAGCGTTATTGTATTTGCACTTGCCTCCGGCCGAGGCCGATGTTTTTGCCATTCACGAAGGCCGTCATCCTTACCAGCAGCGCTTGGCGTTTGAAGAATTATTGGCACACCAGATCAGCCTCTTAAAGTTGCGCGCTACGCGGCGAGCGTTTACCGCACCGGCCTTTGATCCACAATGCACATTAGCAAAAACATTGATAGCACAGTTGCCATTTTCACTGACGGCAGCACAACAGCGGGCTATTGATGATGTGGGCAAGGATTGCAGCCTCAACACACCGATGTTGCGTTTGATCCAGGGTGATGTTGGCTCGGGTAAAACGGTAGTGGCAGCGATTGCCGCTGCGTATGCGGTGGCAGCCGGTTATCAGGTGGCAATAATGGCGCCGACTGAAATTCTGGCCGAGCAACACAAGGAAAGTTTTTCGCAATGGTTTGATGATCTATCCATAAATGTTGGCTGGCTGGTAGGCAGGCATACCGTCAAACAGAAAAAAGAGATTATTGCGCAGCTGGCCGATGGCACCATCAATATATTGTTAGGTACCCATGCCGTATTCCAGGATAACGTCGAGTTCCATCGCCTGGGCCTGGTGATTATTGATGAACAACACCGCTTTGGCGTACATCAGCGTCTGGCCTTGCGTGATAAAGGCGAAAAGGCCGGTATTGTGCCGCACCAGTTGATTATGACGGCAACGCCGATTCCGCGCACACTGGCGATGACTGCCTATGCCGATCTCGATTTGTCACTGATTGATGAATTGCCACCGGGCAGAAAACCCATTAACACGATTGTGATAGAACAGCATCGCCGCCATGAAGTGATGGAGCGCATAAAGGCCGCTTGTGAGAAAAAACACCAGGCCTATTGGGTGTGTACGCTGATAGAAGAATCCGAAACATTGAATTGCCAGGCTGCTGAAAAAACTGCTGAAAGCCTGAAGGCAGAGTTACAGGGTTTGCGTATTGGTTTGGTGCATGGCCGTTTAAATCCTAAAGAGAAAGCCGCCACGATGACAGCCTTTGCCCAGGGCGAGATTGATTTGCTGGTGGCTACCACGGTCATTGAGGTGGGCGTGAATGTACCTAACGCCTCATTAATGGTGATTGAAAATCCCGAGCGTTTGGGGCTGGCGCAATTGCACCAGTTACGCGGCAGGGTAGGGCGGGGCGAAACACAAAGTTATTGTGTGCTGTTATACCAATCACCGTTATCGATGAATGCCAAAGAACGCCTGAATATCCTGCGCGAAAGCAACGACGGTTTTGTGATTGCCGAAACCGATTTGAAACTGCGCGGTCCGGGTGAAGTGTTGGGTAGTCGCCAGACCGGCGTGTTGCAATTCCGCATTGCCGATATTGAACGCGATAAAGATTTATTGCCTGCTGTGAGTGCGTATGCAAAAGAACTGTATGCGCAGCAAGAAGCATTGATAACACCATTGATTAGTCGCTGGATAAGCCATGCGGATTATTACGCGCAGGGATAACAGGAGGCAGAGATGATAAAAAGTAACCCTGAAAAATTGATCAAAAAACACGATGCCTTGACGCATACTGATTTACTCAAGGTAATATCGCATGTACAGCGCGAAAAAGACGACTGGTTCTTGAATACACTGATGATTGAAGGTGTTTCAGCCCCGTTTAAATTCAAGCGAAAACAACAGTATAAAAACCTGAAAGGCCAGCGCGTGAACCTGACCTATTATCGTGGCGTGGAAGTGGTATCGGGTTTTGAGCTGGAAGTCATGAATGTGGTCAGGATAAAAGTATCCTAGGAGTTACCATGAAAAAAATAGGTAGATTATGTATAGCTGCGTGCGTATTAACGTTAAGTGCCTGTGGATTTAACGGTGATATGAAGATTACAGAAAACGTAAAGACCATCAGCGTAAAAACCGGGGCTATGGATAACCTGTATACCGATAATGATACGGCGATTACTGTCGTATCAGACAAACTGGCCTATAAAAAGAACGGGCAGTGTAATGATAAAAAACAAACCGTAGATTGTATGTGGTGGGGAATACAGCTGAATTATCTGCAAAGTCCCGCGCCTGTCATTTTGCAATGTGATACGGTGAAACTGATTAACACTGAACCGGATAATCCACGCAGTTTATTTCCACCTTCGCGTTTAGGGTATCATTGGAAAATTGAATTATCAGCGAATACTACCGTTAAGTCGCTGGTGTATTTTGCCATGCCCGGGAAAGGTGAATTGACACTGCAAACTCATTGCGAGGCAGCAGGAGTTAAGCCTGTCGATTTTTCTATGGTGATCACGCTCTGAATGCAGTCAATAAAAAAGCCCCGATAAATCGGGGCATTTTTTATTTTAAAAACAGGCGGGTATCAAGCCAGAATCGGCGGCAGCAGTTTTTGCAGGCGCATTTTTTCCTTGGTGCCTTCAGGGCCGGACAGGGCAAAGCCTAACAGGTTACCTTGTGCATCCTTGAACTCTGCGACCACATTCGGGCCATCTTGCTGGATTTCCCATTGGCCTTTGGCATCACGCGGAGCCGGTGATACAACCACCGGGCACGCAGGCGTCTTGATGGTTACCGGCATGGCTGGATAGCTGACTTCAGTTGGTGTGCCGGCCAGGGTTTTCGCCAGTGCACGCGCACATGCCATTAACGGTGCAACGTAAAACAGCACATGGCCGTTAACTTCTGCGCAATCACCGAGGGTATATACGTTCTTCGCGCTGGTTTCGAGGAGGCGGTTGGCCACGATGCCGCGATTACACACGATACCGGCAGCTTTTGCCAATTCAGTGCGTGGACGCACGCCTACCGCAGAAACCACGAGATCAGCCGCAATTTTTACACCGTTGTTCAGGCTGACTACAACGCCTTTTTCGGCCTTGTTAACAGCCGTTGCTACCGGGCCAAACTCACCGGAAGGCAATGGGCCAAAATGGAATTTGGCGCCTTTTTCTTCAAGTGCGTGTTGTACCGCTTTGCCCGCAGCTTCTGGCAGCAAGGTAGGCAAGGTATAACCCATGGGGTCGATAGTTTCAGTTTCGAAACCGCCATTGATCAAATCGTTAGTGAATTCAGAGCCGATCAGGCCGCCGCCGATAATGGCAATCTTTTTGGCATCGGTTTTTTTGATCGCTGTGCGGAAAGCATCGTAATCCATCAGGTCGTTGATGGAGAAAACGCACTCCAGGGCATCGCCGGTCATGGGTGGGCGAATGACTTCGGCACCCCAGGCAAGAACCAGTTTGCTGTAATCAATATGGCTTGCGCCGCCGACAGTAACCACCTGTTTGGCAGTATCAATGGCAGTAACACGCGCCATGGTCCAGACGCTGCAGTGCAGTTGTTTGCCCATAGAGCCTGCATCGCCCATCGCCAGGTCATCAGCTGTGGTGTTTTTGGTAAAGCCGGTAGACAGCATGGGCTTCGAGTAGTTACGGCCATCATCGCTGGTGATGATAATGATAGGGGTTTCTTTATTTTCCTTGCGGAATTCTTTGACCAGATTGTAGCCTGCCAAACCTGAACCGATAATCACGATAGGCTTGTCATTTTTATGCTGTTCTTCAGCAGCGGTTTCTGCCGCGCTGGGGCCGGAGCCTGCTACCAGTTCAAAGTCTTCCTTGCCAACGCAACAATCGGGGCATAACCAGCTTTCTGGTACATCAGCCCATTTAGTGCCGGGCGCAACACCGTGTTCCGGGTCGCCTTTGGCTTCGTCATAGATATAACCGCAAACTATACATTCCCACTGTGCCATGTTCGTGAACCTTCTTTAATTGTCTGAATTTGTCGTTATCTGGATTTTAGCGATGGCACACTATACCTTTGCCCGAAAAATTCGCAAGCCTGCGAACGATGGGGATAATTGCGTCTTTTAGCGTATTTATAGCCTGTTTTAGCTACAAAGTTTTGCCTCTTGCTTGCAAGTTACTGGTTCTTGAAGCATTCTTTGCTCACCTTTTTGTAATGATTATTTATGCTGACATTCATCCATTGGCAAGATTTTCGCCGACTTAATCAACAGCAATTACCCTATTCTGTGCGCCCGTGGTTGCTTGATCGGCGATCGCTCACGGCGCGCTTGATGGCGGCAAGCGGCGGAGATTTTCGAGTAGAGCGTATTTCGCAGGGCTGGCAAGTGCCTACGCTGGATGAAGCATTATTGTTAAAACTGAAACCGCGGCAAAAGGCGCTAGTGCGTGAGGTGTTGCTGTATTGTCATAACGAACCTTGGGTGTATGCGCGCAGTGTGATTCCAGCAGCAAGCCTTGCCGGGAAATTACGCTTTTTGCGCAAGTTGAAAAACAGCGCGTTGGGTGGCCTGTTGTTTAAAGATCCGAACTTGCAACGCAGTCCCTTTGAAGTTGCGGCAATCCAGTTGCCGGATGATAACATTCCCATTGATAATGAGAGTAAGGTATATGGCAGGCGATCTTTATTTCACCTGTACCATCAGCCATTATTAGTCGCAGAAATTTTTCTACCAGCGTGTAAACTGGATGGGGTTTAATATTTCCATAATGTCGGTTGTTGAGGATAGAACATAATAATGCGACAAATTATCGCTTCCATATCGAGCATGACGTCTCTCCGCTTGAGTCATTTACCGGTCTATCTCAAGCTGATGAGGGTTGATCGTCCTATTGGGTTTTTCCTGTTGTTATGGCCTACGCTCTGGAGTTTGTGGCTGGCAGCAGAAGGCGTACCTTCAGTAAAAAATCTCGTTATCTTTGTGTTGGGCAGTTTTATAATGCGTTCTGCCGGTTGTGTCATCAATGATTATGCTGATCGCAATATCGATAAACACGTGAAGCGCACCAAAGACAGGCCGTTAGCCAGTGGGCTGTTAAGTGAAATGGAAGCGGTGGATTTATTTATCCTGTTATCGGCATTGGCTTTTGTACTCGTATTGTTTACTAACTGGTTTACTGTGTTACTGTCGGTGGGTGGTGTTTTACTGGCAGCATGTTATCCCTTTATGAAACGCTATACGTATTTCCCGCAAGTGGTTTTAGGTGCTGCATTTTCATGGAGTGTGGTGATGGCGTATGCCGCAGAAACTGATAGCCTGCCCAAGGAAGTGTGGCTGATCTATGTGGCGGTGACAGTCTGGACAGTCTGTTATGATACATTCTATGCAATGGTTGACAGGGATGATGATCTGGCGATTGGTGTTAAATCCACAGCCATTCTTTTTGGCGATTTCGATCGGCTTATCACCGCCATTTTACAAATGTTTGTAGTATTTGTTTTGATGTTGATTGGCTACCGTTTCCTGTTAGGTATTATTTACTACTTGAGCACCATCATTGTTGCGGCATTGTTTGCTTACCAGCAATTATTAATCCAGGATCGCAAACGTGAAGATTGTTTGAAGGCTTTCCTGAATAATAACTGGGTTGGCGCTGTGATTTTTATTGGTATAGCGTTGGACTATGCGGCCAAGTACGCGGCCAAATAAGCTGTGCAATATCGCTTTATAGAAAGCATTAATCATATTGAATCTACCCGCTGGAATGCGGTTGCCGGTAACGAATATCCCTTTTTACGTCATGAATTTTTACGCATTCTTGAAGATTCAGGCAGTGTTTGTGCGGCGCGAGGCTGGCAGCCACAGCATCTTTTAATTGAAGACTCAGGCCAATTGTTAGCTATCTTGCCCTTGTATATTAAAACCCATTCTTATGGCGAGTATGTGTTTGACTGGAGCTGGGCAGAAGCCTATCAGCGCCATGGACTGGATTATTATCCCAAACTGGTTTCGGCTATCCCTTACACTCCCGCGACGGGGCCGCGACTGGCTTTGGCTACGGATGATGTAGCGCAAGTGATATCAATGGTAATGACAGCACTGGAGGAAAAGACCGCTGAGGTGGGTGCATCGGGTTGGCATGTCTTGTTTCCGCAGCACAGTGAACATGTTTTATGGCAAGGCTCTGGTGCGATGGAACGGCTGGGATGCCAATTCCATTGGCATAATAAGGGTTTTAAAGAGTTTGATGATTTTCTGGCTATGTTTTCATCGCGCAAGCGCAAGGATGTTAAAAAAGAAAGGCAGAGAATTGCAGGCAGTGGCATTCGTATGGCGCGTCTGGGCGGAGACCAAATCTCCAGGGAAGATTGGCAGTGCTTTTACGGATTCTATCGTGATACCTATCTCAAAAAAAGTGGCCATGAAGGTTACCTGACACCAGATTTTTTTGAGCAATTATACGATTTGATGCGTGGGCAACTCTTGCTGGTACTGGCTTATGAAAATGATAAAGCGATTGCCGGCGCATTAAATTTTTTCTCTGCTGATACTTTGTATGGTCGTTACTGGGGTGCGAGCAAAGATGTTCCGGGATTGCATTTTGAAACCTGTTACTATCAAGGCATTGAATTTTGTATTGAACGAGGGTTACAACGGTTTGATGCAGGTGCGCAAGGCGAACATAAAATCCAGCGCGGCTTCGAACCCACATTGACGTATTCCTGTCACTGGATACAACACCCGGAATTTCGCCAGGCCATTAAGGTTTTTTTACAAGAGGAGGCCACAACTATCAGGCAATATCAGCTGGATGCGACAACCCTTTTGCCATTTCGGCAGCGGGAATAGATAATCATCACCCACTTTGCGTAATTGTAGAAATCAGGATCAGCAATGAATAATTTAATGATTGTTTTAGGGGTTTTGCTGCTTGGCCTGGTGGTTATCGTGCCATTGGTTGAGCGCTTTGCAAAACCAGCAACACCGGAGAATATGCAGAAATACCACAAGATCTTCCGTATTTTGATGGGTGTGATGTTATTGGCTTTGGTGATTCAGTATTTTATGAGGAAGTAAAACGCCATTAATTCCGCAATGCGGAATTAATGTTTTTGATTTTCTTGTTCATCGCGCCGCTCTTTACCAGAGCGTCTTTCAACACTGGCAGGCAACATTGCATCGGGTATTAAGCGTCGATCTTTTTTTGTTTTCCGTTCTTCCAGTAACGCTTCAATTTTTTTTGCTACAACGGGCGCAGCAATTTTTTCGGTTTTGGCCATTATTCCAACCTCTGTGATAGGTATTTTGCTCTTTGATTGTAGGTAAGATTTGATTTTTTGCCTTAAAAAATACCGATCAAATACAAACATTAACAAATTGCTATACTTTATTATTCCATAATCATATAATAAACAAACAATTATGATTTTTTGGAAATAAAGGATATCCAAACATGGACCGTAGAGCAATTTCTCCGCCAACAAGATTCGACAGCCTGATTAATAATCCCTATGCCACATTACTGGAAAGCCTTTATGCCATTCTTTGGAATCATGACGGTTTTGAAAGCTTTCTGAGCAGTTTGAAAGACCAGGCACATAGTTTCTCTGCAGCACTGATGGTGGTTCCTCGCGATTCAAGAAAAAAACATTGGGGTTGGAGTGCCGGCATTCCAGCCAATTTCGAAGGATGGCCTCAAGAGAGTAGAGATACCAATATTCACCAGATGCGGTCATTGCACGGTGATATAGAGGGATTTATTGCCGCCAGTTTGTGCTTGAAGAGTGTTGAAATTATTGACTCGGTATCGGATGCAGTGAAGCCCTGGTTTCAAGAACAGGCTATCGTTGATGCAGCATGCCTATTGATTGAATACTCAGAGGATGAATATTTATTTCTGGTATTGATGCGTAACGAGAGCGAGGGAGTATTCAATGAAGGAGATATTCACCAGCTCAATTTTTTGGTGCCATTTATTAAGCGAACTGCACAACTTTACGTAAAGATTCATCGTCAGCAAAAAACACATGATGCCTTGATTGGTGCAGTGCGTTCCTTGTCACAAGCAACCATAGTGCTTAACGAGTTGCTGGAAGTGCAGTATATCAATCCGGCAGCAGAAGTTGCGCTGGAAAGTTCACCAGTGCTAGAGATTATCAATAATAAGCTGGTCATCCAAGAGCCCGTTGCCTATCAGCAATTATTGGCAGAGGTAGCCGATTTGACCGGTCTCGCTGACAAGACTACCTTGAATGCCAGAGGGACAGTGACCATTCCACAAGGCAAACAATCTATTTCCATAACGCTGACCTCGGCCGCAGGAAAAATCAGAATTAACCATTCTAAAATGGTGTTAGTGCAAATTTTTCATCCCGATCGACCCTTGCTCAAGGCGGGATATATTCAGAAAGTACTTAATATCAGCCAAACCGAGGCGGTATTGTGCCAACTGCTGGTGAATGGTTACTCATTGAAAGAAATAGCCAATAAACGCGACGTGAGTATCCATACCGTGCGCGAGCAAATACGGCAAATTTATCAAAAAACGGGATATAAGCGTCAAGCGGAGCTGGTGGCAGGCATAATGCACGCGGCGGCCTGATGACACAGTTGGCTTAACACTTGCGATAAATGTGGTATTTGCGTAAGGTCGCACCATCCAACATTGAGTCAGGTTAAAGCCATGAATAGACCAAGCGGCCGTGCGCCGAATGAATTACGTCCAATCAAGATTACCCGCCATTACACCCGTCATGCAGAAGGATCCGTGTTAGTAGAATTTGGCGACACCAAGGTGCTTTGCAACGCATCGGTAGCATCTTCTGTGCCTGGTTTTTTGCGCGGTACGGGCAAGGGTTGGGTGACAGCGGAATATGGCATGTTACCTCGCTCGACAGGGTCTCGTATGGATCGTGAGGCGGCAAAAGGCAAACAAGGCGGGCGCACGGTGGAAATCCAGCGACTCATTGGTCGGTCATTGCGGGCAGTGGTTGATTTAGAAGCGCTGGGGGAAATCAGTATTACGGTAGATTGTGATGTGATTCAGGCAGATGGAGGTACGCGTACAGCATCGATAACGGGTGCATGTGTGGCGCTGGCTGATGCATTGAATGTCCTGGTTGCACAAGGAAAAATTGCCAAAAGCCCATTATTATCCATGGTTGCGGCCGTTTCTGTGGGTATATATGAGGGTCACATTGTACTGGATCTGGATTATCCCGAAGATTCTGTGGCTGAAACGGATATGAATGTAGTCATGACATCAAAAGGCGGTTTTGTAGAAGTGCAAGGAACGGCAGAAGGGGCGCCATTCAGTGCCGAACAGCTTAATGGTTTATTAGAAGTGGCCAAAAAAGGGATTGAGGAACTGATGGTTTTACAGATGGAGAGTTTGGCTAAGGCATAGAAAGAGTAGTACGAGCTTAAAAAAGAAAAGCGCATTTATGCGCTTTTTTTATATCGGCTCATCATCAAAATGGAAATCGTAATCCATGATCACCGGTGCATGAGAGGAAAATGCTTGTTTCTTATAAATTGCGCCATATTCAATCAGTGACTTTAATCCAGGTGAAACCAGCTGAAAGTCGATGCGTTGACCGTTTGTGCGATTCTCATCTGGCCACCAGGTAAATTCATCGTTATCCGTATTTACTTCGCGAAAAGCATCAACATAACCACATTGATGCGTAACTTCGTCCAGCCAGCGACGTTCCGATAATAAAAAGCCGGGTTCATCATCATTGACGTGATGCTGTGTGTCATTCGCGTTATGGGCAATATGCCAGTTACCGGCAAAAATGAATTCCCGGCGTTTATTGCGGATTTTTTCAAAATGGGCCTGTAATAATGATAAAAAAAGAGACTTCCTTTCCATGGAGACTGGATCATCGGAGGTTGAGCGAGGAACTAAAATGGAGCCAATACTGATTTCATCAAAATCAGCCTGTATAAAACGTGCTTCCTGATCAAAATCATTAAAGCCCAGGCCTGTCATGATGGCTTTGGGCAGTTTTCGTGAATAGATTGCAACGCCATTGCTGCGATCTGGAGTATCAAAAAAATAACCAAAATAGCCCTCAGGGAAAAACGTGTCACCCAAGTCATATTCTTGGGCACGCAGATCTTGAATACAGATAAAATCGGCATCCTGAGTTTTAACCCACTCAAAGAAACCTTTTTTTTCAGCAGATTTTAGTCCATCTGCAGAGAAATTGATGATGCGCATTGTTACTTTTAAGCCTTGTTACAGGAATGTTTAAAAACTGGAACTCAATTTTTTTATTATCATTAGCTCACTAATCATCATCAAATTATTGAATTTCAATGAAAAAACAGGCTTATAAGTGAGTGTTGGGTGATGTATTATACCATGATAGCCCAAACGCAAAAATTATACTTATGTCACGTTTATGAAAACATACCAAAAAGACTTTATTGAGATTGCTATTGCGTCAAAAGCGTTATGTTTTGGTGAATATCAGCTTAAGTCAGGTCGTAAAAGCCCTTATTTTTTTAATGCCGGTTTATTGTATCAAGGTTGTGCATTGGCAGTATTGGCAAAAAGCTATGCGCAGGCAATTATGGATTCAAAACTGCAATTCGACGTTATTTTTGGGCCAGCATATAAAGGGATTCCCTTGGCTGCGATTACAGCGGTCGCATTATATGACTATCATGGCGTTGATATTCCATTTGCCTATAATCGTAAGGAAAAGAAAAGTCACGGTGAGGGCGGTCAGCTGGTAGGGTCGTCACTTGCCGGCAAAAAAGTTCTGATTATTGATGATGTTATTACGGCAGGTACAGCGATTCGCGAAGTAACAACATTACTTGAACAAGAGAAGGCTAAGCTGGCAGGTGTGATTATTGGTTTAAATAGACAAGAGCGAGGTAAAACGGAACTGTCTGCTATCGAGGAGGTCGAAAAAGACTACAATGTCCCAGTTTTCAGCATTGTTAATTTAAGCCATATTATTCATTATCTTGAGTCAGGCAATGAAAAGGATATCCTGCAGGAAATTCAAAAATATCGCGCCTTATACGGGGTGACAGAATGAGAGTAAAGCAGCCGATTTATGTGTTATTGATGACGTTGTTGCTAGCAGATTTAGCTAATGCGGCACCGGCAACATATTATCGATACAAAGACGCAGAGGGAAATTTGATTATAAGCAATACCATAGAGGCTGAAAATGCATTGTTAGGCTATGAAATTATCAATGCCAGAGGCCGTTTAATCAAGAAGGTCGATCCGCCACCGTCTAACGAACAGCAGCAAGAAGTTATTAATAAGAAAAAAGCAGCCGCAGCACAAAAAGATTATGATTTGGCCTTGATGCGTAAATATAGCTTTGTTGGGGATATCGAAGCTGAAAAAAAACGTAAGATGGCAGAGCTGCAGGCAACCCTTTCAATAGTCAAAGGCAATTTAACAGGTATCAGGGCTGAATTAGAGGAGCTGTATGCTACGGCAGCGTCCATTGAGCGCGAAGGTAAACCCATTCCTGCACCGCTAACGAAAAAAATTAAGGATGTAGAATCGGCAGTCATCAGCACGGAAACACTATATCAGTTGCGGCAATCGGAAATGGAAAAATCCAGTCTGGATTATAATGTCGCGATAAAAAGGTTTCAGGAAATACAAGAACTCCGAGGCAAAAAATAACAGTAGTTAACAAGGTGTAAATAGACAGAATGAAAGTAAAACTTTTTCAATACCAATGGCTGCTTGCTTTGGTAATTATATTGGCAGCAGTTGGCATTTCCTTGACCATGCAACAAGCTACTCCACCGGTCGACATTGTAAAAGAAGAGCTAAAATTACCTGAATTCATGGTAGTTGAGTTGCAGCCTCAAACAGTAACAATCCCAGTGTTAACTCAGGGGCTTGTAGAGCCACGAACAAAAATACGATTAGTATCAGAGGTTAATGGCAGGGTCATTGGCGCTGCTGAAAACTGGGTAAATGGGGGATTTTTCAAAAAAGGAGAAATCATATTAAGCGTAGAAGATTACTACTATCAAAATCAATTGGCGCGAGCCAAGGCTAATTTTGCTCAGGCAAAAAGCGGTCTGGTTGTAGAAGAGGGATTTTCCTATGTAGCCAAACAAGAGTGGGAAAAACGTAATGCTGATGTAGATAACACATCAGCTAAAGCGCTGGCGCTAAGGGAACCTCAGCTGGAATCCATGAAGGCGCAATTTGATGCGGCAAGTGCTGATGTTGTGTCGGCAGAGCATCTATTGGAAAAGACAAAAATCTCGGCACCATTTGATGGCGTAGTTGCCAATAAAGTGGTTGATGTTGGCCAAACGATTTCCGGCGGAGTTGGAGTTGCGGATTTATACGCTATTGATGTTGTAGAGATAAGAGTGCCATTAACAGAATCGCAGCAAGCATTTTTGAATTTGCCGGCGCTGAATCAAACCACAAAAATAGTCGCAAAAGCCAAATATGATACGCAAAACTCCAAAGACGTCTGGAAAGGGTTTTTGGTGCGGACAGAAGGGGTGTTAGATCCTGTTACCAAGGTTCTTAATGGAGTAGTCCAAATAAAGGATCCTTATGGCCTGAATAGCCCGATAAAAAAACCTTTGCGTCTCGGAGCTTTTGTGGAAGTGGAGCTCGAAGGTAAAAAAATTGACAACATTTTTGTTATACCGCGTCGTCTATTGTATACCGGTGACATTATATGGCTTGTGGATTCAAGCAATAAATTACGATCTAAGGCAGTAAAGGTTTTGCCGGTGCGTGATGAAAATGTATACATTTATGAAGGTATAAAGGCTGGGGAAAGGATGGTATCAGAAGGCGCTTTCGGATTGATTGATGGAAAACTGGTTAAGCCTGTATTGGTCAAAGAAATCGTTGAGAAAAAAGCAGGAAATCAATAATGTCTGACGCTAACAAAGGCACTATAGCCTGGTTTGTTAATAATCCAGTAGCAGCCAATTTATTTGCGTGCCTTATATTGCTGGCAGGTTTAATGTCGCTTCTCTCCATGGAAAGAGAGTTGCTTCCGGTGCCAGAAACAAAAACAATCCTTATTAATGCATTATATGCTACCGCTTCACCTAAAGAAGTGGATGAAACTATTACTCGTAAAATCGAAGATGCCATAAAAAATATCAGTACTATTAAACGAGTACAATCCACTTCCAATGTTGGCTCGGCAGCCGTTACTATCGAGCTCTATCAGGATGCAGATGTAGATTTAGTGTTAGAGGAGGTCAAAACGGCAGTCGATTCCGTGCCTACCTTTCCTTCGGAAATGAAAGAGCTTCTCGTCCATAAACCGAAGCCTGTAGAGCTTGCCGTTCAGTTGCAACTTTATGGTGATCTGGAAGAGACCCAGGCAAAATTTCTGGCTGAGGAAATCAAGCGTGAGCTAATCAATCAAACGATTGTCAATCGTGTCGATATTTTAGGTACTCGAGCCTACGAAATATCCATCAATGTTTCAGATGAACAATTGCATAAATATAAAACAACCTTGCGCCAGATAGCTAATCGTATTCAGGCCGAATCGGCAAGTCTGCCTATTGGAGGTATAAAAACAAGCACAGAAAACATACTGGTACGTGTAGATGGGCAATCTTATCGGCAGCAAGATTTCGAGAATATTGTGTTATTGACAACAGAAACAGGAACGGTCGTCCGCGTTAAAGATGTGGCGGAAGTAAAAGATGCCTTTATCGATTTTGACCAAAAGGCACATTTTGATGGTAAGTATAGTGTGGGATTAACAGTTTCTGCAGTAGGTGATCAGGACGTTATTAAAGTGGCTGAAGCAGCCAAGAAATATGTCGATGCAAAACAGGCAGATTTACCTGAAGGCGTTAAGCTGGCGTATGTTCTGGATATCAGTTATTACATTTCTGCCCGTTTAAATACCATGAACAGTAATTTGTTTTGGGGCGGAGTACTGGTATTTCTCCTGTTAGCCCTTTTTATGGATTTTAAAATTGCTTTATGGGTTATTGCATCGATTCCCACCAGCATGGCGGGCGCATTTATATTAATGCATTTGGGAATCTTCAATGTGACGCTCAACATGATATCCATGTTTGGTTTTATTATGATCGTCGGTATTGTGATGGATGATAGTATTATCGTTGCCGAAAGTGTGGATGAAGAAATAAAAAAATCAGGATTTAGCAAGGAAAGCGTTATTCGGGGAACAAAAAAAGTAGCCACACCTGCAGTGTTTGGAATTTTGACCACTATTGCTGCCTTTACCCCTATGTTATTTGCAGGTGGCTCAAAACACGTCTATCTGTTTTCTGTCGGGTTTGTTGTCTGTGCCTGCCTGCTATTTTCATTAATGGAATCGAAATGGATATTGCCTTCACATTTAATGACTGTAAATACAGGCATGATGCGCTTTGTGCATAGCCGTCACCAGCATGCATTGCAATTATGGATGAATGAAAAACTTTCCATTTGGATACAAAAAAAATATTTGCCTTTTGTTACATTGGCGGTAGCAAAGCGTTACGTCACATTAGCAATCTTTTTTGGCATATTGGTAATGACGTTAGGTGCGATACAGGGCGGCATCATCAAGTATGAGCTTTTCCCTCCTGAGCCTAACGACTTTACGACTGTAAACTTTAGTGCTGCTGCCGGACTTTCAAAAGAAAAGGCTCGATTAATTCAAACAAAAATTGAAGACGGTCTACTTGCAATGGAAAAAGACTATCAAAAGGAATTTGCCACCGAGGGTAAATTGGTTAAACATATATTCAGTTATGGATCTGAATTCGGTGCCGGCGTTATTGCAATTGAATTAACCAAAGCGGAAACCCGACAAATAAATACTTTCCAGATTGCAGAGCGTTGGCGAAAAAAGGTGGGTGAAATAGACGGCGCTACAATGACCTTTTCGGGTGCGGCAAATCCGGGTACGAGTAGCAGGGATTTATCCTTTTTATTGTTTGGAGCAGACAGAAAAGAGCTCGAAGCAGCGGCGACAGAATTACGGGATAAGCTTAAAAAAATAGAAGGTTTATCCGGAGTTAGCCACTCCATTGAAAAAGGACGTAAGGAATTTGTGCTCAAGTTAAAGCCTCAAGCCAGTTCACTGAATTTGACTTTAGTTGATATTGCCTCACAGGTAAAAGATGCATTTTATGGTGTTGAGGTGCAGAAAATATTGCGCGATTACGAAGAGATATCAGTCTATGTGAGGTCTCCGGTAGATCAACGATCTTCCATCATGGATCTTGAATCTTTACATATTCGCGTACCTGATGGCAGATTTTTGCAATTAAAAGAGCTGGCAGATATTGATGTAGTGTGGGCTGACACCAATATAGAGCGGATCAATGGTGAAAACTCCGTTTATGTGAGAGCTGTAGTTGATGAGGCAGTAGATAATCCGGGGCAAATATCCAATCAGGTTATTGATGAAATGATGCCCAAGCTGCTTGCTAAATATTCAGGTGTCAGTTATCGGCCCGATGGCGTCAGCCTTGATGAAAAAGAAACTGAGGCAGAAATAAAGCGTTATTTACTCATCGTTTTATTGGTGGTCTATATGCTACTGGCGATACCTTTGAAATCCTATTCGCAGCCACTGATTATTATGAGTGCCATTCCTTTTGGCTTGGTAGGCGCGGCATGGGGGCACTGGCTTTTGGGTTATCCACTAAGTGTAATGTCATTGTTTGGTATCATTGCACTATGCGGCATTATAGTGAACGATACTCTTGTTTTGATTGATGTGGTTAACACAGGGGTAAATGACGAGGGTCTTGATTATAAGACGGCTTCAATTAATGGTGGCGCTTTGCGATTTAGATCCATTATGTTGACAACGGTGACTACCCTTCTAGGTGATTTGCCGATGATTCTGGAAAAATCATTGGAAGCAAAAAACATGGTGCCTATGGCGATTTCTTTAGGTGTGGGTATTGTATTTGCTGCGGCTATTACACTGGTTTTAGTGCCTTGCTTATACGTGGTGTTAGATGATATAAAAGCACTCTTTTCTAAAATGACAGGAAAAGATCTAGTCGATTTCTAAATCCTTCCAGATAGCATCGATGCGTGATTTTACATCCGCATCCATGCTAATGGGTTTGCCCCATTCCCGTGTTGTTTCCCCGGGCCATTTGTTCGTGGCATCCAGCCCCATTTTTGATCCCAGGCCTGACACAGGTGAAGCGAAATCCAGATAGTCGATTGGCGTGTTTTCTATAATGGTGCAATCACGCGCCGGATCCATACGGGTTGTGATTGCCCATATGACATCTTTCCAGTCGCGCGCATTAACATCATCGTCTGTGACTATGACAAATTTGGTGTACATAAACTGGCGTAAAAAAGACCAGACACCTAACATCACGCGTTTCGCATGGCCAGGATATTGCTTCTTCATGGTAACGACAGCTATACGGTAAGAGCATCCTTCAGGAGGCAAATAGAAATCAGTAATTTCCGGAAACTGGCGTTTTAATATGGGCACAAAAACTTCATTCAAGGCCATGCCCAGGATTGCCGGCTCATCAGGTGGCCTGCCAGTGTAAGTGCTGTGATAAATGGGATTGTTGCGGTGGGTAATACATTCCACAGTAAAAACCGGAAAGCGTTCAACTTCGTTGTAATAACCAGTATGGTCACCAAAAGGTCCTTCATCGGCGAACTCTCCCGCCTCAATATAACCTTCCAGAACAAACTCTGCGGAAGCAGGCACTTCAAGATCGTTAGTGACGCACTTAACCAGCTCGGTTTTGCTGCCGCGTAATAAACCGGCAAAAGCATATTCCGAAAGAGTGTCAGGTACAGGTGTCACCGCGCCCAAAATGGTGGCTGGATCAGCGCCTAATGCTACGGCAATAGGAAAGCGTTTACCGGGGAAGGCTTGTTGCCATTCGTTGAAATCGAGTGCGCCACCACGATGAGATAGCCAGCGCATGATCAGTTTATTTTTGCCAATAACCTGTTGACGGTAAATGCCCAGATTTTGCCTTTCTTTATTGGGTCCGCGGGTGATAACCAGAGGCCAGGTAATCAGCGGCCCAGCATCGCCGGGCCAACAGGTTTGAATGGGGAGAGTTGATAAATCAACATTATCCGCAGAAATAATATTTTCCTGGCATGGAGCAGAACGTAACAACTTAGGTGACATGTTCAGCACTTGTTTAAAGATAGGGAGTTTATCCCAGGCATCCCTTAAACCTTTAGGTGGATCAGGCTGACGTAAAAAAGCCAGAATTTCGCCAATTTCCTGCAGATTTTCAATGCCGTTGGCGCCCATGCCCATGGCCACACGTTTTTCAGTGCCAAACAAATTACAGAGTACAGGTGTTTTAAAGCCTTTGGGATTTTCAAAAAGCAGAGCAGGACCGCCCATGCGTAATGTACGGTCACTGATTTCTGTCATTTCCAGATAAGGATCAACTTCAGTGGTGATGCGCTTGAGTTCACCTTGTTGTTCAAGGCCATGAATAAAATCACGAAGATCATTATATTTCATGAGCGCATTACCAGAAATTATTTGCGTTTCATTGAGCCGAAGAATTCATCATTGGTTTTGGTGGCGCGTAATTTATCCAGCAGGAATTCTGTTGCTGGAGTGTCTTCCATTTCATGTAATAACTTGCGCAAAATCCACATGCGTTGTAATTCATCTTCACTGGTCAGCAGTTCTTCACGGCGCGTTCCAGAGCGACGCACATTGATGGCAGGATAAATGCGTTTTTCTGCAATCTTGCGATCTAGGTGTAATTCCTGGTTGCCAGTACCTTTAAATTCCTCGTAAATAACTTCATCCATTTTGGAGCCGGTATCAACAAGCGCTGTTGCCAGAATGGTTAAGCTGCCACCTTCTTCTATATTACGTGCAGCTCCAAAGAAACGCTTTGGACGCTCAAGGGCATGGGCATCAACACCACCGGTTAATACCTTGCCTGAGCTAGGCTGTACCGTGTTATAGGCACGTGCCAAACGGGTAATGGAGTCCAGCAGGATAACAACGTCCTTTTTATGTTCTACAAGGCGTTTGGCTTTTTCAATGACCATTTCAGCGACTTGTACGTGGCGTGAAGGTGGTTCGTCGAATGTTGATGCAACCACTTCAGCACGCACAGAGCGTTGCATGTCGGTTACTTCCTCAGGGCGTTCATCAATCAGCAGGACAATAACAATGGTTTCCGGATTGTTGCGTACAATACTTTGTGCCATATGTTGCAACATAATGGTTTTACCGGCTTTGGGCGGAGCCACAATCAAGCCGCGCTGACCCTTGCCTACGGGGGCAACCAAGTCAATCATGCGGCCAGTGACATCTTCGGTACTGCCATTGCCGGTTTCAAGGGTAAATCTTTCATTGGGGAAAAGCGGGGTAAGGTTTTCAAAAAGCACTTTATGGCGAGAGCTATCAGGTTGGTCAAAGTTGATTTCATTGACCTTGAGTAAGGCAAAATAACGTTCCTGATCTTTAGGGGGACGAATTTTGCCGGTAATCGTATCACCGGTACGTAAATTAAAACGGCGTATCTGGCTAGGCGAAACATAAATATCATCCGGTCCGGCAAGGTATGAACAATCCTCTGAACGTAAAAACCCGAATCCATCCTGAAGAATTTCGAGAACGCCATCTCCGTAGATATCCTCACCGATTTTGGCGTGTTTCTTCAGGATAGAAAAGATCACATCCTGTTTGCGTGAGCGGCCCATGTTTTCAAGGCCCATTTCTTCTGCAATCACTAATAGGTCGTTAATAGGTTTCTTTTTAAGGTCGGTAAGATTCATAGAGTATGCTTTTGGATTGATTAGGAACGATGGACGCGGTTGCGTCTTTGATGAATTTATTGTGATTAGAGTTTTTTGATATAGCGGGAGAAAATCTGCAAGCCAATCATATAGCAGTTCTGTGTTGGTACACAATAGCCTTTACATATTGAGGATATGCACAGAGGCTATTGGTACAAGAGTGTAACGTATTAAATGTTGGCGTCAACAAATTGCATGAGTTGTGATTTTGACACAGCACCTACTTTTGTTGCAGCAGCATTGCCGCCTTTGAAAATGATCAGGGTAGGGATGCCACGAATACCAAATTTAGCCGGAGTATCAGTGTTGGCGTCAACGTCCATTTTGCAAATCCTGATTTTATCGCCATATTCATCAGCAAGTTCATTAAGTACTGGGGCAATCATTTTGCAGGGACCACACCATTCAGCCCAAAAATCGACTAATACGGGCTGGGTACTTTTTAAAACATCTGCTTCAAAAGAGGCATCAGTAACATGGATGATTTTATCGCTCATTTATAGAGATCTCTGTTGGTTAGATTTAAATGACAGCATGACTTTTTATTTTATCTTAAGTGGAGCAAAGCTTATTCCAAGACTAAGATTATGTTAATCATTATTTTGATGATACGCTAAAATAAAATAGAAAAAAGCAGACCGGATATAGATTCAAACTTATGAGTAAAAGAAAAGGCATTAGTCTCGATTGGCTTGTGACCGCAAGAGGTTATGCCATGTACGGTGTTTTCCTCGGTCATTTGATGGTGAGTTATAATAATGATGGTCACTACCACAGTCTGGTACGCGCGGGCCAATTTCTCGAACCCATGTTCGTCCCTTTTTTTGCTATTCTCACAGGTGCGTTTTATAGCCGGGGCCAAGCTCCGTTTAGAACGTATGCGCGCCTCAAATTTGGCCAACGAATGTTCCCTGTCTATTTTTATGGGCTTCTTATTATCCCATTCTTTTTTATATTCCCTTTGCCAGATAAACCCATTATTGATTCACTGAAGTGGGGCGTATTGTATTTGGCAGGAATTCCATTATTAAGCTGGCCGTCCTGGTTTATGGTGGCCTTATTTACCAGTGAAATGATCTACTATTTTATTCAGCCCCAGGCAAAAGGAACAGCCCGAACCGTCGCACTTGCATTGCTTTGTTATTCAATCGGTTGGATTTATAACTATTATGTATTTGATATGCCACAAGCAGTCGGAATGTTAGGCATGATGTGGATGCTACAGGCCAGCATGGTATTTTGTGCATTTTTTCTGGTAGGCGCGCTGCTTAAGCCGTGGCTGTTAAAATTAACCCGTTGGCCACTATGGCAAGTTGCCTTGCTGGGTATTGCCGCCAGTGCTGTGATGATATTTGCAGTGTTAAATAATAGTTTTAGAAAACCGCCTGAAGGTAGCTTTTACAGCCAATTCGTTTCTGGCGAGATGGTGGTAATTTCCTTTGGTCAATATGGAAATTATCTGTGGTTTATATTGAGTACATTAGGTGCATCATTAACGCTGTTATGTATTTCACGCATATTGCCGGTAACGCGTTTTATGCGTGCCTGTGGTGACCACAGCCTGGTTTTGTTGGGGTTGAACGGGATATTTTTAAGCATACTTAATGTGCATCTTACTGGAATGTTTGTGCCGCCTGAAGATAAGCTAATTTATACCTTGAGTTATTCTGTCATTATTAGTGCTGTATCAATGGCTATTTGTTTGCCTGTAGCTATTGCACTCGAAAAATATTTCCCGCAATTAACGGGAAGGCCAATGTTGGTTGGCCCATTGTTACCTGCATTGTATAAAAAAAATAAAGGGGATTAGGCGTCAGTTGAAAAGTCAAAAATGACTGACTTGCTAAATGGGCAGGGCAAGCTTGGCTAGTTTGTCTCTTCAGCATGTGACATATGCAATGCATCAATCAGCTTATCTTCCAAAGCAAAGCGGGTAGCCATTTCCTCGCCTAATAAAGACAATTCTTCTTTCAAGCGCTCAATAGCGTTCAAACAATGCTCATCCGTATCATAAGTATCGTTGAAATTAATGAAAGTATTGGTCGTTTCAGTAATGCGAGGGTAAAGTTTTTCTAGCAAGGCTTCGCTGCCATCATTGAACGTTTGTGCTTCCTTGGACAGTTGTTCATAGATCTCGAAATGACCAGCTGAGGTGTAATCTACCAAAACCTGACAAAACAGGCGCAACTTCTTCACCGAGCTATCGCTTTCTATGGAAAAATTACGAATGCCGCTGAGTGAACAGTATAGAACAACAAGTTCCTGGCGTTCTGCAAGCCAGCGTGTAATTAGTTGCTGAACGCCTTGCCAGCGTTCTTCTTTGGTTGTGCAATTATCCAGCATGCTGAACCTGTCTTCTTGTAATTATGCGGTTGGCGCGTGGCCGTTCAAGTTTTGATATTGCGTGACTTGCCATTAAAAAGCAAGTGCATTAATAGTCGCAACCGTGTGTAGATATGTGATTTTAAAGGCAATTGAGGAATCGGCTCTGGGAAATCCGCAATTGCCTGTTTGGATTCAGGGGAGTTTCCTGATGCCCTGAACGATATTAAGAATGATAAAACCTGTAAAGGCAATAAACGCCCATCCGGCAATACTTAATCCTAAAAATGTCCAGGTAACTTCAGCGCAATTACCATTGCCTTTAAACATAATTTCAACCGCTTCAAGGATCGGGAAGGTTTCGATAATGTAGTTAAATCCAGGGCCACAAGCGGGTACCTGATCGGCAGGTAAACTTTGTAACCAAAGTTGGCGTGTCGCTACACCGAATCCTGTAGCCGCAGATAGAAATCCAAGGCCAGCTAATAAGCGCTGGGCAATTTTATTGCGTGAGTTAAACAGCGCCAGCAATGCAAAAATCGCAATGAGATAAAAGCAGATACGCTGAGTCATACACAATGGGCAAGGTTCTTGCCCTTCATAAAATTGCAGGTAGTAGCCATAAGCCAGAAGCCCAGCAGGAGCCAAAAGTAAAAGGGCATTAGTGAGGCGGTAGCTCAGCGGTAATTTCATGATGCGGCACTGTAATATTGGTTATAGAAATTTTTCAAATAATCATCAAAAGCTGAACTATCAGCAGTTTCGATGGTTTTCTGTTGGACTAGCGAATCTGCAGCAAGTTCTTCAAAAACAGAACGTTTGTTGGTGGATAAGGGCGTATCAGTAAAATAGGTTCGCCATTGTTCTGATTGACGGCGACTGAATTCAGCAAAGGTAATGCCTTCATTCCGCATGATAGCCAATACCTGCGCCGAGGGAGTCAGAGCGGTATTTTCGATTTTGGAAGATTGTTCTACCCATGTGGTTTGATAAGTTTTGGACGCATGCAGGGTATCAAGGGTTTTTGCCAAAGGCAGCATCGCTTCCATCAAGCCATTGGCCCAGGTTTTGAACTCGACTTTTTTACTGCCAAACAGTAACTCGCAGGAAGGTGCTCGGCCATTAGCGACAACAGCTTTAAAGTTGGAATTGACGGTCTGGCATTCTTCATCACTAAAATTCGGGCTGTCTTCCAGTAAACAATACATCAGGAACAGGTCCAGAAAACGCATGGTGCGAGCATCAATACCTACCGGCGTGAAAGGATTGATATCCATGCAGCGCACTTCTATATATTCGACCCCGCCACGCTTGAGCGCATTTATCGGGGCTTCGCCGGATGCGGTAATGCGTTTCGGGCGAATGACGCTGTAAAACTCGTTTTCGATTTGTAACAGCGAAGTATTGAGTTGTTGATACTCGCCATCAGCATTCTTGATGCCAAACGCAGCATAGGCTGAATGGGGAACCGTGATCGCATTGCGTAATGATTCGATGTAATTATCCAGTGTGTTGTAACAAACAAACAGTGAGTTTTGCGCCGAGCTCTGGTAACCGAGATCACCCATGCGTAAAGAGGTAGCAAATTCACCATGCCAGCTATGTTCATCAAAGGGCGTCAGGTTATGTTGTTGACCCTGTAAAAATGTACGGCAAACGGCCGGCGATGCGCCAAACAAATAGACCAGCAATGGCACCCACCGCCGGAAGTTTCGGATCAGGCCAAAATAGCGCGCGGTTTTAAAGGTATCGATGGGATCATGATTGCCAATCGCCAGCTGGTAGCTGGCCCAGAATTTATCACTCAGGGAAAAGTTGTAATGAATGCCACTGATCGTTTGCATCACCTTGCCATAACGGTGGGCCAAACCTTCGCGATAAACCATTTTCATTCTGGCGACATTCGAACTGCCATATTGGGCAATCTGGATATCCGCTGCTTTGCCCAGCTGGCAAGGCATGCTCGAACTCCACAGCATTTCATCCTGTTTGGCGAGTTCGGCATAGACAAAACGGTGAATGTCATCAAGATCATCAATACAACTGGAAATTGAGCCGTGCACAGGAGTAATCAATTCCAGAAGTGCCTCCGCATAATCCGTCGTTATTTTGGGATGGCATAATGCTGATCCCAAAGCCACTGGATGAGGAGTAAGTGCTAACTTTCCTTTAGGGTTAACCCGCAAGCTCTCTCGCTCAATGCCTCGGTTCAGGGCGCAAAGTGCCTTTAATACAGCAGGGTTGTTCTGCAATATGGCAATATTTTTAGCGAGCGTTGCGGGCATAGGGAATCCGGGTCAATTTAAACAGGGTTGTATTGTGCATCCATACGAATAGACAGGCAAATTCGAAGAAACACTGAGTGTGTATGGAAAGCTGCATTCGATGTGGCTAAACTGCCTCTTTTGTTTTAGCAAATAGGGTTGTGCATGCAAAACATGTTGGATTTAAGTACCGAAGGCGTGGAGCAAGTTCCACTCAAGCAATATACCGAAAAAGCGTATCTGGACTATTCCATGTACGTTATTTTGGATAGGGCATTGCCGCATATTGGCGATGGCCTGAAACCGGTACAGCGGCGCATTATTTTTGCGATGAGCGAGCTGGCATTAAAGGCCGGGGCCAAACACAAAAAATCGGCTCGTACGGTCGGTGATGTTATCGGTAAATATCATCCCCATGGTGATAGCGCTGCCTATGAAGCCATGGTGTTGATGGCACAGGATTTCTCGTTCCGATACCCTCTGGTTGATGGCCAGGGTAACTGGGGTTCGCCGGATGACCCGAAATCGTTTGCAGCGATGCGTTATACCGAATCGCGATTGACCAAATTCGCAGAAGCCCTGCTGGGAGAATTGGGTCAGGGGACCACCGATTGGCAGCCCAACTTTGATGGCACAATGGAAGAACCGTTAGTACTTCCCGCCCAGGTGCCGCATGTATTGCTGAATGGTGTTACAGGTATTGCTGTGGGTATGGCTACCGATGTACCACCGCACAATGTCAGGGAAATAGTTCAAGCTTGCGTAGAGTTGCTGGATAATCCCAAGGCCAATCTCGATGATGTGATGTATTATGTGAAGGGTCCGGATTATCCTACCGATGCCGAAATCATTTCTTCCAAACAGGATATTCGTCAAATCTATGAAACCGGTCGCGGCTCGCTGAGAATGCGGGCAATATATACGACCGAAAATGGCGATATTATTATTACCGCCTTGCCGCACCAGGTTTCCGGTGCCAAAGTGCTCGAACAAATCGCCGCACAAATGCAGGCCAAGAAATTACCGATGGTCGCAGATTTGCGCGATGAATCTGATCATGAAAATCCCACACGCCTCGTGATAGAGCCGCGCTCCAATCGTATCGACGTCGAAGAATTGATGAGCCATTTGTTTGCATCGACAGATCTTGAACGCAGTTATCGGGTAAACCTTAACCTGATCGGCATTGACGGTCGCCCGGCGGTGAAAAGCCTTGTAGAAATTTTGAAAGAATGGCTGGTATTCAGAACCAAAACGACACGACGTCGCCTGGAATACCGGCTGGAAAAAATTAACAGTCGATTGCATCTGTTAGAAGGGCGTTTGATCGCGTTCCTGAATCTTGATGAAGTGATTCGCATCATTCGGGAAGATGAGAATCCGAAGCAGGAATTGATCAAGCGTTTTGATCTTACTGAAATACAGGCAGAGTACATTCTTGAAACGCGCTTGCGTCAATTGGCCCGCCTTGAGGAAATGCAAATCCGGGGCGAGCAGGATGAACTGGCGACAGAGAAAAAATCGCTGGAATTGATATTGTCCTCAGAAACGCGTTTGAAAACGCTGGTGAAAAAAGAACTGTTGGCGGCGGCTGATGAGTATGGCGACAACCGCCGTTCGCCTATTATTGCGCGTGCTGAATCAAAAGCCCTGAGCGAAGTTGAATTGATCAGTTCAGAACCCATCACAGTCGTGATGTCAGCCAAGGGCTGGATTCGCGCGGCCAAAGGACATGAAATAGCGGGTGAAACACTGAGTTATAAGTCGGGCGATGAATACCTCTTTGCTGTTAAAGGCAAAAGCAGCCAGCCTGTAGTAATTCTAGACTCTACTGGTCGCAGCTATGCCGTACCATCGCATAATCTGCCAACTGCGCGTGGACAAGGCGAGCCATTGACCGGGCGTATTAACGCGCCATCAGGGGCTGAATTTATTGGCGGCATGATGGGGGCTGAAGAACAATTATATCTGTTAGGTACCGATGCAGGTTATGGCTTCTTTGCCAAGATGGGCGACCTGATGACCAAGAACAAGGCGGGCAAAGTGGCTATCAGTGTGCCTGATGGAGCTAAAGTATTAGCACCACAAATCGTCAATGATCTGGAAAAATCCTTTGTGGCTGCTGTCAGTAATGAAGGCAGGCTCGTGGTATTCCCGGCAGCCGAATTGCCGATATTGCCTAAAGGCAAGGGCAATAAAATTATCAGCATTCCGCCCGTGCGAGTGAAGGATCGAGAGGAGTTTATGCTGAATGCTATGGTCATTCAGCCAGGTGATATCCTCACTGTTTACGCGGGCAAGCGGCATTTGAGCCTGAAGATGGCTGATCTGGAACATTATCTGGGTGAGCGCGGCCGTCGTGGCAATAAATTGCCCAGGGGATTCCAGAAGGTCGACAAAGTTGAAGTTGAACGAAAAGGGTAATCCACAGTGAAAGAAATTATCCTGATCAATATTTTTGGTGCAGACAAACCCGGCGTAACCAACGCTGTAACTAGAGTGTTAGCTACGCATGATGCCAATATCCTTGATATAGGACAGGCAGTTATTCATGAAACATTGTCTTTGGGCTTGCTGGTAGAATTTGCGGGGAACCAGACCTCTGATGCCTTGAAAGAGGTGTTGTTTGCGCTCGATAAAAAAGGCCTGGAAGTAAAATTTACACCGATCAAACAAAACGAATATGAGCATTGGGTTACTGGCAAGGGCAAACATCGCCATATTATTACCCTGTTAGCACGCAGGATCAGCGCTGAGCATATTGCCGGTGTTACCGGTATTGTCCGCGCCCAAGGATTGAATATCGATAAAATTGAACGCTTGTCAGGGCGTGTACCATTGGAAGGACATACGACGGAATCCTCCAAGGCCTGTGTTGAATTTTTTGTCAGTGGTGAAATCAGTAATAAATCGGCGGTTCGACAGGAGTTTCTCAATCTGGCCTCGACGGTCGGAGCGGATATTGCCTTCCAGGAAGATAACCTGTTTCGCCGTACGCGACGCCTGGTTTGTTTCGATATGGATTCAACACTGATTGAAGCGGAAGTTATTGATGAACTTGCTAAGGCCGCCGGTGTAGGTGAAGAAGTTAGCAAAATTACGGAAAGCGCGATGCGCGGTGAAATCGATTTTACGGAAAGTTTTGCTCAACGCCTAGCGCTGTTAAAAGGCTTGGATGAATCGGTATTAAAAGGCATTGCCGAATCGTTACCCTTGACTGAAGGTGTAGAAAAACTGATCAGCACCTTAAAACGTTATGGTTTTAAAACTGCGATTCTTTCCGGCGGCTTCGATTATTTCGGGAATTATTTACAACAAAAGCTTGGCTTTGATTATGTCTATACCAATACGCTGGAAATTGAAAACGGCAAAGTGACCGGACGTGTGGTTGGAACAGTAGTTGATGGTAAACGCAAGGCTGAGTTGCTGCAGGAAATTGCCAAAAAGGAAGGTATAGAATTACAACAAGTTATCGCTGTGGGCGATGGTGCTAACGACTTGCCGATGTTAAGCAAGGCGGGCCTGGGCATTGCATTCAGGGCTAAACCTATTGTGAAGAAAGAAGCCGATCATGCCATATCCACGCTGGGTCTGGATGGTATATTGTATTTGATGGGTTATCGTGACAGGGAGCTGTAGGGTTTCAGCATTGAAGTTAACAAAACGCCGCTTTATGCGGCGTTTTTATTTAAAGTTTATTTATTCAATGCCCGTGTCAATACATCAGCAATATGCTGCTGATCATCTGCAGTCATGCCTACCCACAAGGGCAAGCGAATCAGGCGCTCTGACAAGTCGTTGGTTTTGATCAAATCGCCATGGGTCTTGCCATAACGCGCACCTGCAGGTGAGCTATGTAATGGGACATAGTGAAATACAGCACTGATATCGTTGCTTTTAAGATCATTTAGTATGGATTGCCGATCAATGGCCGAATCCAATAATATGTAATACATATGGGCATTATGCTGGCAATGAGCAGGGATTATTGGTCGGCGTAATCTGCCTTTTTTCTCTAATGGCTCTAGTAGGTCGTGATAAAGTTGCCAGATATCCAGGCGTTGTCGGGTAATGTTTTCGGCATTTTCGAGCTGGGCATAAAGAAATGCGGCAATCAGTTCGCCCGGTAAAAAAGAAGAACCCACTTCTTGCCACGTATATTTATCCACTTCACCGCGGAAGAAACGGCTACGGTCTGTGCCCTTTTCGCGAATTATTTCTGCGCGTAATGCCAGAGATGGATCATTCACCAGCAGGGCTCCACCTTCCCCGGAAATGACATTTTTGGTTTCATGAAAACTGTAAGCGCCGAGATCACCAATGGCACCTAAAGCCTTGCCCTTATACTTGGCCATAACGCCTTGCGCCGCATCTTCCACCACCTTGATATGATGGCGTTTCGCGATAGCCATAATAGTATCCATTTCACAGCCAACACCGGCATAGTGTACCGGTACAATGGCACGAGTTTTTGGCGTGATGGCTGCCTCAATAAGGGTTTCATCCATATTCAGGGTATCTTCACGAATATCAACAAAAACAGGTACGCCTCCGCGCAAAACAAAAGCGTTAGCTGTGGAGACAAAGGTATAGGAAGGCATGATAATTTCATCGCCCGGTTGAATATCCAGAAGCAATGCACTCATTTCAAGCGCTGCAGTGCATGAATGAGTCAACAAGACTTTGGATGATTGCGTTTGTTGCTCCAGCCACTGGTGGCATTGTTTGGTAAACGGGCCATCACCAGCCAGCTTGTTATTGAAATGCGCCTGGGCAATATAGAAAAGCTCTTTGCCGGTCATGTAGGGTTTGTTAAATGGGATCATGGTTAACCAATACTCTGCAAAAGCTGAAAGTGATGTTGCTATAAAACTGTATGTGAGAATGAGCCGGTATTAGCCGCGTGCGGCAATGATGGTTCCGAAAGTAATAAGGCCAATGCCTAACACTTTTTGTAATGTTACGGGTTCATGTAAAAGCCAGCCACTCAAGATAACCACCACAACAAAATTTAAGCTCATGAACGGGTAGGCATGGCTGAGATCAAACTTCGACATTGCCGCCATCCAGGTCAATGATGCCAAAAAAGCAGCCGCAAAGCCTGAAAAAATCAAAGGGTCAAACAAAAGGAAAATGACATGTTTTACTTTGTCGAAGGTGTTTTCCGGCAACGAGCCGCCCAACTGCGAGATGCGCCATTTAAGGATCAATTGGCCATATACGGTAAAAGCAATTGTTGCAGCAATGTAAATATAATCAGTCAATCTTGGCATGAATGTGCTCCATGATGAATTTAAAAGCGATTAAGCCAGTTTTCGTTAGATACATATTCCGCTATCAGCTGCAATGGAGCGCAGCTTTTTGGCTGGAGTGCCCCGGTATTCAGAAAGACTTTCAGTGCTGCGTGTTACCAGGCTTTGTGCGCCTATCAAGGTTTCATCGCCAATGATAGTTTGGTGGAGAACCGTAGTTGAAAATCCCAGAAAATTTTGATTGCCAATAGTGACTTCTCCGCCAATAGTGACATTCGCAGCGATAAAATTATGATTGCCAATATTGCTGTTATGGCAGATGGTTACATTAGACCAAATAACATTATTCGAACCGATAGCAGCGCCTGGTTCGATGACAACACCCGGCATAATAATATTGTTATCTCCCAGGGCAACATCGGTAGCGACAAAATTTGCATTACTGATAATGTTGGAGAGGTTATAGCCGGCAGCCTTGATTTTATTATAACCCGCTTCACGTAAGCGCATATTTTTATAGCCAATGGCTACGAAAAAAAGTGCATCATCAGGAGTATATTTTTTACAGGCTTCTGTCCAGGTCAAGATGGGCAGCGATAAAAGGGAGTCGGCTGTTTTGAATGCATCATCAACTACAAATCCCAGCACATTCAGCCCAAGATCATTCGCAGCATAATAATGGGCTTGCCTGGCTAATGATGTTGCGCCGAAAATGAGAATACCTTTCATGGTTTAGCCCTGGTTTGGCTTGTATAGGCGTTGTTCGGGTGGAAGATAAAATTCTTCCAGGCTGGTGGGCATGCGCACATTCATGCCTATCAGGCGACGGCCATTTTCGCCGAAGCTATCAATGATGTCCTTTGGAATCAGTCTGGGAAAGTCAAAACGCTGGCGCATATAGGAGCGACAAATATTAATGGTTAGTGAATGACGTGTTCTGTTAGTAGAGTTAAAGCCGGCAGCATGGACAAGGCGACCATTGAAAAGAATCATATCACCCGCTTTGCAGCAGGCACGTTTGGCATTGGCGTAAAAGAATTCTTCAACAGGTAGATCTTCGGTTTTATGTGAGCCGGGTAGATACCAGGTTGCACCATTATCGAGAGTGAAGTCATCCAGCGGAAATATCACACCCAGGTTTGTGGCATAACCCGGTATGAATCGCGGAGAATCAACGTGCACGCGGCTACCATAATTACCCTGGCTGGGTGGCAATGAGGATGATTGATAGGCATAGACAATACAGGTATCTGAAAAAGCCTTGTCCAGATAATCATTCATGACGGGATCATCGAGAAGGCTGGCCATATTAGTGCCGCGAACCATGCAGTTATGCACCATGCCTTTATCAAATACATCGGGGTGACGTATAGCATCTTCGGCAACAGACCGTTCGAGCTCATTGCGCAGATTGGCCACTTGCTCTGCGGTCAATACCGAAGGAACTATGGTGACGCCTTCTGTATCCAGCATGTCGAGTAATGTCTGGTCTATCATGCCAATGCCCTTATTTTATAAAAATAAAACGCAGATACTTATACAATGATGATGAAGCGGGTAATACAGATGTGAGGTATTCGTCAACAATACGCGCTTTCTCCAGCGATTGTTCATGCATCACCTTGCCTTGGCCCAAAAACCATTCGAACTCCACGCGGCAATCACTGAAGCCAATGGCTTTGGCAGCAGCCAACACATCATTAGCATCAAAACCCTTATCTACCGATTTACCCGGTTCGGCTTTTTCGAGGAAATCGGCATTCATGCCAAAACTCTCCTGATACAGCGCGCCATTATGTAAGGCACCCTTGATCTCTTTTTCAACAATGGCAGAGTCGGTTTTTACGCCGGCCTTTTCAATGTTATCCATCGCCATGATGAAATCACGATTCGGGTTCAGGTCAGAATAAAAAACCCCGCCAGACTTGAGAACGCGGTGAGCTTCCTTGAGAAAATCTTTATAGTTGAACAGGTGATCCATAAAAGAATAACCCGTGGCAAAATCAAAAGTATCGCTGGCAAATGGCGTATTTTCCGCCAATGACTCATGCAGGAAGATATTGCCTGATGACAGGTCGACATGTTTCATCATGTCCTGGGTAATATCGATGCCATGGATTTCCGCAAAGCGGTCTTTCATGATATGGATCATAAAGCCGGTGCCGCAGCCAAAATCGATGGCCTTGGCTACCGACGAAGCAGGTAAATTTTCAGTCACCCGTTTTACAATGCCTTTTACCTTTTCAATGTTTTCTGGAAAAAAGTGAGGGCTTTTTTGGTATTCCCCGGCATTGGCAAGAAAAGAGTGAACATAGATGTTGGCTTTTATTGCTTCTTCCCGCGTCATTTCATCAGACATAATCAAACTCGCTTAATTTAACTTTTTTGGATGTTCGTAGATTTTTTTTACGATGCTGTTGGGCCGCGATTTTACCTGAATATAAATCTTGGAAAGGTAAATGCCGATCAGGCCCAGGGAAAAGATAATAATACCACCAATTAAAAATAAGGCCGCCATCATTGAGGTCCAGCCTAATATCACTTTTCCGATAATCAGTTTGCGCAGTACCAGGTAAGTCATAAAAGCCAGGGCGCCCAGAGAAAATGCCAGGCCCAGATAAAAGATGTAGATCAAAGGTTTGCTGCTAAAAGAAGTAATGGCATCCACAGCCATGGTCAGTTTCTTGCGTAAAGTATAGGTGCTATGACCATCGTAGGTTTTGGTCGCCAATACCCTGACCTGTTTAAAGCCGGCATCTTCCCAAATGGCGGGGAAAAAGATTTCCTTTTCACCGTAAGCCAGCAGGGCGTCAACATAATCCCGCGTCATCAGGCGGGATACGATGTCGCGGCTGGAAATTTTCACCGCAGACAAGGAGTTGAACAGTTTGTAAAACAGGTCGCTGGTAGTTCTTTTGAAGAAAGGCACGGTTTTTTCGGCTAATTGGCCTACCACAACATCAATATCAGTATCCTGTTCCATCACTTGCCAAAACTGACTTAAAGCTTCAGGCAATTCTTCAAGATCTACGTCGATCAAAAACACACGTTCGCCTTCAGTATGTTCAAGGCCGCACATCATTGCACGGTGATGGCCGAAGTTCCTTGAAAGATCGACGACCTTAACGTGTTTATCGTGCATGCAGATTTGGCGCGCGACAGCTAAAGAATCATCAGGAGAGCCATCATTAACAAAAATAATCTCGTAACTGTCAGTCACTTTATTGGCTTCAATCGAGATGCGTTTGTAAAACTCGTCGATATAACGTGATGAACAATAAAGGGTAGTGACGATGGATAATTTCATGATGCAAACTTCATGTAGGATGAAAACCCGGTTCCGGTATTAAACAGCAGGTCAATAATCGACACGCCATGTTCAAAAGGTGGATACAGTTGAGGATATTCATTGTAACCACTGTAATCCATCCATTCCACCGTCATGCCCGACTTCGCAAAGTCATCCTCCTGCAAATAGGATTTTGCAGCCGGGCCCGAAAGGTAAGTGGTAGCTGATGCCTGTTCACAGAGATTGACCAGGCGCGACATACGGTCACCTTCCATTATATAGTCGGTGCACAGGCTGATGGTGGTGTTGATCTGGAATAAGTTACACAAAGTGCGCAGGAATAGCAGGTTGATATCACTGAGCAATTCCAGTTCGGCCGCTTGGCGGTAAGTTTCTTCCAAAGCGGGCGCAAAGGTTGAAAACCCTTCTGCCCGAGAGTAATTCTGCTTCAGGGTTTTCCAGTGTTTATCGGCCCAGCGACGATCAGTTACACGGGTTTCGCTGATCTTCTGGTCAAGGCTTTCCTGGCGCACGGGAATACTTAACCATTGCACGCCATTCGGTGTTTTGATTTTGTTGCGATTGCGCCAGTCATTTTTGGTGAATTGCACATCGTCGTAAATAATGAATTCATCCACAGCAGCGATCATGTCGAAGTAGCCTTTCCAGGGGATGTAATTGGATTGCAGTACGGCGACTTTTTTCATGGGTAACAATAAATCGATGAATGGTAGAGGTTAATCCGGGCCGGGAGGGTAAAGAGTGCCAACAGGCCATACAAGCCTGTGAGTTTAAAAGATAGCCATGGTTTTTACCATGCAAGTGTCTTTTTTCTCGTTAATGACAGGCATATCCCGTTCGGCGCACTCGATGAAAGTGATTGTTTTTATTCACTCTTTTACAATATCATCGGCGCATTACCCAAAAACAGAGACTTGCTTTCATCCATCCCATGAATATTTTAATCACCGGCGGCGCCGGTTTTATTGGCTCGGCATTAATCCGGTTTATTTATGCCAACACACACGATACGGTGGTGAATGTCGATAAACTGACGTATGCCGGTAACCTTGAGTCATTGGCCGCCATCACGCATTCAGGGCGTTATTGTTTTGAGCAAGTGGATATTTGCGATCGTGCAGAGCTGGATCGCGTTTTTGCCCTTCACCAGCCTGATGCGGTGATGCATCTCGCGGCAGAAAGCCATGTTGACCGGTCCATTGACAGTGCCGGTGAATTTATCAATACCAATATTGTGGGTACTTTTCAGTTACTTGAAGCGGCCAGAAAATATTACCAGCAACTTGATGCAGAAAAAGCTGCCCGGTTTCGTTTTCATCACATCTCTACCGATGAAGTATATGGTGACCTCGATAATACCAACGATTTATTTACCGAGAAAACGGCGTATTCGCCGAGCAGCCCTTATGCCGCATCCAAGGCATCCTCCGACCATCTGGTGCGGGCCTGGCACAGAACCTATCAATTGCCGGTGGTCATTACTAATTGCTCTAATAATTATGGGCCTTACCAATTTCCGGAAAAACTGATCCCGTTGATGATATTGAATGCCCTGGAAGGCAAACCATTGCCGGTGTATGGCAAGGGTGACCAGATCCGTGACTGGCTTTATGTAGAGGATCATGCACAGGCGCTGTATCAGGTAATCCATAAGGGCAAGATGGGAGAAACCTACAATATTGGCGGGCACAATGAAAAACGTAATATCGATGTAGTGAATACTCTCTGCGAGTTGTTAGATGCCATCAGGCCACCACAGTCATCAGGGGTAACTTCGCATCTCAACAGCTACAAGGAATTGATTACTTTTGTTAAAGACAGGCCAGGCCACGACAGGCGCTATGCCATTGATGCTGAAAAGATCCAGCAAGAGTTGGGTTGGTCTCCACAGGAAACCTTCGAGACCGGCCTGCGAAAAACGCTGGAATGGTATTTACATAATCAAACCTGGTGGAAGCGAGTGCAGGATGGCTCCTATGCGCGTGAACGATTGGGTTTAGGGGAAAAACAATGAAAGGCATCGTATTGGCTGGCGGCAGTGGCACGCGTTTATACCCGATTACGCGCGGCATATCAAAACAGTTAATGCCCATCTATGACAAGCCCATGATTTACTATCCGCTATCGGTACTCATGCTGGCAGGAATCCGCGATATCCTGATTATTACCACGCCGGAAGATAAAGACGGTTTTGTACGCTTGCTGGGCGATGGCAGCCAATTCGGGATAAAGCTGACTTATGCAGTGCAGCCGTCCCCGGATGGTTTGGCCCAGGCATTTATTATTGGCGAGGAATTTATAGGCAATGATAATGTCTGCCTGATTCTCGGTGATAACATATTCTATGGGCAGGGATTCAGGCAGAAACTGTTAGCCGCCGTTGACCGGAAAGCAGGAGCAACGGTATTTGCCTATCAGGTAACAGATCCACAGCGTTTTGGTGTGGTGGAATTTGATAAAGACTTTAAAGCCCTGTCGATAGAGGAAAAGCCGCTGCAACCGAAAAGTAATTACGCAGTAACAGGGCTCTATTTTTACGATAATCAGGTGATCGATATTGCCAAAACCATCAAGCCATCAGCACGCGGTGAACTGGAAATCACTACGATCAATCAAATCTATCTCGAGAAACAGGCATTGAATGTCGAAATATTTGGTCGCGGTTTTGCCTGGCTGGATACGGGTACGCATGAAAGTTTGCTGGAGGCGGCCCAATTTGTACAAATCATTGAACATCGCCAGGGATTAAAAATTGCCTGCCTGGAAGAAATTGCCTGGCGCAACCACTGGTTGTCCGATGATGAGTTGCAGGTAATAGCCAAGCCGCTGATAAAAAGTGGTTATGGGGAATATTTGCAAAAGCTGTATCATGAAAAACAGCTCAGGTAGAATTTGAACTGCTGTGATAGTCAATGTCATTTCGAAGCGCATAAATTGCAATAATCTATGTTATGTGTCGCTGATGTAGTTACCCTGTTGTAGATAATCTTTTAATAACAATAAATCATTTTGGGTATCAACATCAAAATGTTCGGGCAATAAAGTCACGGGTATATTGAGGCTAATTAAAAGTATCCATAAAACTGGGGGAACTTCACTCTGACCC
>CAZTZY010000020.1:0-34152 GCA_964617765.1 uncultured Spongiibacteraceae bacterium
AAAAGCGGGAACAGACAACACCAGGGAAACATTACCCGCGGCATCTGTCACTGTGATAGTACAAGAATAAGTAGTGCCTACTGTGAGCGAATTAAAGGTGACTGTCGTATTCCCCGCCACAGCAGCGGTTGTTGCCGATGTACAACCTGCCGTACCACCATAAGTAATGGTACCAGCTTCAGTAGAACTGAAGGTATAACCGGGTGTTTTAAGTACAGTAGAAGCAGGTACTTTTGTCACCTCGGCCAATATTGGCTTCACTGTATCCACGGTAAACGACGAAACAGCCACTGTCCCAGTACCTACCTTGATAGTACAGGCACTATAGGTTCCATCAACCAGTGTATTAAACGTCACTGTGTTATTGCCAATGACCGCCGAGGTTGTTGCCGAGGCACAACCTCCTGCATAAGTGATAGTACCGGCAACTGTCGAGTTGAAAACATAGTTGGGTGTGTTATCACCAGTAGGGTTTGTGACAGGGGTCACCTGGGTAACATTTTGACCCGCGCTATTCACAATAAACGGCGACACTGCCAAAGGCACGGAAACTTTACCTGCTGAAGTGGTGACTTTAATAGTACAGGCACTATAAGTACCCACTGCAAGAGTACTAAAAGTAATCTGGTTAATACCGGAAGTGGCCGCTGTAGTTGTTGATGTACAACCACCGGCATAAGTTATGGTGCCGTAAAAATCCGAAAAAAAACTGTACGAGGGTGTTGTCGATGTCGTGGGTGAGGCAATGGCTGTAACCTCTGTCAGCACCCAGGGAGCCTCTATTGTCGGTTTACAGGCTGCCAAAATAGCACCCACCGGTAACAGGCAGGCCAATAAGATTCGCTTTTTCATAATAATCTCAAGAACAAGGATAGTTTTTATTGTTTATTTTTTGTTCAATCTTCTATAAGTCTAGTCAATATCGCCGTTTACGACAATCAAGAAGGCATATTAATTTCGCGCACCTCTAAAAATGAAGGTTCCGCGAGAACAACCAGGAAGCATCGTACAGATGCCCAGGTTTACATGGAGCCAATGGAAATATACGCAAGAAGGGGACTGACGACGTCATCTGTGGTTTTCAGGCCATGGTTCGGGCATTGCTCAGGCTATTGCCATGGCTCAAGCCATTGGAAGTACAGCAGTTTTCGCCACTACAGTATTTTTAAGGGTTTCATAACCGCCAATATTCGACCACACCAGAATTGACCCCGCACCCGTCACCAGTTCGATACCTGCGCGTTCAGCCAGTGTTCGACCATGGGTACTCATTTTTTCGAACTCGCGTACAGTGCTGATGGCGTGCCAGGGGATTTTTTGATATTCACCGTACAACCTGAAAGGCGTTTTTTTAAAAATCACCACTGCATGAATATAGGTATCGGTTAACTCGACCGGAGACGTCAATAATGCACGCTGGCGATAAACCAGCACCAGGAAAGTTATCGCCAACACTGTAATCAGCACGTTAAGGCTCAACATGACGATATGGTCTGCGACATAGCCACCACCAATGGCGATCGCAAAGTGATAGCCATTCACTACCAACAATACCAGCATCATAACCGGAATAAACAAGGGGTAACGCACCAAAAACGTGTATCGATACATAAAAACCTACGTTTTTTTCGGACTTGTTTCGTTAAAACAGGCTTCAAGATCAGCATTGAAAAGGGGTCGGTAAAATAAATAGCCCTGCACCTTCGGGCAATCTGCACTGAGCAGGGTTTGTAATTGCTCCTCATTTTCAACACCTTCAGCCACCACATCAAAACCAAAGGTATTGGCAATATTGATGATGCCCTTGACCACTTGCAGTTGCTGGTTATCTGTCTCGATATGATGGATAAATTGCCGGTCGATTTTAACTTCATCAATCGGTAAACGACTCAGCGAGGATAATGAAATCGTACCGGTGGCAAAATCATCCACCGCAATGCGCACACCGATGGCTTTTAAATCACTCAATACTGCAAAAGCAAAACCGAGGTCATCCATAATCAGCGCTTCAGTAATCTCAATAGTCAGCAATTTTGGCGGAACATCATGTTGCTTCAACGTTTGGGCAATAAATGTTACAAAATTCGGGTCGCGATAATGATAGGCAAATATATTGACCGAGACACTGCATTCAGCATGGCCTTGTGTGCGCCAATGCACCCACTGTTTGCAAGCCTCATTGATCACCCACTCTCCAATCTTCGCCGACAAACTCAGATCATCTAACGTGCGCATAAAACCGCTGGGCATCAACAAGCCTTTTTGTGGATGCTGCCAGCGCAACAAGGCTTCAAAGCCATAAAGGCTTTGGTCATGCGCTTTCATTTTCGGCTGGAACGCCAGCACCAATTCATCGCCCAACAGCGCCTTCCGCAAATCGGTTTCAGCCACCTGCAACTGTTCGGCACGCTGGTGCATGTCCTGGGTGTAGAACTGGAAATTATTTTTGCCCGCCTCCTTGGCATGATACATGGCGGTATCGGCAAGCTTGATCAAGTCATCTTCATTTATAGCGTCATCAGGATATAACGCAATACCGATACTCACACCGATTTGAACATTATTCTCATCAAGCACAAAGGGCATATTCAACAAATCAATAATTTTACGCGCCACCTGGGCGGCAGCACTTTCTGCAGCTTCTTTATTCACCAATGCATTAAGGATAACGGTAAATTCATCACCGCCGACACGTGCTACCGTATCGTCACTGCGTATACATTCTTTTAAGCGTTTGGCGGCTTCAGTCAGCAGGCGATCTCCTACTGCATGCCCTAACACATCATTAACACCTTTAAAGCCATCAAGATCCATAAACAGGATAGCGATATAATGACGGTTACGATTAGCGCGCTGCAAGGCTTGTAACAAACGATCATGAAACAGCATACGATTGGGCAAATCCGTCAGCGGGTCGTAATAGGCCAGCTTGCGGATACTTTCTTCCGAACTTTTCGCCTCGGTGATATCACGGAAACTGGTGATCAAACCCAACAAAACTCCTCGAGCATCGAGCACATTACTGATACTCATCCACACCAGAAACGCCTCGCCACTGGCACGTCGACTCATCAACTCACCCGCCCACTGCCCCTCGGCATCCAGCACTGGCTTGATATCCATCGCAAAATTGATTTCATGCCAACCGGAACCCAGTTGTGACGGTTTTTTGCCGATCACATCATTCCGTTTATACCCGGTAATTTCCCCAAATGCCTTGTTCACCTGCACAATATCACCTTGCTGATTAGTGATATAAATGGCCTCGGTACTGTTTTCAAACACCTTGGCTGCCAGACGTTGATCGGCATCAACCCTGCGGCGCTCGGTAATATCCCGCACGATAATCAACATGCCTTCCAGCAAATGATGTTCATCACGCAGTATCGACACTTTTAATTCTACCGCAATCACTTCACCCGATGCTGATATTGCTTCCGCTTCTAACACTTCGTTAAAATCTTCACTCTCGATATCAACACGGAAGACCGAATCCGCCAGTGCGCGCGCCAAACGCTCAACATAGCCATCAAGCCCCAAACGCGAAATAGCATTGGGATTTTTCACAAATTCTTCGGGCGTATAACCCAGTAAATCGACTACTGAAGGGCTGACATAATTAATACGGAATAACGTATCTGTGGTAATAATTACATCACTGAAATTATCTGCCAATAACTGGTACCGGCGTTGTTGTTCTGTGAGTATCTGCTGCGCCTTCAATACCTCGGTGATATCGCGCGCAACCACCACAGTATTCTGGATATTGCCTTTTTCATCTTTATCCAACGCTGCACTGCGAAAATAAAAATGGTGCCATTCACCATTGTTGTGCTGTAAACGAAGTGTGGTTTCATAAATATCGCCTGCCGCCAAACGTGTATACATGGCTTTCAGCGACTCCCCGTTAATAACATCTTCCGGATGTGCAATGTAACTTAAAATATGCCCCTTGGTATCTTCCAGATCCTGATCTGTATAACCTAACAGTTTAGTAATATCAACGTTCTGGAAAATAGGCTCTCGCCGCTTGAAATCAAACACCATAAGGATATCGGGCACGGCACGTAATATTGTCGCCAGGAATTGCTCACGCTCCTCACTTTCCTTTTCGGCCTGTTTTAACAAAGTAATATCGAGCACACTGATAAACATGCCCTCATCCATCGTTGTTAACGAAGGTATTTCACAACTCACCCAGAGATTTTTTTTATCTTCTTCTGCGAAAACAATATCCGTCTGGTAGGTTTGGCGTTGTGATTCTTCGCCAATACTTAATATCGCATACGCAGCCTGCACTATCTCAGAATCACTGGCATTCGCAATAATCCCCACCTTAAAACGGTCAACCGATTCCATTTTGTACATCTTCGCAGCAGAGGCGTTAGCATCAACAATGGTGAAAAGCCCGCGCAGTTCACTCACCACGACCGGGTTGATTTCAATGGCGTCATTTAATTGTAAAGGGGTTTCAATGTGGTGATTTTTTAAATAATGATGGATAGGTCGAGGATCCATAATCCACTGGGCAATCGCGGAATGATGAAACATTTCATAATGATGGTTATCACCCGACAAATGCGGCGCCCCTTGCCAAGTGATAGCAATCACCTGCTGATTAGCGTCACATACCGGAAATAAATGCAGCGTATCAATACAAAACCTGGCTGCGCAGTGAAAATCGATTTCGAGGATCTGCGGCGTGTTCTGTACCAGCACTTCAGCCAATGCTTGTTGCACCGCACCATGCCACGACGCCGGAATAAACACCGACCAGTGCGTATTCAATAGCGGTGCTTCCGTTAAATCGAATAAGGTTTCACACATCGGTGCCATATACCTTAACTCGCCACTGGGCAGGGTTATCATATACAGCGCCTCATCCTGTGCCCTTAGCCTGTGTGGCTTTGCTTCCATTATGGTTCCAATACTCAAAAAATTACCCCAAGTTTAGTACAAGATTCCTGTTTGTCTGCTCAGAAACAGGTTAATCATCATTCATTTATATGTCCTTTTGCCTCTAAATTTCAAAATTCCGGCAAACTGACCTATAGTTAGAAAAGTAATGCACCAATAATGACCACCGAACCTCATTAAAGAGAGAAGAATAATGCTGGAAAACCACGAACGGCGACAATTTCAACGCATCAGCTTTGATGCCCCCGTTGCCATTTCGCAGGGTAAACTTCAGGCAAAATCTGAAGTTATCGATATTTCCCTGAAAGGTATTTTAATCAAGGATGACAATATTCCCTTTGATCCAACCCAACCCTTGCACATTTGCATCAGCCTGGGTGATGACGCCCAAATCGATATGACCGCCGAATGGACCCACCACCAAAAAAATGCTCAGGCCTTTCGCTGGACGCAGGTTGATATCGAAAGCATGATGCATTTACGCCGTTTACTTGAACTCAACACGGGCGATGAAGCACTGATAGAGCGTGAACTGGCGAAACTCAGCCCACTGGATTAAGCCACGGCAAACTGAATACACCGGCAGGGATTACCGCATTTACCGGAAATCCAGAAACCATAAGATCCCAGGGTTTTTGCTATTTATGGCCAATAGGCATATTATCCGCCTTCACTTAAAAGCTGAAATATTATGAAAAACGTGCAAAAAGCTCCAGCCAAGCCTTCAGGCAAAAAAAACGCAGCCACTGAAACCAGCCAATCTATTGCTGAACAAACGCGTAAATTTCTGGCTTCCGGTGGTACCGTCACCAAGATTAACATCGGCGTCAGCGGCCAACCCCTGTTTAGCAACGCCCCAAGCACCACCAAAAAACACATTACGCTGTAATCGTTGTATTGCTCGTCGCAGTTCCCAAAACCCTCTTCACTGCGAACCCACTGACCAGACCAACCGGATTATGGCTTACGTTTTACGCCATTCGGGCCATTGACGATCCAGAACACCAGTGGATGAAATAAAGCATCAAACAACCGGAACAGCTTGGCCTCAGCGCCAATCCATACTTCTTGCTTTCCCGCCTCCAATTGCCTTAACAAGCTTTTTGCACATTGTGCGGGCGTCATCATCAACCCTGTGGCACTCTTGATATCTGCAGTCATCTCTGTCGACACGGTAGGCGGAAATACTTCTACCACTTTTACTTTGCCTTTCAACTGCAAACGCAATGCGCGTGTATAAAAATCCAGCGCCGCCTTGGTTGCGGCATAAATCGGAACAAGCCCGATAGGGCAACGCCCCGCCGGCGAACAGACATTCACAATCATCGCATCTTTCTGTGCCAGCATGTCTGGCAAAAACAGAGTCGCAAGCTCTATAGGGCCTAACACATTGCCATTAACCGCATTACGAATACCCTGCATATCGGTAGAAACCCCATCCAGCACATCGTAATCCAGTACTGCGGCATTATTTACCAATACATCCACTTTAAAACCATCAGCCTTGATAGCATCAAACATGGCCTGGCATTGCACAGGATCTCCCACATCACATACATAAGTACGCAACCCCTTTATGGCAACTGCGGCCTCTTGCAGCTTGCCCTGTCGACGACCACATACCAGTACCGTATTGCCTTTGCCCACTAACAGCCTGGCCAATTCAAACCCGATGCCTGCAGCACCGCCAGTAATCAAAAACGTTTTATTATTGAATTGCATAGAAAATACCCAAAAAAAACAGCGCCTGAAGTGGCGCTGCATTGAGAGTTTACAGGATTATGACTGCTTATAAAAATGCCTGGTATGCCTTAACTGCACATCAAGATAAAACAAAGAACATCACCAAAATGCAGTGTATCGGTTCCACTTGTTGTAGTGGTACTTGCCGCCGCTCCAGTGCCCGATGATGCAGTTGCTGCCGCTATACCAGGAAAGCTCAGGTCACTCGTACCGGAAATGACCCCGCCAACATCAAAATTCGATTTATAAGCACTATTGGTCGAAGCTGATGTGGAAACCGAAACCGTTTCACTGCCGGTTGGGTATTCCCTGGTTGTCGCTCCTGCCGCTACGCTACTTTCAATGAAACGTACTTTTTTAACCGCATCCGCGGTACCGCCACGAGAAAACATATAGGCCGTTTGATGAAAAGAACTTGCCGACCAATCCGTGATATTGGCAATTTCAACATCAGACCATTTACTGATGCCGAATTTTGTCCCCACTACATGCAAAGACCCCTCCTGGAAACAACCCGCAGTGGCAATATCCTTACCGCTACTATTATTCAGATAATTGAAAAGACCAAACGTGTCATTCAACGGCGCCACTTTTTTCATTTTCAGCGTGCCTGAATAATTAGAACCGGAGGTGGAATGTGCGGCAGTACCTGCCATCGCTGTATAACTGGTTTTAGTCAATTGCGCCTGTTCGTCATTCACGGCGAAACTGATATTGTTACCCGACATCGATACGGCATTTTTTATTTCAGGCTTAAGGCAAGAACGTACATAAAAAACGCTGCCCGATTTTGTGACTTCGACAATCTCGCGAATATTACCCGTCACCACATAATCCACACCATTCGACGTTTCGTTTAAGGTGCCATTGTGAACAGCTATCCATAAACCCGTCAGGTCAGAAGTGAGTGTGGTCGATTCTTTATAAGCATCGATGCTATAGCGTGAATCCGAACCCACAGCGAGCGTTAACCCGTCAGGTTTGCAACCCGTCAGGAACAACGCCAAACATACACATAAAAGTGCCGATAACTTCATGGTAAAACCTGTTTTATTTTTATTGTTGGTAACATCTGGAAACGACCATAATGCAGAAAATTACAAAATAGCAATGTTTCTGATCAACTTTCGACCAGCGGGTCGTTTTAATTACAAAATGTACACTGAAGTATACTTTTTTATAATCTGAGGGAGTAAAAACAGAAAAATGGCTTTTTTGCCTGCCAGGTGATGAGTTTCGATTTTGTGTTGATTAACCGTCAGTAGAACCTTTGCCAACTGGCAATATTCATGGAGTAATACCATGACCGAATGAGGTCTATGACTACCAATTTTTATAAAAGCAGGCAGAAAAAAGGCAGGATATTCCTGCCTTCATGATCCGGGTTGGCGGTTGCCTTACCAGGGAATAAGGATATTAAAAATGCCTGTCATCCAGCTCACCATGGAAAGGAAATCAAATGAACCCGGTGTATAGGCCGATGTTGTCGTAGTTGACGTCGCAGCACTGGTCGTTGTGGTACCCGTCGAAGCGACAGGCGCAGCAATGGCGAAACTCAGGTCAGTAGTGCCAGAAATCACACCACCCACACTAAAGCTCGATGTGTAAGCGCTGCTGGTGGAACTGCTGGTGGCAACTGAAACCGTTTCATTCCCTGCAGGGTATTCACGAACAGTGGCGCCGCTGGCGATACTGCCCTCCATGAATCGTACTTTTTTAACTGCATCCGCGGTACCTGCGCGAGAAAACATATACCCGGTTTGATGGAAAGTCGCTGCCGACCAATCCGTGATATTTGCGAACTCAACATCAGACCATTTGCTGAATCCCAGTTTCGAGCCCACCACATGCAGTGAAGCCTCCTGAAAGCAACCTGCAGTAGCAACATCTTTTCCAAGACTGGTATTCAGGTAATTGAATAGCCCGAAGGTATCATTCAACGGCAACACCTTTTTCATTTTCAGGGTGCCCGAATAGGAAGAGCCGGAAGTTGAATGCGCAGCAGTACCCGACATGGCGGTAAAACTGGTTTTAGTCAGTTGAGCCTGTTCGTCATTAATCGCAAAGCTGATATCGTTGCTAGAAATCGATACCACATTTTTAATTTCAGGCTTAAGGCAGGAGCGCACGTAAAAGACACTGCCTGATTTGGTCACTTCCACAATCTCGCGAATATTGCCCGTCACCGTATAATCCACGCCATCCGACGTTTCATACAAGGTGCCATTGTGGATGGCCATCCACAAACCCGTCAGGTCAGAAGTGAGTGTGGTCGATTCTTTATAGGCATCAATGCTATAGCGCGAGTCTGAACCGACGCTGGCCAGTGTTGTGGTTTTAGGCAAACAACCCGCCAATAAAACTGCCGAACATACACATACCAGTGTTGATGGCTTCATGTTAAACCTGTCTTATTTTTATTTGAGTAACCGATGAAGTAACAGTACTCCAGAAAATCGAAATACAACAATCTTAATGGCTAGTTTTCGATCAGGGGATGGTTTTAATTACAAAATTAACCAAAGTAATTTTTTTTATACTCTCAGGTACTAAAAACGCAAAAAATCGCTGTTTTTTTATTTGCCGAAATGTCTAATTAGCGATTGCCTTTGCTGAACAATCAAACCATAACGGCATTAAATATCCACTGCCCAATCAGGTAAAAACTGCAAAGTCCAAATTTCCAGCCAATGATCAACACCCGTCAAAATGACCAAAGCCAACAATACCAAAGCAAATCCCATCATTTGCTTTGCCAATAATCCATTTTTTTTCCACCGTAATAGTGATTTTCCCGCCAAATATCCCACAGCTAATAAAGGCATTGCTGTGCCCAGGCCAAATGCCAGCATAACCAAAAAGGCCATCCACATTTGCTGACCTTGTGAAGCCAAGGCAATGGCGGCGCCCAATGTTGGCCCCACACATGGAAGCCAAACCAAACCCAGTGAAGCTCCCACGATAAACTGAAACAATAACCCTTCACCTTGAAAATTAACTGCCGGCAAATAACTCATCATTCTCGATAACAGCCAACTCAAGGCATCCCCAAAGGGCTTAACCAACAACACTATACCCATCAGTAAAATAAATACCGCTGATGCTGTACGTAAAATATCTGGAGCAATACCGGCATTCAGAAAAATAAACGTCAACAAAGAACCGGCGAAAGCAAATGATAAGCCCAAACCTAAGGCCAGCATCCACAAACCCATTACCGAACTCCGTAAAGCAGAAGCTGCCACAGCAGGGACCATGGGCAATACACACGGTGATAACACACTCACCAGACCCGCAAAAAAAGCCAGAGGGATCGCAGAAAATTCCATTAGTTAACCTTGGCTTGTTCTATCGCCAGTAATTGTGCTTCAATTTTGCGTGTACTCGTTTCTGCTACAGCAAACCAGCGTTGTTCATTATTTTTGTACAAATACAATGTTGATTGACGCGGCGCTTTAAAATAGGTCACCCAATTTTTATCCTTATCAAAATCCACCACCAACGTTAATACACTGCTTGACGGATGCTCTCTAAAGTAACGAGAAAGGATAGTTTGTTGTCGCTCACAGGTAGGACACCATGCAGCATAAATATCAATTAACACCGGAACGCCATCGGCTTGCGCCTTGTCAAACAAGGCCTTGGTAAAAGGCTGGCGCTCGACCGCATGAGTCCAGGCCGCGCACATAAACATAAACACCGTTACTATTATTTTCAGATTTTTCATTATTGACTCCTTGGTCACGAATACTTAAGCATTGTTGAGAAACCGGTTTTTGGCAAATTTCTGCAGGCATTAATGGCCTTTATTTTTGTGTTTGATTGACTCGCCACTGAAATCAACACTCGAACACCATAGCGCATAACAACTTGGCTCTAACGCTCTTATACATGGCAACCGCTGCGGCACAACAGAGTTCCAATACCCCATTGCCGCACATGAGTAACCATAAGCAAAGCCAGAATAATGCCCCACTCCAGATGATCGTGAATAGCCGCATGGGAATTAACCAGCACTGAATAATATGACATCACAGCAATAATATTGAGCATAAATAAACACAAGGCCGAAAAACGTGTAAAGAGTCCTGCCGCCAGCATAACGGCAAAAATAATTTCGCTCCCTGTACCCGCGACAGCAGCCATTTCAGGCGACAGCAGTGGTACATGGTATTCTTCCTTGAATAAATACAGGGTGGTTTCCCAATCCTGAAATTTGTTCATGCCTGATAAAAAAAATGTTTGGGCAATGTATAATCGCGCCAGCAAATCGGCTAATGGTGCGAGTTTCTTCATCACTCCATCAAGCATATTCAAGGCGTTATGAGCTTTGTTATATAATAGTGCAATCATCATTATTCCTTATTGAATATACTCATAACTCCGAGAACCAAAATACCCTGCTCTATCCATCCTCGCAAATAATTAGCTACCATGGCAGGCACTTGCTCTTGATCAAGATGCTGCATTGCCAATGCCTCACAAAGCCCGGCAAACGTTTCTCCATCCTTTAATTTTTCCAGCAGCGATATTTCCATTGTGTTAGAACTTCGCCAGCTGGTCATCAAATCCCTCTGCCGATAAATAATCCAGTCAGCACCAGACTGCACTGGCAAAGAAGGTTCGATCTTTTCAAGCAATGCTTGCCAAATGGGGATGGCATTCCATTCACATCGCAAAATATTCAAGGAAGGATGCACAGAAAAAACTGTCACTGCCCAAGCTTCGGGAGAAAGCCCTTGCATGAATTCCAGCGTCACCCTTTCTGCATCAGCCGCATCAATAGTATGTCGGAATGCCCATTCAAATCGCGCCAGTTCACTTAACACCGGCAATTCACTATAGGGAACAGTTTGCGCAGTAAAGTCTGTCAGGCACTCTCCAAACCATCGAATCGAAGCATGCTTGGGTGGATGCGCTGTTAAATACCTTTCTGCAAGCAAGGCAAAATCCTCATCCCCCAAGAGTTGATGTATCTGCGGAAAATTGCTTTTTAAAACATCGTTCAGTCTTAAACGATAAGCATTGGTATAAATATCTACGCGGGTATTTTTATCAATGCCACCTGATTTTAGCTGATCTATTAATGCAGCTCTCACAGGCAATACATCAGCAGCAGATGTATTCTGTGCCAGAATCACAGTCTGTATGGTTTCCTGCCATTCATGCAGTCGCATAATTTTCACCTGTATTTTTTTGCCCTGACCCAAGCACTTCAATATTAATGGATCGGGCAATCCCTATTTCATCTAACAACTCAGACAAAGGTGGGATATTATCATCGCGCTCAATCATGACCGGAACAGCCCCAAACAACTTCACGGCTTCGGCATACAGATCCCAGACACCTTTACAGACCGGATGATCGTGGGTATCAATACAATGGTTACCGTTATCACTATGTCCTGCCAAATGAAACTGCCTGACACGCTTTGCGGGCATCGCTTTTAAATAATCCATGGCATTAAAGCCATGATTGCGACTGGATACATAAATATTGTTAATATCAATCAACAAATCACAATCTGCCATTTTGGCAATACTGCTAACAAACTCCCATTCCGGCATCTCTGTTTTGGCTTCAAAATAAGAAGACACATTTTCAATAACCAGACGCCGACCCAGAATATCCTGCACTTGCATAATGCGCTCGCTCACATGCCTTACTGCCTCTTCTGTATAGGGCAACGGCAGTAAATCATGCAACCTTGCACCAGAAAAACCTGTCCAGCATAAATGATCAGAAACAATCACAGCGTCAATACGCTGTGACAATGATTTGATCGCATGTATATAGTCGATATCTAACGCGTCTACTGATCCAATATTCATCGCTACGCCATGCATAACCACAGGATAATCCTGGCGAATCTTCTCCAGATAAAACAGCGGCTTTCCTCCTGGCACAAGATAATTATCAGAAAGGATCTCCAGCCAATCCAAAGGCTGTGGACTGCCTGTAAAATCACCATAATGCTCGGGACGAAGGCCAAGACCAAAGCCCTGAAATGGCTGACTGGAATTATTTTTTTTGGCGATCAATGACGACATGGCTTTCTACCATTCATGGAATTAGAAAAAAACTAAGAAACCTCTGAATAACTGTCATTTCGAACCCTTCACAAGTTCAGGGCAAACTCCGTGAGAAATCTAACCACTTGAATTAAAAAGATTCTTCACTGTGTTCAGAATGACAAAAGAGAGTTATTCAGAGGCTCCCTAAACAACCATCCGGGCTTTCTAACAGAATTAAAAATGCGCCTGACCAGGATTCTGTCACTGCAGGTCATTCAGGCCGACCTGCAACTGACGCACTTACTTTCAACACTTTATTTAACGACAGTACCACCTGCAGTTGTACATTCTTCAGCAGAGGCTTTAGGAATCCAGCCTTTGCCCTTACAAGAATTTTGTCCGGCACAGGCATTTTCTGCAGTGGCGCATTTGCTAGTACCTTTGCACGCATTAATGCCCATGCAATGTACGGATGTTGCCGCTGCTTCAGCATAAACAACAGGTGCTACTGCTGCAGAAAACAAGGTTGCTGCTGATGCAGCGAGAGCCAACTTGGTAAATTTATTCATTTGTTCTTCTCCGTTTGTGGTTAGGTTTTATATGCGAGTTTAAGCACGCCTATATAAGATGAACGAGAACTGAAATTGTTACATCGGCGGTGAAGATTTTTTTTGTTCGCGCTGAAATGCCTGTAATTGGGCAGATATCGCCTGAAGATTATGCGGCAAAGGAGCCTGCTGCCCTTCGGCGAATTGGGGTTTTTGTTGCAACACTTTTTTCACCAAACGCAATTGTTTAACAAAACGACGGCAATGGCCGCAGAGCAATATATGCAAACGCATCCCTGCATATTGCCTGGACGTCAGTTCATTATCGATATAAGCGCTGGAATACTCTTGTGCCAGCTCACGACATGTCAACATTGGCCGGTCTCCTCAAAATGCTCCGCCATCGCGTAAACGCTTAATCGCGCCCGATGCACCAGAACCCGAATATTAGATGCACTGATATCCAATATGTTACAAATTTCTTCCAGTTCCATACCTTGATATTCACGCAAAGTCAGCACTGCGCGCTGTAACTCTGGCAAACGATCCAGGGTTTTATCCAGACAACGCCTGAATTCCTCAAAGCTGAACAATGCTTCCGGGGTATTGTCATGCCATAAGCCCGGAGCTTCCACCCAATGGCCATTTTTTACAAAACGCCCCGTTTCAAATAACACTTCACCGCCCGATAAATCATTAATGAATTCCTCTCGTTTACCTTTACGCAAACGACCTTTCGCTTCATTAGACACAATCGTAAAAAGCCAGGTTTTCAAACTGGAGCGCGCCTGGAAATTCGGCAAAGCCCGAATCACCGCAAGCCAGGATTCCTGCACAACCTCTTCGGCTTGCGAGTCGCCAATAATAGCGGCAGCAACACGAATCATGGGTGCATGAAACTGGCCTACCAATTGATCAAAAGCTGCCGGAACTCCGGCGAGTAAGCGATTGATGAATGCCGCCTCAGCTTCTCGGGTTTTATCATCGATCATAATGCGTATCCCGTCTGATGATTCATGTTTTTATTTTTTATACCCTATAAATACCGTCTGTATTTATCAATTCACTCTATTTTGTACATTACCTAATTTGGCTTTGGCGGTCGACGATGCCAATAATTCACCAGAGTCGTTATACAGCTTTGCAGCCAGTTGATAAATATCACCTTCTTTCTTTAATATCTGGCCTTTGCCATGTAACACACCTGCTTGCGCCGGCCGTAAAAATGAGACATTCAAATTCGCTGTCGGGGCAAACTGTGTTGTCGGCAAGGTGATGCCCAGCGCATAACCCATCAAGTCATCCAGCATAGCCGTCAAAATGCCACCCTGGATATTACCCACCGTATTGGCAAAACTCTCCTGCGCGACAAAATTTGCTTCCAGCACACCGGCCTTGTCATCGGCGAAGGTGATATCCATGCCCAGCATTTGGGAACAGCGTGAATACTGTTTGTTAAAGTGCTTTATTGTCATACGCCGCCATTTTCATAATACCCATGGATAAAGCCTGATAGCGTTGAATCTTACTGCGCGCTCCGGTGAATGAACAGCACCGGCAGAAATGGCTGTTTAACTCTCCGCTATCCATTTGGCCGTTATTCCATTGGGCCGTTAATCCATCTGGCCATTAATCCATCTCTCCGTTACACATCCCGCGGTTTCTGGAATAATGTTCGGCAACACCACCTGAATGCGAGAAACCTAATGGCATCCCTGCAAGAACAACTGTTAAAAGCCGGCCTGATCGACGCCAAAGCCGCCAAACTCGCCAACAAGGAAAAAAGCAAACAAACCAATGTTGCCCGCAAAAGCAAGGAAGGCATCGTTAACGAAACCAAGCTGGCAGCAGAAAAAGCCCTAGCCGAAAAAGCCGCGCGTGATCGTGAAACCAATCGCCTGCTGCAGGAACAGGCCAACCACAAAGCCATAGCTGCCCAAATAAAACAAATGATCCAGGTGAACAAGATAAACAAAGGCAAACCCGATGTCGGTTTCAACTTTATCGATGACAGCAAAATCAAAAAAATACACATCAGCAAGGAAATCCAGCACCAGATTGGCATCGGCAATCTGGCTATCGTAAAACTGGTGGAAGCGAAAGAAACCCGCTATGAAATCGTGCCCGGGAAATGTGCGCAAAAAATCGCCCAGCGCGATAGCCAGTGCGTATTAATGCTCAACGAAAAAACGACAACTGCCGCTGAAGAAGACGACCCCTATGCAGCCTACCAGATACCCGACGACCTGATGTGGTAATCCCGGCAATAGTCATACCCTTTCCCCCTTAATGCACAAGGAAGTCTGCCCTTATCCTATCCTTCAGGGCATGAAGATTGTCCTTGATCACATTGAACTGCGCTTAACCGTTTAATTTTTGTATTTATGGTTCTTGGTCTATGCTTAAACAAAAACTCGTTTGAATTCTGCCTGGAAAATAACTGATGCCCAGCCCCATTTATAACTTTGTTTGTCACAATATCGATAATGAACCCGTGAAACTTGCCGACTACCAAGGCAAAATCATGCTTATCGTGAATACCGCAAGCTTGTGTGGTTTTACCCCGCAATACAAAGGGCTTGAAGAGCTTTATCGCGAATTCAAGGATAAAGGCTTTGTCGTACTCGGCTTTCCCAGCAACCAGTTTGCTGAAGAACCCTACGACAACGAACGCATCAATAATTTCTGCGTCATGAATTATGGCGTTTCTTTCCCGATGTTTTCAAAAATCCATGTGAATGGCGACAATACCGAACCGCTTTATGCCTACCTCAAAAAAGAACAACCCGGCCTGTTTGGCATTGAACGCTTGCACTACAACTTCACCAAATTCCTGGTGGACCGTGAAGGTAAAGTGGTCCAGCGTTTTTCTCCTTTGACATTCCCGCACAAGATCAAGGGCCAGATCAATGAGCTTATCTAGGCTTCCGGTCAGGTTTATCGATCAACTGGTTCCCCAGGGTTATCTTGAACTCGATCAATACGATATTATTTTACGCTCGCGCATAACAGCAGGCTTCCTGGTATTGTCGGCTGTTATGAGCTTTTACATCGGATATATGTCGGGCAAACTCGATCCTGTTGCGGCTAACCATTTACACACAGGCCAACTCGGTTCTTATGTATTTGGCGCAGCCTATTTTGCCATCATCCTGGTGTTTCGCTTCACCGGTGCTTTTTGTGTTGTTGCCAACCTGTATGCTATCGCTTGTTATTGTGCCATGTATTTTAGCGCCTTGACCTTTGGTACAACCATCGAGAATCCACTGTCTCTCTTCCTGCTCATGGTGCCCATGGTCACTTTTATTATCTCGGGTAAATATACCGCTTTATTCTGGACGTTTTTGAACATTATTTCTTTCATCGCCATTTCAAAGTTTCCACCTGCGCAAACAACAATACCTCTAACACCCGAACTATTAGAAGTTTTACGCATCGCCACCTGGATCTCCCTTTCCGTTGGTTTCTTTGGTATTCTTTTTTTCTACGAAATGGTTAATGCCAAACTGCGTTATGTCATCAGCGAAGAACGCAACCACTTTGAATTTGAAGCCGGGCACGACAAACTAACTGGCCTGCTTAATCGCGCCAGCTTCCAGCAACGTTTAAAACAATGTGTCAATCGCGTTAAAAACAACAAGACTTCTGCCGTCATCGGCCTTATTGACCTCGATGGCTTCAAACCCGTGAATGACCAGATAGGCCATCACGCCGGCGACATTGTACTCACCACTGTTTCCAAACGCCTGCTAGAAGCCATGCGCAAAACCGATACCCTCGCGCGTTTGGGCGGAGATGAATTCGCGTTTATCCTGCAAGATATTAAAGATGATGCCTCCCTCCATGTCGTCGTCACCGCCATGCTTGATGCACTGGCCCAACCCATCACCATTGATGAACATACCGTGCAAATCTCTGGCAGTATAGGCTTGGCTCGCTGCCCGGAAGACCGCACAGAAGGCTATGATGTACTCCGTGCTGCCGATGTGGCGATGTATGATGCCAAGAAAGTAAAGGGGCGTTATCGGCATTTCAGGGATGTGGAAGCCTTTCCCGAAGAACAGGCTGATAACCCTGTCGCTTCAGCGGCAGGCTGATGGCAAATAAAGTCATGGCGTTTTTTTCATAACAATAAATACTTAATGGCAAGGTTGGCTATGATCGAAATTATAATGTGGGCTATCGCGGTATTTTTTGGCATTGGCTGTGCCCTGTTTTTCTGGGAACTGATATTAAATCTTAAAACCGTCCCTCGCGATCAAAGGCCTGAATTTTTCCTGTACCCGTATATTCCGCCATACCAAATGTATGGTGGCGTAAGCCTGGTGATTGTACCGTTGTTTGGCGTATATAAGTGGGGCTGGGTCGGCTTGTTTGCCTACCAGATTTATCCAGGCGCATGCGCGCTATTAGGCATATTCTTTTACCTTTGCTCAACGTTTTTTTCAAAAGGGAAAAACCAAAAAAGCTGATGCCGCGACGGGCAATCTACCCTGCGATTTTTTATTTACTATCCAGCAAAAACTCACCCGACCAATCCATGCCGGGAGGATTAACAATGTAATTTTCGCAACGCTCGCGCATCACAAACGAAGCCTGGTCTGGCTGTGCTGCAAGAATTTGTCCAAATCCGCTGGCGGCACTGGCGAAATCACGCAGGCTATACAAGGCAAATGCCGCCATATAGCGCTCAATCAGCACTCTCGTTTCAGCGCTTACATTACCCTCAACACCCACCAGCTCGTAAATGTTTATCGGTACTGTTTTACCCACCATCACCACTTTATCGATGAGGCGCGTCACAAAATCTGCCTTCACTCTATGCCAGGTAGATTCCGACAAGAGTATCGATGTGCCATACAACTTGTTGACCCCTTCCAGGCGACTGGTCAGGTTCACATTATCTCCAATCACCGTATAACTCATGCGCTCATCAGAACCCATATTACCGACAATGACATCACCGGTATTAATGCCGATACGCGTGCTGAAATCGATATCATGGCCAGCCAGTTTCCATTTTTTATTGAGCTCGCCAATTTGCACCTGGCATTCCAGCGCTGCACGACAGGCATAGTTCGCATGATCAGGCAACGTTCGTGGCGCACCCCAAAAAGCCATCACCCCGTCACCAATGTATTTATCCACTGTTGCCTTGTTAGACAACAAGCCCGCATTCATCACATTAAGGTACTCGCCCAGAAAGCCCACTAATTCTTCCGGCGTAATCCTCTCTGATATCGCAGTAAACCCCGCTATATCTGAAAAGAACATGGTCAACTCCTTACGCTCGCCGCCCAGCTTTGCATCCACACCCAGCTCAATCAACTCACGCACCAGATCAGCTGGCACATATTTACGGAACGAACGTAATCCACGCTTCATGTTTTCAAGTTGCATCGACATACTGTGAATTTCCTTGATGCGCGATTGCACGACCACTTCGCTATCCAGTTCAAAGCGTTTTACTTTTTCCATCTCTTGCGCAAGCTCTGCCAAAGGATGGCGGATGCGGCGTGCAAACATTAGTCCCAGCGGCAACACCAGCAAGACCACAAAACCCGATACCAGCCAAACCGTCATTTTGTACTGGCGTTCATGCTCAATGACATTCTCTGCCGACACATCAACACCAATTATGCCATCCAGCTTGCCATCAGACGTAAAAACAGGAGCAAATGCCGAAATCCATGTGCCCCATTGATCCCTTGTAAAATCCTCCTCCACAAACACCGCTTTCCCTGCTTGCGTAGAGGCCAGGGCTGCCAGCAATGGCGGCGTAGGGTTATCATAAACAAAACCGACATGACTCAAATCCTTGATGTTATCTGCCGAATCCACCACAAACATAACCTTGCCGTTAGTATTTTTGCGCATGGTATAGGCATATTCGATATGTGTTCCGCTTTTACGCATCGCATTTAACTGTTTTTGCAAAGACGTGTATGCCAGCGAATTTTCATCGGCTGAAGTTTGTACCTGATGAAGCTTATCACCATCAATCTGGCTCGCCATAATACTCACCGTGTCGGCGAGGCGCAGACGCAATTCATCACGGATAAATTCACCGACTTTCATCGATGTTACCGTACTCATGAACACGCCACCCAGCAGGGTAAGTCCGCAAAATGCAGATACCAGGGTGAGGCGCAGGGTAAATTGTTTACGTTGAGGTTCCATCTGTCATATCTCCAGCAAAACGCAGTAGCAGGAAGCAGCACCAAGAAGCAGTGCCATGAAAGTGTCATCCGATTATGTGCAGAAGAAAGATGTAAGGGCAACTTTAAAAATGAAGATTTTTCTGTATAGCCACAAAGAAAGGTAGCTTTTAGAGATCCCCATAGACAAGTCTGGCTTTATATTACATAGACCGAAGTCATTGTGAGCAGGCTAAAGGCCTGCTCTGGCCAGAAGGGTTTCTCAAGAGCTTATTTTGCCTGTACCTGCAACAGGGCATCGATCGCTGCCAATAGCTTGATATCATCAGGCGTAACCCGGCTGCCAAAATGCTCTACAACAACACCGTTTGCATCAACGAGATATTTATTGAAATTCCAGGAAGGGGCTTGTGATTGTTTGTTAATCGCGGCAAATACCGCATTCGCCTCATCACCCTTCACATGGCTCGGCGCCAGCATGGTAAAAGTAACCCCGAAATTCACATAACATATCTTGGCAGCTTCCGATTCCGAATCGTCTTCCTGAAAAAAATCATCACTGGCAAAACCTAACACCACCAAACCTTTATCCTTGTAAGTTTGATACAGCTTTTCCAGACCCTTGAACTGCGGGGTGAATCCACAATGGCTGGCCGTATTCACCACCAGCACCGGATGATTTTTTACCACATCACACAGGTTCACCGATTTTTCCGAATGCAATACACGCAGTGTGGTATTAAACATCGCCGCGCACTCCGTTTTTGCCGTGCTCTCGGCCTGAACAAACATAGACATACCCGCCAACAATACTGTCATCAATATACGCATCTGTAATTCCTCTTTATTAGTTTATACGCCACACTGCATTTTCCAGATCAGAAAACCTATTGCCTTGTCCCAGCGTAAGATACATACACCCTTCAACCGGAAAATCTAACGACCACTACACACTGGCAGAAAACCATGAACCCGATCAGCCCAAAAAAATTACTGCACAGCAAATGGACTTCCCTTGCGCCACAACACAAAGAAAAACATTTCACTATTACCGAAGTGGAATACGATGAGCAACAACGGGTTATTCATTGCATCCTGCAAGCCGTCATTAACCATCATGAATACGCCATCGAATGGCGCACACTAAAAGATGCACAGCAATGGCGTACAGGATGGCATTAACGCCCAGGCACAACCCGCCTATTTAGCTTCAGCAAAACGGCGATTGAATTCCTGAATACGCTTTTTGTTGGCAAACATATCATGCTGGCCAACGCGCGAAGCTGAACGTATATGCAGCATAGGGCCATCCAACCGTAACTCAACATCATCGACAAAGCCAAACAGCTTGCTGGTGAATGTGGATGCCACATAACTGTCACTTTCACTGACAATCACACCGCCCATGTCCTTGATAATTTGCACCGATTGTTTCATCGCCAGTGGATTGGCGCTAACATCCTGCGCCGGCAGAAAATGGGATTTATCCTCGGGAAATTCCGAACAGATACAGTTTGAAGCCATGGCAGGACATTTTTTCAAGCGGGAGTTTTCCAGCCCCGGCGTAGATTTTTTCTGCGATATTTTTCCCTGGATATAAAAATGGATAGGCACAACCACCACCAAACACACCAGCACGATAAAAAATATTTTCATTGTATAACCCTGCACATATTCATTAAGTTCAATCGAGTATAGACTAAAAAGCATGAACACCGTCTACAAACACAGCACCCTGCCTACAAATATACCGCCCTTCCTACAATACACCAACCCGTCTACAGATACAGCGCCCCGCCCACCTCCAGCTGAATCAGGAATAAGCGCGTATCGAATTCCAGCTGGTAATAATCCGGCAACATATGCACACACAACTGGTAAAACGCCTTGTTGTGTTCCTTCTCTTTCAGGTGCGCCAGTTCATGCACCACAATCATCTTCAGGAACGCTTCAGGCGCCTTTTTAAACACTGCGCTGATACGAATCTCGTTTTTGCTCTTCAGCTTGCCACCTTGCACGCGCGACACATAACTGTGCAAACCCAGCGCATTATTAATCACATGGATTTTATTGTCATAAACAATCTTGCTCAGTGGTTCAGATTTTTTCAAATGTGCGTTTTTCAGCACCATCACATATTCACGCAGATTATTGTCGTTAGCGATGCCATGCGCAGAAGGGTATCTGGCAAGCAGAAAATCGCGCAAACGATCCTGGTCGATCATTTGCTGCACCTGCTTTTGAAGCTCGGCGGGATAGGAAGAAATGTAAGCCAGTGGTTTTGACATGGTAAAAATCGTTATCCGGTTTGCATTCACTCTAGCAGATTTAGTGAATAAAAAACCTTTTAACGTCAACAACGGCAATGGCTTCAAGCATCGATGCAATGGCATAAGGCATTAAGTTGGGCTTATTACACAGCGGCCTAGGGAACCTCTGAATAACTGTCATTTCGAACCCTTCACAAGCTCAGGGCAGACTCCGTGAGAAATCTAACTACTTGAATTAAAAAGATTCTTCACTGCGTTCAGAATGACAAAAGGGAGTTTTTCAGAGGTTCCCTAGATAATTTCCTCTACTTTCTTGCGGATATAACCGGGAAACGCCAGCGGTGAAAAGCGGGTTACCACATTGCCCTGCCGATCAATTAAAAACTTGGTAAAGTTCCATTGGATGCGCGCCACCCCCAACAACCCCGGTTTCGCATTTTCCAGATAACTGAATAAGGGTTCAGCCTCAGGGCCATTCACTTTTACCTTGGCAAACATCGGGAAAGTCACACCGTAATTCTTCAAACAAAAATCATGGATTTGCTTGTTATCATGCGGCTCTTGCACAAACTGGTTACTCGGGAAACCCAACACCACCAGGCCTTTATCCTTATAATCGCGATACAGTTTTTCCAGGCCCTCATACTGCGGCGTAAAACCACAATAACTGGCAGTATTCACCACCAGCATCAACTTGCCTTTGTAATCAGCCAGAGGCACGGGCTCTTCTTTAATATTGTTGCAGACAAAATCATAAATTGAACTTGCCATTTTCCCACTCCAAAAAAATGCCCGACACCGTGCTACCGATTGTGGCGCGCGTCGATAGAAATTTGATGAAAGAATTCTTATTCTGGCTATACGCCAGAATTGCCTTTATGGATTACACAGCAATTCGGTCATAATGCACGCCTAACTCCTGGCCGAGCACATTCCTTGACACTCACAGCATCAAATCCCCTGCCCATGCGCAATGGCGTAAACCCCAGCTCATGCTGGTTACCCGAAGGCCAATGGCCCACCATGCTGCATTTTTTGTGTGCGCAATTCCCGGCGATTACAGAAACACTGTGGCTCAACCGCCTGCGCGCCGACGAAGTACTCGACAGCCACCATACCATCATTAACGAACACACACCCTACCGCAGCGGCACCCATCTTTTTTACTACCGCGAATTACCGCCAGAAATCCCCGTGCCCTTCCTTGAAGAAATCCTGTTCCACAACGAACATTTACTCGTGGTCGATAAGCCGCACTTCCTGCCCGTTATTCCCTCCGGCCGGTTCCTGCAACAAACCTTGCTGGTACGCCTGAAAAATACGCTGGGGCTAACTGATCTAACGCCCATACACAGGATCGATAAAGACACCGCAGGCCTCGTCATGTTCTCATGCCAACCTGCCACACGCGGCATCTACCACCAACTTTTTGAACAGCGGAAGATACACAAAACCTATCACGCCATCGCCGCCACACGTCATGACCTAACCTATCCACTGTGCCACAAAAGCCGGCTCGCCAGTGCTGAAGAATTTTTTCGCATGAGCGAAGTGTCAGGCCTGCACAACAGTGAAACCCATATTCACCTGCTCGAAGATCGCGGCAAACATTCGCTTTACCAGCTTAATCCCGTCACCGGCAAAAAACACCAGCTGCGTGTACACATGGCCGCACTTGGCATGCCACTTGTGAACGATGTGTTATATCCCGCAATATGCGATACAGCGCATGATGATTTTTCACAGCCGCTGCAACTGCTCGCCAAACAACTGCAATTTCAAGATCCGCTTACCGGCGCACAACATTCTTTCAGCAGCAAACAATCGCTCTGAAATACCTCGCATAATCCGGGCAACTAACACTGTAATTACAGCAGAAACTACAACTATTGAATTATGGAATATTGTTGTGGGCGGTTTTGAATGGCTATATAAGAGGTGATCGCCACAACCCATCTGTCAGATTTTTACACCGACAAAAATTGCATTCCCCGAAACTCCATCCCACGGCTCAATGCGGTCGTACACATGCGCAAACACATGCACCTCGAACCAGGGTTGCAACAATGCCTGCAACTGCTGGAAACTGATCGCCACCATTGCATGCCGGTCTTGCCAGGCTTCGGTAATGCCATGGGTGGTTTTTTCAATGCGGGCTAACAGATGCTGCCTATCGCCATTACCGGCATAATGCCAACCCGACTGAAAAACCAGCTGGCTGCCATCGTGCTCAGCGGCATGCCGCACACCATCCCTGTTATCTATCGTGTTCTTGTCTACCGCGTTAAAACAAAACACCCCGCCCGGCTGCAGCGCTGCATGCACACTGCTTATGCATTGCCGCAACTTGCTGATGCTATCGTTGTAATGAATGGAATACAAAAAGCAGGTGATTAAATCCAGCGGCTCTGGCACGGTAAAACTGCCCATGTCTTGCTGCGTAAATTGCGCTTCGGGGCAACGCTGTTGCGCAATATCCAGCATCGGCTGATTGATGTCCAGGCCATTGGCCCGATAGCCAAACTCTATAAAATGCCGCACATGCGGGCCCGTGCCACAAGCCAGATCCAGATACTGCTGGCCGTTATTGCCGAAGATCTGGTGAAGCCTGCGCACATGCTCGCTTTGTGCCTGGTAATCGATGTCGGCACACATCAAATCATAATAAGCCGACAAATCTGTGTATAAAGCGTTGGAAGACATATAAAACCATCAAATTGAAAGAGGCCGGTGTAATACCACCATTATAGAAGATCAACAGCGCCACACCACACCCGTAGGGGCGCAATTCATTGCGCCCACATCCACACACTCCACTTGCAATAAATCCTGTACAGGCGGTTCTTAACCGCGACCATCCATCACACATTGAATACGCCCAACTTCACCACGACCGTAGGGGCGCAATTCATTGCGCCCACATCCACACCTGCACAAAACAATCCACTTGCCCTGTTGTTGCGTAAAATAATAAAAGGGGAATAATCATGCAAAAGAAATCCATCGACATGCTCGCCTACAACAACCTGCGCGTAGCCATTATAGAACCCACACCCGAAGGCAGGTTTGGACTCATTGTAGCGATAGATACTGAATCCTTTGTGGTAACCAATACCGACAATACCCTGTATGTGCGCGATACACTCGAAGCCATTACCACCGATTTAGCGCACTGCACCATAGACGAATTGTTTTTACACGTGAACGCCTACCGCCTGAATGCACCTTCCAACCCGGATGTAATACCCTACATACCCGTGGAAGCCGGCAATGTCTCTGGGTACATACCCCTCAAACATACGCCGATAATGCATTAGGCTTCTGCTGTATTGATGAAATTTAACGAGATGGAAAAATGAAAACAGCACAAAAAATAACGCAGGTTACTCCTACAGCGCACATAAAAAATCGCCTGCCCTGCAGAGGCTGTACTAACACCTGCGTTAATTATCAGCACTGTGAAGGCAAACCCTGGCGCACACTCAATCAACACACGCGGCAATATCAAGGTAGTGCTTGCACTGACGAATAACCCCTTGTTGTCAGTCCGCCGCTATTCGTTTTGCGAAGCCATGCGTTTTTTCAGAAACCATGCGTTTTGTTCACAAGCAAGCACCATGAAGAATCATTCCCCGTTCCGCCCCAGACAAGCAGAGAGATATCGCACTGCATTCGACATAACCGATATTCAGCGCTGCCTTAACACCAAGGCTATTTGCCCGATTTTTTCTTGGAGTTTTTTTCAGAACTAGCCTTCTCTTCCTCTTTATAATCCCCCAGCACCGATTTCAAAGGGCAAAACTTCACTGTCGGGCACTTGCTGCAACCCACCGCCATAGCAATTGGACAAATCGTCATAATGAACTCCTTTAGGGCCACTCGGGCCAGTTGATAGACACTTGAAGTGTAGACGATGAAATCAGGATAGGCAGTTTTGGCTATCCTTCTTCGCGTTTATTTTCAGCAGGCAATACCTGCAAGTTCACAAGGTTAATGTTCCAGAACACCCTAATACTTTACCGGCACCCACGGCTGTATCATTTTTTTAGCGCTAAACCGCTGCCTGCGCTCTTTCACAGGCCATATCTGCTCTGGCCAGGTTTCAGGCCAAACACCATTCGCACGCCCCAGCGGCAATGAAAACTCTATATTGATCACCACCGCATACTCAGCACTGTCATCAAAATGCGGCATCGCTGCCAGTATCGTTTCGCGCGGTATATACCAATTAATATCCGACTTACCATCACCCAGATAAAAACTGTTTGACGTAATCTCAAATTTTTTCGCCGCGTCATCCACCAGAAACAACGTCAGGATATACGAACCCGCATGGCCTGCACTAAACTCCGGAATCACATCCACATCGCGGCCATTGCCATTCTTTTGCAACAACACATCCACAAGCACCACAGGCCCTGTGTTATATGCGGCTTTCAACTTTTGCAATTCCGCCACATCTTCACGCTGCACACCCGCAACCAACACCCGGCAATTTTCCCTGCTATAACCCCAACTGGAAGAAAACAGGGAATAATTGCGATAAACCCGATCACACAAGGAAATATCACGGAATTCAGTCGCTACCTTTTGATAGCACGCCGACCTGCCCCAGTAAGCGCCATAACCCTCAGGGTTCAGCCACATTCCTGAATGCGATTCAAAGGCCGGAATCGCTTCACACTCTGCAATACCCGATTGCAAACGCTCGTTATACGACGCCAGCGCTGAAGCAGAACCCAACAACAAAATGACAATATATAAAACCTTGAACGCTTTCATAGCACCACTCTATGCAAAAACATAATCTGCTGATTACATGGCCCACGTGTTTAAACAGTATTGCCCAACATCGCGATACTTACATTCATATTTTAAATAATGCAACCCGCACGAACACACTGCAGCAAAATCGCGCCAAAGTGGCGCTCCTACAATTCCACTCGTAGGAGCGGTTCATAACCGCGACCAGCCCTCAACTCCGCCATGCACCCTGTACGGGCGATTCATGAATCGCCCCTATGCCACATCAACCCCACGTACGAACGGTTCTTAACCGCGACCAACCTTTAATTACAACACCCACACTCAGCCGCGCACCTTCTCCCTTCTGAACGCCGCCATCAAACTGGCAAAATCCTCACCGGCTTCGTATTTCTTGCGCAAATCATACTCACACCACACCCACTCAATGTTCTGGTCTTCCGGCAAATCCGAAGGCGGTGGCGCGGGCACATCGGTTTTGTAACACCAGTGCGGAGTAAAACCGCCCATTGCATCATTACCGCCAGTGCTCCAGAACATACGCAGGATTTTGGTTTCCTGCCCCCAAAAATGCCGTGCCGATGGATGCGGCGGCTGCAATATAGCTACTTCACCTATGCTGAATTTTGGAGAAGGAATGTCTGACATAATCGTCTACCTCTCTTATGGCAACGAATGCGTAAAAATATCACGTAGCGCCACTGCCTGTTTTTGTTATTAAGTAACTACAATCCGCAACTACACAACAGCATCGCGCCAAAGTGGCGCTCCTACAAATTCACATCCGTAGGAGCGGTTCTTAACCGCGACCCACCACACATTTCATCCGCACCCGCATCAAACATCGCGCCAAAGTGGCGCTCCTACAAATTCACACCTGTAGGAGCGGTTCTTAACCGCGACCCACCACCACACATGACATTCGCACCCACATCAAACATCGCGCCAAAGTGGCGCTCCTACAAATTCACACCCGATACTCGCTGGCCAACACCAGCCTCACCTTTTTAGCCAACTCACAAAACACATACGCATTTTGTCCATACTGGCTCGCCAGCGTATCGGCCTGCTGCTGATCATTCACCAACACCCAATAGCTCATTTCCCTGTGCCACTCGCCGGCATCATCCTCACCATATCCGGGAATCGCCTGCAAACCCAACGCATCAAGGCTTGCCTGAAAACGCTCATGCCGTTGTGCATTCTCCTCCACCGAGAGCGGATCGCTGAACGGGTTTTCTGGCGTAATCAACGCTGCACACACCCTGCCCGCCTGTTGCAACAACTTATCCAACTCGGGATTAAAGGCACCTACCCGCAATTCAACGGGCGGGTTAGATTCCACACAATATTTTGCTGCCGTATAGGCGCTCACTAACACATCACTTATATTTTGCATTTTTTCATCCCTATTCATTACGGAGATACATCTATCGCCGACACCCGGATTCAATCACGTTTGCGCGTTTTCAGCCAATACTGCCCGCAAACCCTGTTCGGCATTCCAGCAACATTAAACGCTGGCATATGCGGGAACAGGAAACTTCCGCCTGTTGATGCAGACATTCAGGCCAACCGCATAAATCTGTAATAAACTGGCCTGAAAACCTCTAATGCCTGATTTTTAATAGAAAACATCAGCCAATCCGGCTTTTGGTTAAATGGCTGTTCATTACCATTATAGACTATATTAACATTAAATAATGTCATTGACATAAATAAATGTTGACGTTATTCATTTCGCCTCCTAGGATTACAACCATGAAGACATCAAATGACATTCTCAAACAATATTACGAATTCCTCGCCGACCCAAGCTGGGAAGGCTCTGCGGAAGTTTTGGCAGAAGTGGCTACCCGTTTTGGTATCGGCTTAGGCATCCTGGAAAACTCCAAGGAACTGACCGAGCGACTGGTGAGGGATTACGTGCAACGTGGCGTCATCGACAAACCTGAAAAAAAAGGCAAGGAAGCGATATACACCACAAAGCATCTCGACCAGATTCTGGAAGCGCGCCAGTTAATTAATTCAGGATTCAAGCTACAGGCCCTTCCCGAGTTAATGCATTCAGCCAAAGTAGAAGCCATGCGTCTTGTTCCCGATGATTTGGCATCTCCAGACAAAGTGTCGGCAGCGATGTCAGCATTCAAAGACATCAAGACGCAATACCGCCAGGGCAAAATGGCCTCCCCATACCAACAACCGTTATTGGGTACGCCCAGTATGGGTGTGAAACCGAAAAGCAGTGACCTGGCACAATATGTCAATGAAGCGCCTCGTCAATATAAGCTCAGGGGAAATCTGGATGAAAATGCCATTCACCAGAAACGCTTTGAGTTGTTGAAAGGTATACAGCTCGTTATTGATGAAGGCGCGGCACAAACATTAAGCGAAGACGAAATAGCAACATTGCTTGAAGCAATAGAACGCATTATCCGGCAAGAAAATCACTAATAAAAAGGGGTAGATCATGAACAATGTCACCGTGTTGGTCGAGGCAGAAAAATCAGCGATGTTGTTGGGGCACCCTAACAAGATTAACGCGCTGGTAAAAGTTCAGGTGAATAACCATTGCCGGCCTGACGATGAACAGGTACCGATCAACCTGGCCATAGTGATTGACCGGTCGGGGTCGATGAGCGGGGCATCACTGGATCAGGCAAAATTGTGTGCAGAATTAATTGTCGATGGGCTCAGACCCATCGATACACTGGCTATCATTGCCTTTAGTAACGAGGTTGATGAGGTATGGCCCATTCAACCGGTAACGAATAAAGCAGAAATCAAAAAACAAATACAATCCATTCATGCGACTGGCGATACGAATTTGCACGGAGGCTGGCTTGAAGGCGTAGCCCAACTGGTTAATGTGCATGAAGAAGGCAGTTTATCGCGTGTCATTGTATTGTCTGATGGTTTGGCCAACAAGGGAGAATTATCTCTCGATGAAATTACCCGTCAATGCCAACGCATGGCAGCAACCGGCATCACCACATCAACGTGTGGTGTCGGTGAACGTTTTTCCGAACGCTTTCTCACTGCCATGGCAGAATCGGGTGAAGGTAATAGTTATTATGGCGAATTGGCCGAAGATTTGTCCGATACCTTTCTGGAAGAGCTGTCATTGCTGAAGCATACCTACGCCAAAGAAGTTGTCTTGAAGGTAAATCCCTTGGCTGATGTAAAAATAAAACTGTTGAACGGATACAAAAACCTGACTAACCATTCTTATCAATTGCCCAACCTGGCATGGGGCGCTGAAGCCTGGGCCCTGCTGGAAATAAGCACCAATAAACCGGTCACTGCCAGTGAAGTGATAGATATCGTTACTGTTACAACTCACTTTACCTCTTTACATGATGGTCAAACACACTCAATGTCAGCCACCTTAAATTTAGGGGCACTCCATGAAGCGGCCTTTAGTGCGCTGGCGGTTAACGAAGAAGTGAGGGAACGTTTACAGGAACTCGAAGTGGCAGAAGTGAATCGGGAAGCACGTATTTTGGCACAACAAGGCCGCTGGCAAGATGTAGAAGCCTTGATAGAAAAATATAAAGCACTGATGGCTGATAGCGACTGGCTAGTGATAAAACTCGAAGCCTTGGCTGAACTCGCCAAACGCAGGAACAAAGAACAGTTTTCCAAGGAAGCCTATTACAGTGAACTTAAAATGCAGAAGCGCCTGAAAACAGCGAATGAATATAAACAGTATTCAGTGGAAGAGGAAATGAGTATCCCGGAATTCTTGCGCCGCAAGCAGGCGCAGGGCAAAAAGATTTTATGATGGCATTACCGGCTTGGGTATTTTGTTAAGAGCGCGCAAAAGGCAGTAAGACTTCCAGGCATTAACTTCACGTCAATGTTCCAAGGAGAAGAGTCATGAGCAAACCTACAGATGATACGCCGTGCAAGGAAACACCAATAAAAAAGTTAAGTCTTTTAGGAAAGATGGAAGCTCAACTCCATGCTGATTTAACGGCGATGGGAGCAAGCCATACAATTGAAAGAGGATCGTCAGGATCAAGTGTCAGAATAATCATCAACCCTCGTCGGCACCAACCACCACCTGACAGAACCCCTGAACCCCGGAAATTCTTGCCAGAAGAAAAACCGGATACCAACAGACTATTCGATGTGTCAGATGAGTCCGACGAATCTGTTAATGGCGCCAATATTCAGAACACCGTCATTAAACTGCAAGATTTTGCCTACCTAACATTCAAACAAAGTATTCACCATCCATTTGCCGAAAGCCGGCTCAAAGGCGAAGCAGTGTCGGCCATTCTCAATATCCAGGATCAGGATTCGCTGGATAAAGCCCGGGTCAGTGCCATCAGCATGGTTCTATTCTTATCGAACATTGCGGTTTATCAACACATTGGCACTACCTATTCTGATCAGGAATTACCTCTACAAGCGATGGAGCAAGTCATATCCCATTGCAACAACATCTTCGATGCATTGGCTGGATTTGAATGCATACAACAAACTGATTTACCTGAATATGCCACAGGCCTCTACTTTGCGAAATGGCGGGAAAGATATCAGGAATCATTTCTCACATCTGAACCACAACATGTGAAAATAAATCTCATCAAAACCTTTTTCCAGCAATCCACATTTGCTTACGACAATGAACCCGCAATCAATACCACCCCGGAACTCATATTGTTTTTCGGAGAAGATGTTTTTGACAATTACCGAATCCGCTTGCGCAACTTGCTGGGCGAGAATGTTTTACCTTAGGAATCTCTGAATAACTGTCATTTCGAACGCAGTGAGAAATCTTACTACTTGAATTAAAAGGATTCTTCACTGCGCTCAGAATGACAAAAGGGAGTTATTCAGAGTCTCCCTTAATTCATTTCCAGATCGAGGCAATGAATGGCTTTATCAATACGTTAGATCATTTCAAACAATAAACCTTGCGAGGGTATTATTATGAAGACTAACCAAATGTACGAAGAGCAAGCAAAAAACTGGATCACCAGCGGGCGCCCGGTCAATTTACTGATGTCAGATGTGCCATTGGCGGCACTGCGTTGCTGGCACACAACCCACATATATCAAAAAACACCTGATATCAGCCCTGCCATTGCAGAGTATCTCGCCGCATGCGAAGCCATTCTGCCTGAAAACTGGTATTTCAAGGTAATGTGTCAACGATACTATTGTGCAGGCTGTGGCGACACCTACAAGATCAGTAACCTGAGTATCTGTACGCGATGCCACGATGTGTATTGCCCCAAATGTGCCAACCTTGGAGTAAATAGTGGAAATGGTTTTAGTCACTGCCGTTGTGGGGGCGAGTTAGTAGGTTAAAAACCATGGCACCTAACTTATTAAGAAACCTCTGATCTGAATAACTCCCTTTTGTCATTCTGAACCCTTCAGAAACTCAGGGTAAACTCCGTGAAGAATCTTTTTAATCTAATAGGTTAGATTTCTCACGGAGCCGGCGCTGAATCTGTATACGATTCAACATGACAGTTATTCACAGGCTCCATGAAAAAGTTGGCAAGCTAATGCCATCACCTAAATTCCACAGCTTTACCTGTTGCCTGTTGGCAACAAAGGGATAATCACCATGATAAAAACCATACCCGTCTATTACTGCAAAGACATGGATGTACCCGTTGAACAAAGCTCCCCCAGCGCACAAAAGCCGGGCAGGGCTGTCGCTGCCTGGCAAGAACTCGGCATTCCCCTAACGATAAAGCCAGTAAGGCCTGTATCAGCAGCCGTGCTGTGTTTGGCGCATCATTCTTACTATGTAGAAGATGTATTGTCGTGTTCAATACCGAACGGCTTTGCATCCACCGATGAAGCCGTTAACCATTCACTACTTTACACCAACGGTTCATTTTGCATGGCGGCCTATCACGCACTAAAAACCCGCAGCGTAGCGGTATCACCCACCAGTGGTTTTCACCATGCCCACTATGGTTCAGGCGGTGCCTATTGTACGTTCAACGGGTTAATGGTAGCTGCACGGTTATTGCAAAAGCGCGGCTTGGCAAAAAAGATAGGCATCATCGATCTCGATATGCATTATGGCAATGGCACCGATGACATCATTGGCACTTTGCCAGAAGAGGAAAAACCCAAGCACTTTACCGGCGGAGCAAAATTGAGATCAGCAACTGATGTTCCCGAGTTTTTTGAAGAGCTGGCTGAAAAACTGGAATGGATGAAAGACTGCGATGTAATTTTCTACCAGGCCGGCGCCGACCCGCATATCAAAGATCCACTCGGCGGCTGGATGACAACCGAACAAATGGCCGAGCGCGATTTAATGGTGTTCAAGGCCTGCAAGGCAATGAATATCGGCGTGGCATGGAATCTGGCCGGGGGTTACCAAAACCACCCGGATGGCACCACCAACTGGCCCGCCATACTGGAAATACATAACAATACCCTAAAGGCGTGCTGGGCGGTTTATGGCAATGCGCTGTAACCAGCGCTAACCGGCATTTAAAGTGCTAGTTGTTTTCTTTAGTGGGTGTCCCATCAGTGGCTGCTTCACAAGATTCCATCGCATGCTAGACAGCAGTCTGAAAATTCTCCCAACGGGCATAACCCAAAAGAACTTGCAGGTCGCGAGCGAACCAGAATTCTATGCCTTCAGCATCGGCACGCTGTACGGCCGTTTCAAGATTAAGCTGTAATGTTTGAAGTTGTTTATCCATGTTATAGCTTCGCTGTATTTTTACGTCATTTCCCGATTGTATCGCCGTAACCCTGCTCAATTCTCGCCATTGCAGAAACCAGACCCTGCTCAGCCATAGATTCCAAAATGGAACATAGGATTTTTGCACCCCATTTGGCCAAAGATGTTGTATTTACCTTGAGCGTAATAGTCAGAGGCATCATACCCCCGCTTCCTTGAGCTGCTCATCGATAAACCGCTGCATCTCTTCTTTCTTTGGCAACTCGAGTTGGTACTTGGACACAAACAACTGGTTATCCATGCCCGCGAGAGCGTATTCCACCAAGGCGTGATTTTTGTCGGTACACAGCAAAATGCCCACAGGCGGGTTATCGCCAGCGGTCATCATGTGTTGGCGATACCAGTTAATGTAGGTATTGAGCTGGCCGATATTTTCGTGGCTAAAGCTGGCCAGTTTCAACTCCACCAGCACATGGCATTTCAATATGCGGTGATAGAACACCAGATCTACAAAGAAATATTCACCGCCTATATTGATGCGTTTTTGCCGCGCCTCGAAACAAAAGCCGTGGCCCAGTTCCAGCAAAAAATCTTGCAACTTTCCGGTGATTTGCAGCTCCAGATGTGATTCGCTCATAACCTCGGCGGGCTTCAGGCCGAGAAACTCAAACACATAGGGGTCGCGAATGTTCAGGGCGGTTTGTGTCTCTGCCCCTTGCCGTGCCAGATCGGTCAGCGCCTGCTTGTTGTGCGACAAACCCGAGCGTTGGTAATACAGGCTGGCGATCTGGCGTTTGAGTTCACGCACCGACCAATTGCCGCTTATACAGGCGGTTTCGTAAAAGCGCCGTTGTGTATCATCGGGCAAGGCGACAAGTTCGGCAATGTGCGAAAACGAAAGCCAGGTGATCAGGATTTGGCCGTCTGTCAGCCCAGCGGTGTTGTCTTGAATGCGGGAGACAGTGTCTCCCGTTTCCGGAATGGGCAGGCGTTGCAGCATTTCGGGAGGCAATGTCTCCCGAATGTGCGGGTAGGTTTGATAAAACTGGCGATAGCGGCGCAGCTCG
>CAZTZY010000020.1:34252-35373 GCA_964617765.1 uncultured Spongiibacteraceae bacterium
AGCTCGTATTCGGCGATGTAGCAGCCAATCAGCCAGTTGCGCAGCGTGAGGCTGATATTCACAGCCCGGCCAGCCTGCGCCGTGAGTTCGCGGTGGGCGGCCTGAATGCTGGCAATCAGATCAACAAATGTATTGTTCAACGGCATCATCCCAACCTCCTTTTCAATTCCAGCAGCTCGCGCACAATGACACTTTGCACCTTGGCCAACGCTGACTCATCCACATCAAGACTATAGTGTTTAAGCTTTCGTCTTACTTCCCGCTTCCCTTCTAATCGAACTACTAAGAAATCCTTAGTTGTTGCGAATTCATCTAATTCCCTGTCTTTAAAGATATTTTTTAAATGCATCAACACGTTTTCAGCAGTACTGCCAAACAATTCCCCCATTTGTCGCTGGGTAAGCCAAACCGTATCCTGCTCAAGCGATACGCTCAACTGCACCTCACCATCAGCAGACTGGAATAATTGAACCTGACTGGTAGAACCCATAAAAACCTCCCTGTGTATTATGCAAAATAGCGTTAGAAACTGTACTTAAATACAGTAACCAAATACGCCACCGAAAGCAATAACCCACAGGAAGCAAAATTGACAGGGCGGGTTTGGAACCCGCCACTACAGAATAATCATCACAACAAGGCACATCGCAGGGGCAAACTCCAAACCCACCCAACACGCACCATTCACCCTGTACGGGCGATTCATGAATCGCCCCTACGCCACATCAACCCCACGTAGGAGCGGTTCTTAACCGCGACCAATTCAAGCCCACCCTCCACCCTGTACAGGCGATTCATGAATCGACCTATTCACCCACAACCGGCAACTGATAAGCAATCTTCTCGCCACTCACCACCACATACTTCAGTTTCACCAGGCGATTAAACACCGCATCCACTTCCTTCTCGGCATATTGCTCACCGCACAAGGTTTTGATGGTCGACATTAACGTTTTCACCGTACGCGGCGAAGAACCCTTGCGCTTCTCCAGGTTAGCCAACACCACGCCCACCAGCTCGGTTGCCGGTTTTTTCTTAGGCACCGCAGGCTTGGCTTCCGGCTTCGGTGTTTGTTTAGGTTTCGGCTCAGCTTTCGTATTGGCCTCATCCCCGGCTTTCGC
>CAZTZY010000021.1:0-34095 GCA_964617765.1 uncultured Spongiibacteraceae bacterium
ATTATTTTTGCCAATCGCCGCGACCAAACCCTGCGTTTATTTAATCGTCTGGAAAAAGCCGGTATAAAAGTGGGTATCCTTTCGGGCGAAATTGCCCAGGGCAAGCGTACCAAAACCCTGGAAGATTTTAAAAATGGAAAAATCAAAACCCTGATTGCCACCGATGTGGTAGGGCGTGGTATTCATATAGATGGCATTACTCATGTGATTAATTTTAATTTGCCGCAAGAGCCAGAGAATTATGTGCATCGTATTGGCAGAACCGGACGTGCAGGAGCTTCAGGTACGGCGATTAGTTTGATTGGTGAAGAAGATGCGTATGAAGTTCCAGCATTGGAGAAGTTGTTAGGCCGCAAGATGACGATGGAATTGCCGCCGGCGAATTTGTTGTAGGTTACGATGGATGTAGGGGCCATGCATGAATCGCCTTTTAAAATCCACTTGTTGAATCGCTTTTACGGATTTGGCATCAGGAAAAAGAAAGCCCGGATTATCCGGGTTTTTTTATGCATAAATCTTTTGTAGGAGCGGCTCTTAGCCGCGATGATGAACAAGATAATCCATGGTTACTGTGGAAGGGATTTCGCGGCTATGAGCCGCTCCTACAGGAACTCTTGTTTTAGGGTTGTTTTCAGACTGGTTGTCACGAAAATTTATTGGAAATAAAAAAAGCCCAGACTTGGCTGGGCTTTTTTATCGCGACTAAGAGTCGCATTTGCGAGATATTACACTTTAGCTTTGGCGCTGCTGGAACTGCTCGATTTGCGTGAAGCAATCCTGCGTTTGGGCGTGGCTTGAGCTTTTTCTACTGCAATGCTTTTCTCTGCTGTTCCCACTACTTTTTCAGCCTTTTTGACCACTTCTGCAGTTTTCTTTTTCGAGGAAGAGGAAGCGGCTCTTTTAACTGCAGCTTTCGGTTTTTCTGCGGCAGGAGTTGAAGCCTTTGCACTGGAGCTGGAACTGGAACTAGAGCTTGAGCGAGACACTTTTGTAACCGGTTCTTTAACCGCGTCAGATTTCTTTTCTATAGGCGCCGGCTGGTTTGCAATGGCTTTATCAACAGCGGCTTTCAGTTCGTCAAAAGAAGCATCCATACAATCACGGTAAAAACCTGGGTCTGGCATCATTTGGCGATCGGCCATCATAGTTATGGTGACTTGTCCGCAATAGGTAAATACCAGGTGGAATATACCCACGCCTGGGGTTAACACGCCAAGGCCGTGATATTGCACCAGTTTCGCGCCAGAACAGTACAGCGGAAAATCAGGACCGGGTACGTTGGATACCACGGTATTGATTTTCATCGGCAAATGTTTGGTGAGCTGGTTATCCACATAGGTATTGATCAGGCTTTTGGTCACACGCGGTGACATGGCGCCTGCCAGTTTCAAGGCATCTTTCAGTGGCGCGTTTTCAGCAAATTCCTTGGCGTCATCAGTGCTTTTGTGAATGGCGATCAGGCGCTCTAACGGATCATCAACAGTGCTGTTCAGGCTTGTAAAAATGGAGCCCACCTGGTTGGCTTCGCCAGTATCGCCGTTGCGGGTACGCATGTTCATGGGTACTGAAGCTACCAGTGAAGTATTCGGGTGTTCGTGATGGGCATCGAGGTATTTGCGCATAGCGCCCGATACCACAGCCAGGGCAACATCGTTAACCTTGGTGCCTGTGTTATTTTTGATGTATTTAAAATCAGCAAAAGCAAATTTGCTGGCTTCGACAACGCGATAACCACCAACGGGTTGATTGAAGCGGGTAGTAGGTGCATCGGTAGGCGGTGCTTTCATTTCACCTTTGGCCAGTTTAACGGCAGATTTGGCGATTTCCTGCGTGAGGTTGTACCCCCCTTTGGTGAGGCTCCACACATTGTCTATGTAGCTGCGGGTGCTGGTGCGTACCAGTTCATAAGGTGTCGGTTTTTGTTCGGCGGTATAAATATCTTCCGGGCCTTCATCGTCGTGCACGATAGGTGAAAGATCATGGATGGCCGCCATAAAGTTATCAGCACCGCCACCATCAACAATGGAGTGATGGATTTTGGTGTAGATAACAAAACAGTCTTTCGGCAAACCTTCGATATTTTCGAGGCCTTCGATAACGTACGATTCCCACAGTGGGCGGGTCATATCAATTGGTCGTGAATGCAGACGCGCAATAAGGATACACAGCTGGCGCCAGTCACCCGGATAAGGCACAGCCACATGGCGCAAGTGGAATTCCACGTCAAAATTATCGTCTACCAACCAGTAAGGGCGGGCAAAATGACCAGGCGATTGAATCAGGCGGGTTCTGAATAAAGGGATTTTTTTGATCTGACGTTCAAAGTGTTTGATAACAGATTTGAACCTGACTTTGCCGCCGGGCGCTGTGGATTGGTCATAGATACCAAAGCTGCCAATGTGCTGCGGAACATTCTTGTGTTCCATGTTGATAAATGCTGAATCGAGTATGCCAAGTTGTTTCATAGGATGTTCTATTCTCTGTTTTTGGGTCTGTGACTATTAATAATAGACTGATTGTAGGTTTTGTTTAAATATATTCTCAAAAAAACTTCAAAGACCTTGAGCAAGCTGTTGATAAATCAACAAATCCGAAGTCAGAAAAGGTGAGGGAATCGCTCTCGGTACTTAAACCCATGATGTATAACAGCGGTAAATAATGCTCTACGGTGGGAACGGCTGTATTTGCAAAGGGCAAATGCCGGTAGTTGGCTAGTGTTGATATATCGCGCTTTTCAATGGCGGTGGCGATGTGTTGATCAAATTCCACAGCCCAATCAATGGGGTCGCCGGGTTTAGACATAAACCATTTGTGGATGTTGTGCACAATATTTCCGCTGCCAATAAACAACACGCCTTGCTCTCGATATTCTTGCAGTGCTTGCCCGATCCGGTAATGGTGCATTAAATCGTGGTTGCTGTTATCGAGGCTGATTTGTAACACCGGGATATTCGCTTTTGGATAAAGGTGTTTGAGGATCGACCAGGTACCATGATCGAGTCCCCAGGTGTTATCCAGTTGGGCGCGAAATCCCGATTGCTGCAATGTACCGGCAATATTCACCGCCAGTTCCGGTGCGCCAGTGCAAGGATATTGTTGCATATATAGCTCATGCGGAAAGCCGCCAAAGTCATGAATGGTTTTGGGATTGTCGATGTGTAAAACGCGCGTGCCGGGAACATGCCAGTGGGCTGAAAATACCACAATTGCCGTTGGTGTTGTTGTGCCCTTATGGATGTTCAGCCAATCCTGTGAAAAGGGATTATTCTCGAGTGCGTTCATCGGATTGCCATGAGCCAGGAAGAAGGCCGGCATTTTGTGCGAAATCATGGTTTTTCTCTGGGTTTGATAATAGATTCAGCATAACCTTAAAGTGTAAGGACGAGAATAAGGCCCGCATTGGGTTAAGTGTTTTTATTGAGATTTTATTGGGTGGAATAACCATGAAGATGAAACGTTTAATGGTGTTGGTATTCAGTGTTGTGATATCGGCATGCAGTACCTTTCAACCGAAGCTTGATGCGAATACCACCATTTTTTATTCACCGGATTTTAAGGTGGAAGGCAGTATTGCTGTGGTTGCTGCCGATAAAAAGCTGATGGATTCGCTGGAGTTTGCGCATTATAAAAACAAGTTTGAAACCAGGCTGAAAATAGCTGGGTATGCCATTGAGGCTGATCCGGGCAAAGCGCAATACATTGCACTCGTCGCTTACGGGATTGATAACGGTGATACTTCGGTAATCAGTACGCCGATTTTTGGTTTTACCGGTGGTGGTTATTATGTTGATAACCAATACATAATGCCCTCTTACGGAGTGGTGGATGTGATGAGTCAGGCAGTGACAACATTCACCCGTGCCATCGCCATGGATATTATTCGGGCTGACAGTTTGAAAACTCCCAAAATCATTAAGGTGTATGAAGCACGCACTAAAAGTGTGGGTGGTTGTTCGGTGATGATAGAGGTGTTTGATGAGTTGCTGGAGGCGATGTTTAATGGTTTTCCATCGATCAATGCCACGCATCGTAAAGACAGTATTCCTGCCAATATCAATTGCTAGAGGCAAGAAGCTATAAAAGACATGCTTTGTGTTTATCACTTTATGGAATAAACATAGAAGTAAACAATCTTTTTTAATCATAAGCAGCCTTGGTAAGATGGCCCACTTTTTTCTGGTCAACCAATGAAGGTATGCCGTGGATTTCTCAAGTTTATATGCTGTTTTTGATCGTTTGGTTCTCGATTTTTCTTATGTTTACGTGATTGCCGGTCTGGCAGTGGGTTTCATTGTAGGTATGACAGGGGTCGGCGGCGGCAGTTTAATGACGCCAATCCTGTTGCATTTCGGCATTTCGCCCACCACTGCTGTAGGTACTGATTTATTGTATGCCGCCATTACCAAGGCTAACGGTGTGTTTGTGCACCAAAAGAAAAAAAATATTGATTGGAGAATCACCAAGCTGTTGGCGATGGGTAGTTTGCCAGCCGCGTTGGTAACACTCTTGATTGTAAAGCAACTGCAATTCGAGACGGGTAATGTCGATGGCCTGATTACCAAGACATTGGGTATAGCGCTTTTATTAACCGCAATGGCCATTGTTTTCAAACAGGTTTTACTGGATTGGAGCCATAGGACAGATGCAATCTTTACACGCATGTCATTACGCCAGCGTGAAGTATCCACGTTCTTTATCGGTATTTTGCTAGGTGCGATTGTTACAGTAACCTCTATCGGTGCCGGTGCCATTGGTACGATGGCCTTGTTCCTGGTTTATCCCTTGTTGCCAACATCACGATTAGTGGGTACAGAAATCGCCCATGCAGTACCCTTGACGCTGATTGCCGGTTTAGGTCATGCCGGCTTGGGTAATGTGAATTGGGAGCTGCTAGCCAATTTATTGATGGGATCATTGCCGGGCATTTGGATTGGCAGCCATATGACCGGTGCTCTTCCAGATAAGGTTTTGCGTCCGGCACTGGCTTGTATGCTGGTTTATGCAGGTTTCAATTTGTTAATGAAATAATGTAAATTTCGTCTGGAATAAACAGGCAGTTATCTGATGAGCGGATAACTGCTTTTTTTATGCCTGCTGAGGGCTATTAATGCCTTAAAGGAAAATTTGACCGGATATTGATGCAACCATCTTTTTGCAATATCCCTCGCATGGATTCATCACCGACCATTAGCACGGTCAGTGTATCGCGGGATTTTGATCGTCGCACAAACTCCAGATGCCAGCCATATTCTTCGGCCTGGCATAAACCCAGTTGCTGTATTTCAGACAAGTATTCATGCAGATTGTCGGGGATAGGTTTTTGGGTGCCGCGAAGTGAGTGTTTCATAATGCCTCCTGAATAATTCTCCTTTGTTATGTATAGCTAATATTTCTATCTGGCATAGGAATATTTATTTGTATAAAAAGCCCTGCTAGTAGCGGAATGATATTAGCGCAGGGAGCTACCTGAATCTGTGCACTAATCTGTGCATTTTTGCAAGTCACACGCCTTGCTTTGGTGCTTTCGATAAAGTTATTAAAAAACAGTAAGTTATATGAATTTTTTGAATTATTTGGGAGGTTCTTTTTGTGCGGTTTTGCGGTACTAAAATGAACTATTTTAGGGTACAATCCGCGCCCTGACTGTCGTTGTCATCGCCATTTTATGGATGATGTGCAGGCATTAAACAAAGACCCAAGAGGATTTTGCATGAATAAACTAATGAACGCGGCTGCTGTAGTCAGCCAGTTGCAAGATGGCATGACCATCGGTATTGGTGGCTGGGGTCCGCGCCGCAAGCCGATGGCCTTGATCCGTGAAATTCTTCGATCCGACCTGAAGGATTTAACCATCGTTGCTTACGGTGGTGCAGATGTGGGTATGTTATGTGCTGCGGGCAAGGTTAAAAAGGTTATCTTCGCATTTGTGTCGTTAGATTTTATTCCTCTTGAGCCTTTCTTCCGTGAGGCTCGTCAAAACGGTGCTATCGAAACCATGGAAATTGATGAAGGCATGATGTTATTAGGCTTGCGTGCCGCTGGTTGGGGTATGCCGTTTATGCCTACCCAAATTGGTTTGGGTACCGATGTCATTAAAGTGAATAAAGACATTAAAGTGATTGATAGCCCGTACGATGATAAAGAGTGGGTGGCGATGCCGGCACTGAAACTAGACGTGGCGCTGGTACATGCGGATCGCGCTGATGTTCGTGGTGTATGCCAGATCAAGGGCCCGGATATGTATATGGACGAACAGATGGTTCGTGCCGCGAAAAAAGCCTTTGTGACGGTAGAAGAGATAGTGGATACCGATTACTTCGCTCAAGGTGATGAATCTCGGTATGTATTCTGGGAGCGTTCATTGACCACAGGTGTGGTACATATTCCTGGTGGCGCACATCCAACATCATGCACTCCACAATACGGATACGATACGGCACATACCAAAGTGTATTGTGATTCTGCCAAAGAAGGTGGTTTTGCAACGTATGCCGAGAAGTTCATTAACGGTAAAACTGAAGCTGAATATCAACTAGCGGTTGGCGGTCTGGATGCGATTAAAGCATTACCGTTACCTGTTTATTGATAAATTAGAGGAATATAAAACATGAGTACTCCAGCAAAAGATTACAGTTTGGCAGAATTAATGATTGTTGCAGGCGCTGAAGCCTATCGTAATGATGGCGAAGTGTTGGCTACCGGTATTGGTGTGTTGCCACGTTTGGCGGCAAGCCTGGCGATGAAAACCATCAACACCGATTTAATGATGACCGACTCAGAAGCTTATCTGCTTTCTGAGCCAAACCCGATTTCCGGTCGTAAATCCCATGCCGGCCAAAAATCGGAAACGTGGATGGGTTTTACCCGTATTTTTGACAACGTATGGAGCGGCAAGCGCCATGCCATGATCGGCCCAACCCAGGTTGACCGTTTTGGCCAGGCTAATATTTCTGCTGTTGGTGGTACTTACGAAAAACCTAAAGTACAAATGTTAGGCGTGCGTGGTTTGCCAGGCAACTCCATCAGCCATGCCAATTCATTCTTTGTGCCTGCACATAACAAAAAAGTGTTTGTGGAAGGTGAGTGTGATCTGGTGAATTCTATTGGTTATAACCCTGCACGTTTGCCGAAAGGTTATAAGCTGGATGATGTGGATATCCGTATTATCCTGACCGATTTATGTGTGCTTGATTTTGGTGGGCCAAACCATCAGGTGCGTCTGGTGTCTGTGCATCCAGGCATAACTGTTGAACAAGTGGTTGAGAACACGGGTTTCCCGATTCATGTTCCGGCCAATGTGCCCACTACGGTTGCGCCGACTGAAGAACAGCTGGAAGTTTTACGCCAGCTCGATCCACAGGATTGGCGCTCGAAACAGCTTAAAGATAACCCTAAAGGCGATCGTTCCCAGCAGGGCGCCTGATCGGTTTAGGCTGCGTTAATCGGTCAGTTCTGTTCAGTCACTTACTTTAGTAAGCTCCTTCACAGAACTGGCCTCGCGCCTTGCCCAAATCAATCATTCACTCCTGCTGGATTAAGCAAATAAAGTCTACAAAGCCTGGAATAGAACAGAGAGTTATTGTATGTCTGACCTTTTAAATACCCGCATTACACAGTTGTTAGGCTGTAAATATCCCATCATTCAAACTGCAATGGGTTGGGTGGCAGATCCCAATCTGGTGGCGGGTACCTGTAATGCCGGTGGTTTCGGTTTTCTGGCCGGTGCAACTATCCCTCCTGAAGAAATGGAGCGTGATATTTTAAAAGTGAAGGAGCTGACTGATAAAAATTTCGGAGTGAACTTTCATATGTACCAGCCGAATGCTGCCGAGATTGTTGATTTGTGTATCAAGCATGGTGTGAAGGCAGTGAGTTATAGTCGTTCGCCTGGCAAAGAGATGATCAAGAAGTTGAAAGATAACGGCATTGTGTGTATGCCAACCGTGGGTTTGCCAAAACATGCGATCAAAGCCGTGGAAATGGGCGCTGACGCAGTGACGGTTCAGGGCGGTGAAGGTGGCGGCCATACCGGTAAAGTGCCAACGACTTTGTTATTGCCACAAGTGGTTGATGCTGTTGGTGCTAAAGTGCCGGTGTTAGGTGCCGGTGGTTTCAAGGATGGCCGTGGATTAGTTGCAGCAATGGCTTATGGTGCTGATGGTATTGCGATGGGTACACGTTTTCTGTTGACACAAAACAGCCCGGTGCCTTTGGCGACCAAACAACGTTATCTCGATTGTAAAGATCCGGGCAATATCATTGTATCTATTGCGATGGATGGTTTGCCGCAGCGTATGGTAATGAATGAATGGCTGGACGATATGGAGCGTGCAGGCAATTTGCGCAAGCTGATCATTGCCTTAAATAACGGTTTGAAATTCCGCAAATTTACCGGTGCCAATATTTTCAGTTTGCTTAAATCAGCAGTGGCAATGGTCCGTGATGATGGTTTAACACCAGCACAAGCCATTATGTCAGCGAATGCACCGATGATCATCATGAAGGCCATGGTAGAAGGCAAGCCTGCGGAAGGTGTATTACCATCAGGTCAGGTAGCGGGTGTTATCGACAGTTTGCCCACCTGTGAAGAATTGATTCAGTCGATCGTTAAAGAAGCCGAAGCGCGTTTAGCCGCTTTGTGCAGCAAGTGTTAATCATTTAATTGAGGTTCAAGTAATGAGCAAGCCATTTAATGTCACTATCCAGAACGGTATTGCCGAACTGATTTTTAACAAACCTCCTGTGAATGCGTTTACTTCACAAGGCTGGGCAGATATCGCCGCTGAAATTGAGGCGTTAGGCCATAATGAAGAAGCGCGCGTGATTATTATCGCTGCTGAAGGTCGTGGTTTTTGTGCCGGTGTGGATATCAAGGAGCTCGATGCGGATGACTCATTGATTGTAAAAGTGAACAAGGGCAACTACGACACGTTCAAGGCGATTCATTTGAATTCCAAGCCAGTGATTGTTGCGGTACACGGATTTGTATTGGGTGGTGGTATCGGTATTTCCGGAGCGGCTGATATCATCGTCGCTTCCGAATGTGCCACCTTTGCGGTGCCTGAAGTGGATAGGGGCGCGATGGGTGGCGGTGCGCATTTGCAGCGTATGTTCCCGGTGCAAAAAGTGCGTTATATGTATTTTACCGGTTTGCCGATTACCGCTCAGGAGGCCTATCGTTTGGGCGCTGTTGAGCGTGTAGTGCCGCGTGACCAGTTGATGACAGTGGCACGTGAAATTGCTGCCAAAATTGCTGAAAAATCACCGCGTATGATTGCGCTGGCAAAAGAGGCATTGACCGGTATTGAAGACGGTAATCTCGAGGCTAAATACCGTTCAGAACAAGGTTTTACGTTAGAGGCCTATCAGTCGCCTGATTCTGCAGAGTCGCGTGCTGCGTTTGTGAGCAAGCGTGAAGCTAATTTTCAGGAGAAAAAATAATTTTCCGTAGGTCGGGATTTATCCCGACAAACATGTGATAAGTTAAAGCAAGACATATCAAGACATAAAGAGAGAACCAGACGATGGATTTACAATTTACTCCAGAACAACAAGCCTTTCGCGCTGAAATTCGTGAATGGCTGGAAGCCAATGTCCCTGCCGAATCCTTACAAACCTACGATACGGAAGAAGGCTTCAAACAACATCGTGAATGGGAAGCCAAACTCAATGAAGGCCGTTGGGGTATGGTGACCTGGCCGACCGAATTGGGCGGCCGTGATGCCGACCTTATCCAATGGCTGATTTTTGAAGAAGAATACTTCCGTGCCAAGGCGCCCTCGCGTGTAAACCAGAATGGTATCTTTTTGTTAGGGCCAACCTTGATGGAATACGGCACGCCGGAACAAAAGGCAGCGATTTTGCCAAAAATGGCTAACGGAACAGAGGTGTGGGCACAAGGCTGGTCTGAGCCGGGTGCTGGTTCTGATATGGCAGCAATTCGCTCCAAGGCCGAGCTGTCTGAAGATGGCCAGTTCTACATCATCAATGGCCAGAAAACCTGGTCTACGCGTGCAGTATGGGCTGATCAGTGTTTTGGCATGTTCCGTACAGATCCTGCATCACAGCGCCATAAAGGTTTAACTTTTATTCTAGTGCCGTTGAATCTGGAAGGTATTACCGTGCGCCCGATTCCACAGCTTGATGGATTACCCGGTTTTGCGGAAATATTTTTTGATAATGTCAAAGTGCCGGTGAGCTGCCGTTTGGGTGAGGAAGGTGAAGGCTGGGCTGTGGCTATGTCGACTGCCGGTTTTGAGCGTGGCTTGATGTTACGTTCGCCAGCGCGTTTCCAGGAAACGGCACGTCGCCTGATTGATTTGTATAAGGCCAACCAGGAATCGGCTGACCGTGATCCGGTAGTCAGGGATTCGGTGATCAAGGCGTATATGGCGGCTGAGTCTTATTGTTTAACCACTTACCAGACAGCTTGCCGTTTGGTGCAAGGCGGGAAAATTGGTCCTGAGTCATCCACCAACAAGATTTTCTGGTCCGAGCTGGATCAGGATATGCACGCTACCGCGATGAGCATATTGGCAGCGCGTGCCGAACTGGAGCCTCATGCACCATCGGCTAAAGGTGTAGGTACCTGGTTAGACGGATTTCTGTTTGCGCAATCAGGGCCAATCTATGCCGGCACTAATGAAATTCAACGTAATATAATTGCCGAGCGTATGCTGGGCATGCCACGTAAGTAAGGGGAAGGGCAATGGATTTTACATTTTCAGAAGATCAATTGTTGTTTCAGGAAAGCGTTCGCGACTTTCTGGTAAATGAAATTACGTGCGAAAAAATTCGCGAACTGTGGGAAACCGACACTGGCCGTAGTGAAGATCTTTGGGGCAAACTGGCTGAAATGGGTTTGACCGGAATTACCGTGCCTGAAGAATTTGGCGGTTTGGGTATGAACGAAGTTGATTTCGTTTTGCTGGCACAGGAATGCGGCTATGTAGCATTGCCAGAACCGTTGGTGCAAACCGTATTGGTTGCAGTGCCAACGCTGGTGGCTTGCAAAAACGAAGAGCTGAAATCGTACTGGTTACCCAAAATTGCAGCAGGTGAAGCACGTGTATCTGTAGGTCTGGAGCAAAACATTTTTGTTGAAGATGCCCATGTGGCTGATTTGATGCTGATTGAAAAAGCCGGCGCATTGTATGCGGTGGAAAAATCAGAAGCTGAAATTATCTATAATCAATCGATTGATTTAAGTCGTAAATTATTTACCGTGCAGTTTAATGAAACCAAGGCGATTTTAGTGGCTGATGGTGAAGAAGCTGACAGGTTGATTGAAGGTGCATTGAATCGCGGTGCCCTGGCTTGCGCAGCACAGGCGTTGGGTTTAACCCAGCGCATGATTGATATATCTGTGCAATACACTACCGACAGAACGCAATTTGGTGCGCCGATAGGTTCGTTTCAGGCGGTTAAACACCGTATGGCCAATGTAGCTGTGGCGTTAGAATATTCCAAGGCAACCGTGCATCGTGCGGCTTATGATATTGCCCATAATCTTTCTACGGCGAGTGTGAATGTTTCCCACGCGAAACTGGCGGCTTGTGATGCTTCTTTAATCGGCGCAAAAAACAGCATTCAGGTACACGGTGCGATGGGTTATACCTGGGAAGTCGATTTACATATCTTCATGAAAAAAGCCTGGGCGCATGATAAAACCTGGGGTGATGCAGCATTTCATAAGGCACGTGTGGCTGATTATATTTTTGAGAAAGATGCTCCCGTTGGTGCAGGTAATACTTTTCTATTGTGAGGAGCTTCCTATAACGCAAGCTGAGCTGCGTTGAAAACAGATTGTGATTCGGTCATTTACTGCCAGTAAACTCCCTTATCAAAATGTGTTTTCGCCTTGTCAGTTGGTGTTATTGAAACCTTCATATTAAATGACTATTTAATTTGTTTTGTTTGAGGAATTGAAAATGGCTGAAGCTTATATTGTTGATGCAGTACGTACACCGACCGGTCGACGCAAAGGCGGTCTGGCGCATGTGCATGGCGCAGATTTAGGCGCGCATGTTCTCAAGGCGATTGTTGAGCGTAACGGCATTCCCGATAATGAATATGATGATGTGATTTTTGGTTGTGTTGATACAGTAGGTTCGTTAGCGGGTGATATCGCGCGTACTTGCTGGCTGGCTGCCGGCCTTTCACAGGAAGTGCCTGGTACAACCATTGATCGCCAGTGTGGCTCATCGCAACAGTCGGTACATTTTGCGGCGCAGGCCATAATGTCAGGTTGTATGGATGTGATTGTTGCTGGTGGTGTACAAACCATGACGCAAATCCCTATCTCCTATGCGATGACAGCCGCTGAACCATTGGGGATTAAAGACCCTTTCTCTGGTTCCAAAGGTTGGGTGGCTCGTTATGGCAGCACTCCGCCAACACAATTCAATTCGGCGCAAATGATTGCCGATAAATGGAATATTTCACGTAAAGAACTGGAAGAATATTCACTGGAATCGCATCGTCGAGCCTTGCAAGCCATTCAACAAGGTCGTTTCAAGAAAGAAATTGTGCCCTTGGAAGGTGTTGAACATGACGAAACTCCACGTGTGACATCGCTGGAAAAAATGGCTGAGCTCGAAGGTATTTTCGGTTGCGATAAAGTGACCGCCGGCGTGGCTTCGCAAACTTGTGATGCAGCGTCAGCGATGTTGATTGTTTCTGAACGAGCATTAAAGAAATACAACCTGAAAGCGCGTGCGCGTATCCATCATATGAGCGTCAGGGCGGATGACCCGATCTGGATGTTAACAGCGCCCATTCCAGCAACACAATATGCCTTGAAAAAAGCAGGCATGACACTCGATCAAATTGACCTGGTAGAAATCAACGAAGCGTTTGCATCAGTGGTGGTAGCCTGGTTAAAAGAAACTGGATATCCCCATGAGAAGACCAATGTGAATGGCGGTGCTATCGCACTAGGTCATCCTTTAGGTGCAACCGGTACGCGTTTGATGACAACACTGCTGCATGAGTTGGAGCGTACAGGTGGTCGTTATGGCTTACAAACTATGTGTGAAGGTGGCGGACAAGCCAACGTTACTATCATAGAACGCCTGTAAGGCGTTCTATGATAGGCGGCTTTATCTGGCGCTCCCTGAGCTGCGTTAAAAACGATTTTTGATTCGGTCATTTAGTTGACTAAACTCCCTCATCAAAAATCGTTTTTGCCTTGTCAGTGAACACCAGATAAACCCTTGTAATATCATTGTTAATGAAATTTTTGAAAATTTGAATTGAGGAGTAAATAAATGGGTATTTGTGACGGTCGTGTGGTTATTGTAACAGGTGCTGGCGGTGGTTTGGGTGCGGCACATGCCAAAGAGTTTGCCAAAGAAGGTGCCAGTGTTGTGGTTAACGATATCAATCAGGCGGCTGCGCAAGCTGTAGTGAATGAGATTGTTGCTGCTGGCGGCAAGGCTGTGGTGAATACCTCGGATATCACTAATTATGCTGATGCTGAAAATGCCGTTAAACAGGCAATAGCATCGTTTGGTGATTTGCATGTGGTGGTGAACAACGCCGGTATCAACCGTGATCGTATGTTTGCTTCCATGAGCGAAGCGGAATGGGATGCCATCATGGCTGTGCATTTGAAAGGCCATTTTTGTATCAGCTCACATGCGGTGCATTACTGGCGTGACCAGTCCAAGGCAGGCAAACCTGTCGATGCTCGTATTATCAATACCACTTCCGGTGCAGGTTTACAGGGTTCTATCGGGCAATCCAATTATGCTGCTGCGAAAGCAGGTATTGCGGCATTAACCCTGAATCAGGCCGCTGAACTGGGTCGTTATGGCATTACTGCCAACGCTATTGCTCCGGCAGCACGCACAGGTATGACAACAGCCGTTGAATCTATGGCCGAAAGAATGAAAAAACCGGAAGATGGCAGCTTTGATTACTGGGCGCCAGAAAACGTATCTTCATTACTCGTGTGGCTGGGTTCTGCAGATTCCAAAGACGTGACCGGCAAAGTGTTTGAATCGGAAGGTGGCAAGATTTCTATTGCAGAAGGTTGGCAATCAACAGCTGGTATTGATAAAGGCGCGCGCTGGATGCCTGCGGAAGTGGGTGAGGGTGTGAGAAAATTGATTGCTACAGGCAAGCCCGCACAAAAAGTTTACGGTACATAATGGTATCGATTAGTATGAAGGCGCTTTATTAGCGCCTTTTTTATTTTACCAATGAGGTCTCAAATGATATTTCGTATATTGAATCTAGCGATTGCATTCGCGTTATTGATTTCCTGCGCCAGTTCTCCTACAGGTAGAAGTCAGTTGATTCTCATTAGTGACAGTCAAATTGCGCAAATGGGTATTGCCAGTTTTACACAAATGAAAGAGCAATCCCCGCCAGTAAAAGATGCAGCTGCAAGTACTTATGTCAGTTGTGTCAGTAATGCCCTTTTAAAAGCAGCCGGGGAAAACCCTGTGAAATGGGAAGTTCAGGTATTCAACGATAAATCACCTAACGCATTTGCATTGCCAGGAAGGAAAATTGGCGTGCATACAGGAATGTTTTCAGTTGCCCAGACGCCGGCTCAATTGGCAGCGGTGATTGGTCATGAAATTGGCCATGTACAGGCCAAGCATGGTGCAGAGCGGGTTTCGCTTAATATGGCCTCTCAATTGAGTCAACAAGCGGCTGCAATCAGTTTGCAAAATAACGAAAATAGTCAGTTGATTATGGCGGCCATAGGTTTGGGTTCGCAAATTGGTGTTATGTTGCCATATAGCAGGACGCATGAATCAGAGGCGGATTACATCGGATTAAAATTAATGGCAAAAGCTGGATTCGATCCACAAGACAGTATTGATCTGTGGATAAATATGTCCAAGGCAAGTAATGGTAACCCGCCAGAATTTTTATCGACGCATCCTTCCGGAAAAACGCGTATTCAAAAATTATCGGCCAACATGCCCGAGGCTAATGCTATTTATCAATCAGTTAAAGCCAAGGGGTTAGTGCCCCAGTGTAAGAAAACCTGATTTATAGCTGTTTATCGATGTAGGTGATAGTTATCTATAAACAGCATTCAGAAGAATTTCGATCACTGATTTTCCCCCATGATTTTCCTTAAAGTACCTTTCCGGATCTTGTCCTTGCAAAGATGGTTTTTGCTTCGTAACGCCACTTGTTAAGTTAACTCCATATAAATCAATTAGTTAATTATTATTTTTGTTTGTTGTTCGTTAATTTATTCCAAGATGTCTATTTTTTAATAATAAATACTACAAATAGATGCTTGACGTCCAATTGTAGTTTGGTAGTATTTGACCATAAATACTACAAATGAATCAAAAGTGTCTAAATGTAGTTTTTAGTAAGAAGAAGATGTAAACAGGGTTAATACTAATTGGCATCGTTTTTTGTGATGTCTGGTTTCAAAAACAAGAGGAGATTCATCATGAAAAATTGGTCTGAACAAATCGATACTTACACTGAAACCCAATTCGGTTTAAATGTTAACCAACTGTTTGGCGCGATAGTCATGACAGTTTCATTAATGGGCCTATTGAATGTTATTCATCAGGTTTATGTCAGCCTTTCTATAATATAAGGCATGGCAATGAGTGCTCCTGCTATTAATGGTAAAAAAAGCAAGCTGCAGAAAACAGAAGAGCAGATTCTGGACGCAGCCATTGCGTGCGTAAAACGTTGGGGTATTGAGCGGGTAACGCTTAATGATATTGCTGATGAAGCGCATTTGGCTCGTTCAACGGTTTATAACTATTACTCTAATCGGGATGAAGTCATTCGCGCTGCATTGTTGCAATCCGCTTATGGCTTTGGTGCAAAACTGGTTGAATACATCATGCAGTTCCAGACCGCTGAAGAGAGGCTGATTGAAGCAGTGCTGTTTGGATTAAGGATTTTACCTGACGAACCTTCGCTGGTGTTACTTTCCGATTCATCGTTATCACAAATGGTCAAAGAACATTCCTTGACCACGCCTGAAGGCCTGGATATAGGCACGGCTTTGCTCAAAGTCATTCTGGGTGAAGAAAAGCGTAGTGATGAAGAAATCGAAGAAATGTCTGAGGCCAGTATTCGTTTTCTGCTGTCAATGGTCACGATGCAAAGTGCAAAAGCCAGAAACGAAGAACAATTGCGTGGTTATGTGGCAAGACGATTATTGCCAGCGTTAGGGTTTCAAATTCCGCAACAATTCAGGATTTATGGTGCAAAGCATGTCTGATAAAAATAATTATGATTATGTGGTGATAGGCGGTGGCTCAGCAGGTTGCATCGTTGCAGCACGACTGGCTGAAGAGAACTGTGGCAGTGTGTTATTGCTGGAAGCAGGTGATCGTGCCGAGAATAATCCTGAAACATTGAGCCATGATGGTTTTAAATACGCGTTTGCCAATGACAATGTGATGATTGATCGCATGTCAGTTAAACAGTCTGCTTGTGGTGATCGTAATCTGTATGTCGGTACCGGGCGTGGTATGGGTGGCAGCGGTTCGGTCAACGGTATGGTGTATACGCGGGGCGACAAGCTCGATTATGCACAGTGGCCAGAAGGCTGGAAGTGGGATGACGTAGCTCCTGCATTTGACAAACTGGAACAGCGCCTGCGTGTGCGCCATCGTGAAGCTTCGAAGTTCACCGAGATAGCCCTGGCTGCGGCTGAGAAGAATGGTTTTAAACGTAAACACGGCATGAATGACGGCGATTTATGTGGTTTTATGGGTTATAACGATATGAACTATGAAGGCGAATTCCGCCGCAGTTCCTATGTATCGTTCGTAAAAGACAATAAGTCAGAAGGCCTGACGGTGAAAACCCAAAGCCAGGTGAATCGCATTATTTTTAAAGGTAATAAGGCGGAAGCGGTAGAAGTTAAAATAGGTGGTGTGATGCATACCATTACCGTTAACCGTGAAGTGATACTGTGTGCCGGAGCACTGGAAACGCCAAAGCTGTTGATGCTGTCAGGTGTAGGCCCGAAAGCGCATCTGCAGGAGCACGACATTGCAGTTGTGAAAGATGTGCCTGCCATTGGCCAGAACCTGAAAGATCATCCCAATATTTGTATTTTTTACCGTGGCAAACAACCCGTAGATTTTGGTTATCCGCAGATGTATGGTTTCCAGAAGTTCAATAACAAGTTGCCTTTACCGCAAGGCCAGGCTGATACCTGTATTGCCTGGTTGGCAGCGCCCATTACAGTTAAACAATCCATGTACCGGATGGCCCCCGCTACGGCTCTGCCTCCCAAACTGTTTTTCAATCGTGGCATGCGCAAGTTATTCCGGGTGGCAATCAATATTGCATTCAGCTTTAAAAAGCTCGAGCAGTTCGTTAACCAAATGTATGGCATTGTAGTTATTCTAGGTAAGCCATTGTCTGCAGGCAGTGTCAAGCTGGCTTCTAACGATGTTAAAGAACCGATGCTGATTGATCCGGCGTTTTATAAAAATCCGGCTGATATGGATACCATGCTCAATGCGGTTGACTGGGTGAAAAAAATCGTTGCTGATGAAGGCATGAAAGCCTGGGGCAGCCAACCGGTGATTCCGGCCATGCGTTCTTCCAATCCCGAGACCATCAAGCGCTGGATTTATAACGCGACCATGACAACTTTCCATTTTTGCGGTACTTGCATGATGGGCAAGGAAGATGACAAGCCAGTTGATCTCAACCTGAAACTGAAGGGCTTCAGCAATGTTCGTGTTGCCGATGCTTCAGTGATGCCAGAAATTCCCGTGTCTGCCTTGAACGCGCCCAGCATGATGATTGGCTATCGTGCCGCAGACATGATTATCAACGACATTCAACAATAACACTGAACATTCCAGACGGGGAAACAAAATGACGCAAGTGAATGTACAAACAGCACAACCCGATATGATCGACCGCAGCAAGATTGAGTGCTTCAATCCAGCTACAGGTGAAAAGTTAGGAACGGTCAAGGTTGATACACCTGATGATGTACGCATTGCAGTAGAGAAGGCGCGCGTAGCACAAAAAGCCTGGGGCAAGAGTACATTCAAACAGCGCCGTGCAGTGTTGACGCATATCATGAATCATGTGCTCGATAATGCCGATGAACTGTGTGCTGAAATTGTACAGGATAGCGGAAAAACCTGGGAAAATGCCATGCTTGGCGAGGTATTCCCGATCTGCAACAAGATCAAATGGCTTAACCAGTATGGCGAAAAATATCTGAAACCTGAAAAAGTCGGTTCAGGCATGTTGATGCACAAAAAAGCGCGTATTGAATATGTACCACTGGGTGTGGTGGCTTGCATCATTCCCTGGAACTATCCATTGCAAAATATCATCAGTTCACTGACAGCGCCGCTGATGGCTGGTAACTCTGTGGTGCTGAAAGCCTCGGAAGCTGTGGCCTGGTCGAGCCAGCGTTTCCAGAAAATTACCGATGAAGCGCTGGAAAAAGAAGGCTTTTCAAAAGATACCGTGAGAATACTCAATGGTTATGGAGATACCGGCGCTGCACTCGTGCGTTCTGGCGTAAACAAGATCCTGTTTATCGGTTCTGTGGGTAATGGCCGCCGTATTATCGAAGGTAGTGCCGAGCACCTCACGCCAACCGTTATGGAATTGGGCGGCAAGGATCCATTGATCGTTTGTGATGATGCCGATATTGAAAAGGCCGTACATTCAGCGCTCGGTGGCACCTTCATAAACCTTGGCCAGAACTGTGTGGCTTCCGAGCGCATCATTGTGTTCGAAAGTGTCTATGACGAGTTTGTGCAAAAGGTCACCGAGATCACCCGCAACCTGAGGCAGGGCGTGCCGAAGAAAGGTGGCAATGTTGATGTTGGCGCTATTGTTTCGCCGTTACAAATGAAGGTCATCGATACGCTGGTGGAAGATGCCAAAGCCAAAGGGGTCACCGTAATGTGCGGTGGCGAAATCCGCAAGATTGGCAATGGTACATTTTATCCGCCAACTATTCTCACCGACCTGACCGACGATATGCGTATTGTCCGCGAGGAAGTGTTTGGTCCAGTGATGCTTATTTTCAAGGTAAAAGGCGAGAAAGAAGCCATTGAACTTTCTAACAGTATTGAATTTGGCTTGCAGTCATCCGTGATTACAAAAAGTGGTGAGCGTGGTGAACGCATTGCTGCGCAACTGGAAGCGGGTGCAACTTGCATTAATGATTTTGGCCTGTGTTACATGAACCAGAACCTGCCCTTTGGTGGTGTGAAATATTCCGGTTTTGGCGTAATGAATGGACGTGAAGGTTTGCGTGCCTATACCACACCGAAAGGCGTGTTGTCTGATCGTTTCCCTATAGAGATTCCGCCAAAGTTATTCCCGGTGAAAGCGGTAGATTACGAAGTGGCAAAAAGTTCTGCATACTTGATGTTTGCGCCAGGTATTGGCAGGAAAATACAGCATTTATTGCGCGTTATTTCTTTGTCAATCAAAGGCAGTGTTTAATTTATAGAGTAAGTTCAAATTTTATCGAGAGGTGCAATATGTTTAATCAAGTTGTAATAGGTTTGTTAGTGATAGGTACTCTTGCGGGTGCATTAATGGTTTGGGGGCAATGGGCGGTATTGTCAGATAAATACAAGCAATACCGGTTAAGAACGCCAACAGCGGCACAGAGTATTCCGTTGGAGCGTAAGGTCACCAATATTGGTTTAAATATGACATTTACCGCGCTTATTTTTGTTGCTGCCATGTACTTTTTTAGTGCCCAGTTGTTTCATGCAAATGCAACGCCTGCGGTAATGATTTTTGGAGAGGTGTTAGCTTCGTTAATGTTATATGACTTGCTCTATTACTTTATGCATCGTACCTTGCATCATCCAAAATTGATGAAATTTATTCATGGCATACATCATCGTGCGCGTTTTCCCACTACTATGGAAAGCCTTTTTTTGCATCCGGTGGAAGCTTTTGCGGGTTTGGTCTTGCTGTTGGGAAGCACAATGGTGATAGGTCCGGTTAACTGGATTTCATTTTTGCTGATTATTTTTATACATACAATAGCTAATGTGTTAGTACATATGAATCTGGTGTTACCGCACCCGATATTTAAACTCAGTAATTTTTGGGCAGTCAAACATGATTATCATCATGGTAAACATTTAAATAGAAACTTTGCATCGATTTTTCCCTTTTGGGACATGATGTTTGGTACGTATCAATAAACATAACTATCAGTTAAAAAAGCGAGAAATATTATGAGTAATACAAGAAAAATATTGGTTACTGGTGGTTGCGGTTTTATAGGACGTAATCTGGTCAACGGTTTTGCCGACAAGGGTTTTGAAGTGACTGTTGCCGACCTGAATCCCAAACCATTCAGGGATGATGTCAAATTTTTAAACCTGGATATCACCAATCGCAATGCGATGATAGAAGCAACAAAAGGCATGGATGCCATCATCCATAATGCCTCGCTGGTGCAAACCAAAAATACCAACCCCGGTATGTTGTGGAAAGTAAATTATCAGGGTGCCATCAACGTGATGGATGCCTGTCGCGCCAACCATATCACTCGCCTGGTGTATATCAGTTCGGCCAGTGCGGTGTATGAAGGCCAGGATATCCGTAATGGTGATGAATCTTTGCCATATTCCCGTATCTCTCAAGCGGCCTATGCTGATAGCAAGATTGAAGCCGAGAAAGAATTGCTGGGTTTAAGTGGCACTGATGGTGTCAACGTGTGTGCCATTCGCCCGCATGTGGTATTTGGTCCAGAAGATAATCGTTTTATCCCTAATATTCTTGAAAAAGCTTCGCAAGGTAAATTGAAAGTTGAAGTGGGTAGACGCAAAAAACTGTCAGATTTTACCTATGTATCCAATATGGTTGATGCAGTTGTCGCTGCTGAAGACAAACTGGTTGATGGTTCTCCTTTATGTGGTCAGGCGTATTTTGTCACTAACGGCGAGCCTATGGCATTCTTTGAGTTTGTCGAACGTTTCATGTTAGCCGCCGGTTTTTCGCGTATCTGGGGCAGTGTGCCTTACTGGCTGGCTTATGGTGTGGCTTGTCTGGTGGAGGCGATGGATTATGCCAAGGGTGGAGAGGCCAGCCCTGAAAATGGGGTTTCCCGTTTTGCCGTGAAATATATGGTGACTGATCATTACTACAAAATAGACAAGGCCTATCGTGATTTCGGCTGGAAGCCTAAAGTATCCATTGATGAAGGTATCAAGTTGACGGTTGATCACCTGCGCAAAATCAAGCATCCGCTATTGCCCAAATAGCTTCCCCAATAGCTGCTTAAGTAGCTGGCTAAATAGTCTTTAATGGCCAGTGGTATTGCTGCTGGATAAGAGATTGAAAATCATCCCCGATAAGTTTTCTTATTGGGGATTTTTTATTTGGATAGGGTTGTGACAAGCATGCCTGGATTTCTGAGAGGCATAATCAATTGTCATAGACCCTGTTTAGAGAAATCAGGTGTCCAGAATCGATAAATACGGGTTATTTTCGATTTCCCAGCGGTTTGCAGGCTGCATGACTAAATCGTCATGCTATCGGTATTTGGGCGTATTCTGGCGTTAATGCTGATTTCACCCTGGTTTATGCGTGAATCTCGTTGATCTGGCGGATATCTTCCCGTGAATTCACGGGCTTGAATGCCTGTCTGATTTACCATATCGCCTGATGACCACAGAGAGATTTTTTGAAGACTTAAAGCCCAAAAAACTGATACAATGCGCGCCTTTAATCGTATAGAAACAGGCTTGATATAAGCCATCATTTATAAATAATCGTTTCTTGAATCAATCAGTTGGGAGTTCTTGATGGAGTTCGCTTTTACCGAAGAACAACAAATGATCCGCGCTACCGCGGAGAGCTTTTTCACCGATGTATCTACCTCTGAAGCCATTCGTGCTGCGATGGAAACAGACGCCGGTTTTACCCCCGAATTATGGCAACGCATTTGCGGAGAACTTTATTTTCAAGCCATTACCATTCCCGAAGAATTCGGCGGTATGGGTTTGGGATTTGTCGAACTGGTTGCAGTGATGGAGCAAATGGGTCGCTTTCTGGTTTGTGCTCCCTATTTTTCCACAGTGTGTATGGCCAGTACGGCATTGTTGTTAGCGGCGAATGCCGATCAACAAGCGGAATATTTTGGAAAAATTCTGGAAGGCGGTACGGCAACATTGGCATTCACCAGCAATGGCAAATGGGATGCCAGCGGTATAACAGCCAGCTATCGTAAAGCAGGTGACCAGTATGTGTTAAATGGCGATTACCGTTATGTGATTGATGGCCATACGGCTGAAACACTGATTGTCGCAGCGCGTGCCGAAACTTCCGGCGAAATTGCCTTGTTTGTATTGCCATCATCAACAGCGGGTGTGAATTGCACCTGGTTGCCCACGTTAGACCAGACACGTAAACAGGCACAAATTTCTTTGCTCAATGTTAATATTGGGGCTGAACACTTGATGGCAGAAAATGCCTCTGCGGCATTGGCCAAAATACTGGATATTGCCACCATCTGTTTGTCAGCAGAACAGGTTGGCGGTGCGCAACAGGTGTTAGACATGACGGTTGCCTATGCGAAAGAGCGTGTGCAGTTCAATCGTCCCATTGCCAGTTTTCAGGCGGTAAAACACAAGGCTGCCGATATGATGACCAAGGCTGAGGCAGCCCGTTCCGGTTTATATTATGCCGCGTGTATTGCCCAGGAAGCTTTTGTGAATGGCCCATTGGCTGTTGAATTGCCGGAAGCCGCCAGCATTGTAAAAAGTTATTGTTCCGAAGCGTATTTCCAGAATGCCGGCGATGCTATCCAGTTGCATGGCGGTGTGGGTTTTACCTGGGAATACGATGTGCATCTGTATTTCAAGCGGGCGAAAGCCAGTGAGCATTATCTGGGTAATGCGTCGTATCATCGTGAGCGTTTGGCTCAAATGTTGTTAGCTTAAGCGGAGGTCGATAATGAAATTAAGTTTTAGTGCAGAAGACGAAAAATTCCGCGAAGAAGTGGCAGCCTGGTTAAAAGCGAACCTTGTGGGCGAATTTGAACAGTTGAAATTCCGCGGCGGTCCCGGTGATGAACATATGTTTCCTGAAGAGCGCAAACGCTGGGAGCAAAAACTGGCTGAAGGTGGCTGGACGTGTGTAGGTTGGCCAAAAGAATACGGTGGTCGCGGTTGTTCGATTGAACAGCAGGTTATCTTCAACGAAGAATATGCCCGGGCAGGTGCGCCTGGCCATGTCGGTCATATCGGTGAAGGTTTGGCTGGCCCAACGATTATTGCTTTTGGTTCCGAAACACAGAAACAGAAATATCTGCCTGGCATTGTCGCGGGTAAAGAGTTGTGGTGCCAGGGTTATTCCGAGCCGGGTGCAGGTTCTGACCTGGCTAACGTAAAAACAAAAGCGCGTTTTGATGAAGCCAGAGGCAAGTGGATTGTCAATGGCCAGAAAGTGTGGACTTCACTGGCGCATGAATCAGATTATTGTTTTGTGATTGCGCGTACTGATCCTGATTCAGTGGCACATAAAGGTTTGGGCTTTTTCCTCGTGCATATGCATCAGCCCGGTGTAGAAGTGCGTGGTATCAAGCAATTAACCGGAACCTCTGAATTCAATGAAGTATTTTTTGATGATGCCGAATGTGATGCCGATGATATCGTCGGTGCGCCCGGAGATGGCTGGAAAGTCGCTATGGGCTTGCTGGGGTTTGAGCGTGGTGTTTCTACTCTCGGTCAACAAATGCAGTTCCAGAATGAACTGAATGATGTGATTGCCCTGGCTAAAAAGAATGGTGCTGCAAAAGACCCTATCATTCGCCAGCGTATTGCCAAGGCGCATGCCGGTTTGAAAATCATGCGTTATAACAGCATGCGTACCTTGTCGGGTGCGAATGACGGCAGTTTGCAAAAAGAAGCGCTGATGTACAAATTGTTCTGGGCAACCTGGCACCGTGATCTCGGTGAACTGGCGATGGATGTAATGGGCCCTGAATCCGAAGTGTTAGAAAGTGGCCCGTATAATTTGTCACGCTTGCAGTCGATGTACCTGTTTGTGCGTTCAGATACCATTTACGGTGGTACCAACCAGATACAGCGTAACATTATTGCCGAGCGTGGATTAGGTATGCCCAAAGAACCCAAGGTAGAAATCAAGGCTTGAGTGCCTTGATGGCATTCACCTGAAACAAGAACCCGATTATTTAACTTAAAGCAGGAAAGAAACATGGATATCAAGAACCCTACATACGTTCCCGGTCATCAATTATTAAACGGCAAATCTGTACTGGTAACTGCTGCGGCAGGCGTTGGCATTGGTTTTGCCGCTGCTACCAAAGCGGTAGAAGAGGGATGTCGTGCGATTGTGATCAGCGATGTGCATGAAGGCCGTCTCGAAGCTTCTGTTGCCAAGTTGAAAGAAGAAACCGGATTGCAACATGTGTGGGGCAAAACCTGTAACGTGGCTATCGAAGAAGAAGTGCAGGCACTGATCGCTTTTGCTGAAGAAAAACTGGGTGGTGTGGATATCTTGATTAATAACGCAGGTCTTGGGACTTCGAAATTATTGATCGATATGGAAGATGCTGAATGGGATAAAGTGATGCAAGTGACTCTATATGGAACCATGCGTATGACACGTCACATGATGAAAGTGATGAAAACCCGCGGTGCTGGCGTGATTGTGAATAATGCTTCAGTGCTGGGCTGGCGCGCCCAGAAAGAACAATCGCACTATGCGGCAGCCAAAGCCGGCGTCATGGCATTAACCCGCTGTGCAGCACTGGAAGCAGCAGATTTTGGTGTGCGTATCAATGCAGTTGCGCCTTCATTGGCAGTGCATCCTATGCTGAAGAAATCTGCACCAGCTGAATTGCTGGCTGAGCTGGAAGGCAAAGAAGCTTATGGTCGTGGTGCTGAAGTTTGGGAAGTGGCGAATGTGATGATGTTTTTGGCATCGGATTATTCCAGCTACCTGACAGGTGAAATTATTTCTTGTTCGAGCCAAAGAGGCTAATTTGAGCCAAGAAGGCTAGTTCGAGCCAAAACGGGCCAAGCGTTAATCGGTTTTTAATTTTTTATTAAAGAGGAGTCAGTGATGAGAGAAGCGGTAATAGTATCAACAGCACGTACAGGTTTGGCGAAATCATTTCGTGGTTCATTCAACGATACTGAAGCGCCAGCAATGGGTGGCCATGTGGTGCGTGCAGTGATTGAAAAGGCAGGCATCGATCCTGCGTTAGTGGAAGATTGTTTGTTTGGTGCTGCTGCGCAACAAGGCACACAGGCTTATAACCTTGGTCGATTGAGTGCATTGGCTGGTGGTTTACCATACACAACAGCAGGTATGGCCATGGAACGTCAATGTTCTTCCGGTTTGATGACTATCGCTACTGCGGCAAAAAGCATTATGTGTAATGAATATGATGTGGCTGTGGCGGGTGGAGTGGAATCGATTTCCCTGACACAGAACAAATACAAAAACACCTATCGCAATGTGTCAAAAGCGGTTTTGGCTATTGATCCAACGGCATATATTCCAATGATTGAAACTGCCGAGATTGTTTCAGAGCGTTATAATATTTCGCGTTTGGCACAAGATGAGTATTCATTGATCAGCCAGCAGCGTACAGCGGCAGCACAGGCCAATGGCATTTTTGATGCTGAAATCGTGCCGATGAAAGCCACTATGTCTATTTTCAATAAAGACACCAATGAAACTACTTATAAAGATGTGATCGTTGATAAAGATGAATGTAACCGGGCATCTACTACATTGGAAAGTTTGCAATCGTTGGCGCCGGTTTGGAAAGACGGCCAATGGGTAAAAGAAGGCAAGTTCATCACTGCGGGCAATTCATCACAATTGTCAGATGGTGCTTCAGCTTCATTGCTGATGGAAGCCAAAATGGCTGAAAAACTCGGGCTTAAGCCATTAGGTTATTACCGAGGTGTTGCCGTTGCGGGTTGTAAGTCGGATGAGATGGGTATTGGTCCAATCTATGCTATTCCCAAGTTGTTGAAGAAACATGGTTTAACGGTTAATGACATTGGTTTGTGGGAGCTAAATGAAGCATTCGCCAGCCAGGTAATTTATTGCCAGAAACATTTGGGCATTGATATCGATAAAATGAATGTGAATGGCGGGGCAATTTCTATTGGCCATCCATTTGGTATGTCAGGTGCGCGTATGACAGGTCACGCGCTGCTTGAGGGTAAACGTCGCGGTGTTAAATATGTTGTGGTCACCATGTGTATTGGTGGCGGTATGGGTGCAGCAGGTTTATTTGAAGTGGCTTGATGCTACCTTTGCGATAAAAATGCCGGCGTCATGCCGGCATTATTATTTAAGAAAACTTCCAGAAATGTGCCTGCTATAAACGTACCTGCTATAAACGTACCTGCCATTCATCTTTACTGTTATGGATGTAACAAATACTGCGAATAGGTAAGCCCATGTTTTTTTGCATTTTGCACAGCATCCTCAGACTGAATCATCAGCTCATCACTTGTCATCATCCCGTTAGTAAATTGTGAAATTCCCATGGCGATATTAAGGGATACAATTTGATGACCGATACTAAAAGGTTGTGATGTCAACTCGAGTATTTCTGCAATGAGATGATCGGTCGATATCTCTTTGTTTTGAGCATGACTTACCAATGTAAATTGATTGCCATTGGTTCTGGCAATGATTTTAATCTGGTTTAAAGAATAAAACCTTTTTGCCAGTGTTAGTAATATGTTGTCGCCAACAGTAAAGCCATAACGCGCATTAACTTCATGAAAGTGATTGATATCAATCACAAACACACTAAAAATCATTTTATGTTTGTGTGTTGATTTTATGTGCTGGTTAAGCTGTTTTTCAAAGGCATGACGATTCACAACACCCGTAAGTAAATCATGATCAGATAAATAGCGATTATCGGTTTCTGTCATATTGCGTTGCATGACCAGGTTCTGGTGGGCGCGCTCATAAACAAAGGCGATACCCATTACCCCTGAAAGCGTAATAAACCAGTGAAAAAATCCTTGTTCAAGTTGTGTTTGCTCATTCATTGCTTGTGTGAATGCAAAACCCCGTAATTCCATGATGAAAATGACAAGTTGTGTAGTCAAGACAATGCCACTCCAAACAAAACCCGAGCCTAAACCTGCTGTAAAAAACATAATCAGAGGTATCAGTAACATAATCTGATTGCTTGTCGCATCAGAACCGCCGGTGATAAAGCCGGCAACGAGCAGGCTTAAAAAGAGTGGAGTAGAAAATGCATGGGCAATGTACAGTGTTTTGCCTGTGATTTTGAGCATGAATAAACAGGCAATATATAAAACCCCGATAGGTAACGACATATACAAGCCAGTTGGCTCAAGCACGTTTAAGCTGTACTCAAATAACAAGAAAAAGGAAATCAACCATGCATAAAAACACATCACCAGCAGACATCCGGCCAGTATACGCGCCCGATATTGCTCCTCGGGTTGCTGAATCAGGTCGTAATTTACAAAATAATCAGTTAATCGGCGCAGCTGATTTCGAAGTGGGATTTTTTGCATGACGGGTTCCGTAAAATGAATTCCCTGTAAAAAGATAATAATAGCGGCTTTAAATAGTAGTGTAGATATTACTTCAGTTTTTCGCTATTCAGCGAGTTATTAAAAAAATGATATTGGAAATATTCTCCGGGCAATCATTCAGTCTACATATTTTGAGTATTTACAGCTTGTTAATAGCATCAGGTATGTTTTTTACCTGCGCAATAAATAAGCGCTATGTTATTCTGGGTGCTACAAATTCTTGTTCGGGTTGATGTAATAATGGATATTATTTTACAGGTTATTGGTTTTATTTTGCATATTAGCGAGCATTTGCATGAGATGATCATCAACTATGGTATATGGATCTACGCCATTCTATTTTTGATTGTTTTTGCTGAAACGGGCCTGGTTGTAACTCCGTTTTTACCTGGTGATTCACTCCTGTTTGCTGCTGGTGCCATTGCCGCTACAGGGGCCCTGGATGTATGGGTCTGCGGTTTGGTCATTGGCCTGGCAGCGTTTTGTGGTGACAACTGTAACTACTGGATAGGCCGCATTATTGGGCCAAAAGTTTTTTCGCGAGAAGATTCCTATTTCTTTCGTAAATCCCATTTGGAAAAAACTGAAAAATTTTATAACAAATACGGTTCACGTACCGTCATCATTGCTCGATTTGTGCCTATAGTGCGTACATTTGCCCCCTTTGTGGCGGGCGTAGGTAAGATGCCTTATGGTCGTTATATTGCATTCAGTTCAGCGGGTTCTGCCTTGTGGGTGCCTATTTGTTTAGGTTCCGGATATTTCTTTGGTAATATGGACATTGTTAAAAAGAATTTTGAACTGGTGATATTGGGCGTTATAGCAGTTTCGTTATTACCGATAATCATTGAAGTCTTGAAAAGCAAGTTAGCCAAAACTGCATAAATATCCGTTTAAAAATTCACGTGTAGGTTTTTATTCATGATGTTGGTTATGCAACAATAACAAAAGGCCGGAATCAAAATATTCCCAGACCTCGCAAATTTTCCCGTCAGATAATTTAAATAACGTCTGATAACCGCTCTTGTAATATTTGTCGTTGGATGTTTCAGCGCTGAGGGTAAAGTGTTGGTGAACAAAATCCTTATCGCTGATCATGCTGTGAAAATCAAACTGCATAGTTTCGGGTTTGTAACACCGATGAACGGCAGTATCGAGTAAATCCAGTACTGCAGTTTTGCCATTCCTGTCTGAGCCATTAATAAAGTTATCCAGCGAGGTTGGTAAATGCCATTGGATATCATTGGTTAAATAGTTATCCAGTTTAACCGTTGCGCCTTTCAGTTTTTTGGCAACATCAGTCTGGAATTGAATAACAATGCTTTTATTGTTGTCCATAGGGATATGTCTTTAAATACTTTATGATTCAGTTAATCTATTCAAATATCAACAGGATTACCAGAACTGCCTTTGAAACATTTACTCATAATTTTTCATTCCCAATCCGGTCGTGCCGAGAGCTTGGCTTTATCGTTCTATAGTGGTGCGAAAAATGAGCCCGATGTAGAAGTGATATTGCGTCGCGCCATTGACGCCCAAAGCACAGACCTTTTATGGGCGGATGCATTGTTTATCGTTTCGCCAGAAAATTTCGGAGCTGCTTCCGGTGGCATCAAGGATTTTTTTGATCGGGTTTATTATCCGCTTGAGCGTACTGAAAAACGGGGTTTACCTTATGCCTTGATGATTTCAGCAGGTAATGATGGCGCGGGATGTGAGCGACAGCTAGAGAGAATTTTGAAAGGTATGGGCGCAAAAAAAGTCCAGGACACATGTTTCATCTATGGCCAACCTGTAAAGGCTGATTTAGCCAACGTGTATGCTACAGGTGAAGCGTTCGCTGGTGGACTTGCTTTAGGTATTTTCTAGGGAGTCTAACCAAAGAATCTATGAATAAGGCCTGTTTGTTATTCTGAGCCTTTTATATACTCCGTAAAGAATCTTTTCAAATCAAGCAGCCAGATTTCCCGCGGCGTTCTAAATGACAGGTATTCAGAGCTTCCCTGGCCAGAAAATCCTTTTATTCGGCAATAAGGGATTTTTGTTGTTGTTTCTTTAAGTGATCAATTTCCAGTGGGCCAAAAATCAAAATTTTCAATGTGGCTGTCCAAAATGCGGGCCATAATGCAGGCCATGATGCGGGTCGTGGTGCGGAAAGGGGTATTAAATGCCTGTGTATCAAGGCATTGCAGATATGTGAATAGAGCATGAAAAGCCAGACGATGGTAATAAATACCACGAATTTTATCGGAGCATTAAACAATAGAAGTAATGGTAAACTAATCCAAATAAGAATGATGATCAGACGGCTAATGAGTTGTTCCATTCTAGACAAGGCCTGCTTGATAAATTCGGGTTACAGATAATATACTGCATGGACACTATCGAACGAAAATATTGCGCTGATAATGAATTCAAATCAACCTGCTTTTTATCTTTACCATACATTGGGCTGCCATCTCTGTGAAGATGCTGAAGCTATTGTGTATCCTGTGGCCATTTATTTGCAAGAAACAGTCATTAAAATGGATATCGCAGATGATGATGGTCTGATAGAGATCTACGGTATACGAATCCCTGTTTTATATCACATTTCCAGTGGACAAGACCTTGGTTGGCCGTTTGATGCTGAAAAGGCACTGGAGTTTATGAAGCAATGCCAGTCGTTATAAGTTCGCTTTATCTATATCCCATCAAATCGTGTACCGGTATTGCAGTGGATTCCCTGTCGCTGGATATATTAGGCGCGGCTAATGACAGACGTTATATGCTGGTCGATGAAAATGGAAATTTTATTACTCAGCGTCAGCATGCAGAACTAATTCATGTTGATGTTGCTATTCATGTTATGGGATGGATGATTACCCTGCCCAATGTCGGCGCGAAAATATTGCCATTGCAGGGTATTGTTCTGAAAATTATGACCGTGAATGTTTGGTCAGATACTTTTTCTGCGTATGATCAAGGTGATGATTGGGCAGGGTTCTTCAGTCAGTTTCTTGGTAAAAAAGTGCGACTGGTATTTTGCCATTTAAATACAGCGAGAAAAATCGATTCAGAATATTGTAAAACTGAAAGGGCAGTCAGTTTTGCTGATGGTTTTCCCTTGTTGATGTGTAATGAAAATTCACTGCAGGCGTTAAATAACGAGCTGGAGTCTCCGATCGATATGCAGCGTTTCAGGCCTAACATAGTCATTACAGGTGCAAGTGCTTTTGCGGAAATCGAATGGGAAACACTGGATGCTGGTAATCTTGAATTAGCGGTGGTGAAGCCGTGTTCGCGTTGTGTCATTCCGACAATTAATCCACAAACTGCCAAGAAAGAGCCCGCTGTTTGGCAAGGTTTAATAAAACTGTGTAAAGGTGAAGATGGCAAAGTGTATTTTGGACAGAACCTTATACATCAAGCCAACGGCATATTGAAGCTGGGAGATGAATTACTCGCTTCCTGATATAAAATGATAACAATCTGTTATTGCTTTAAACGCGATTCGCTATCCCTGTAACACGCTATTTAAATCGATGCCCTTTACTGAATGATCAAGTGTTTTTCGTTTATTGTACTGAATTGATATATTTTACATTGGGATCATTTTTTACAATGCCCTGAAACTCCAGCTTCATATTATAAATTTTACTGAACATGGTGATGTTTTGCACATAACCGCGTGTTTCTTTGTAAGGTATCGTGGCAGTCCAGTGAGCCCAGTCTTCAGTTAGAGGTCGAGCATTGAGCCATTCTTTTACGCGACCAGGTCCGGCATTATAGGCCGCTGTGGCTAACACATAATTATTGTTGTAATTGTTGAGTTGGTCTTTTAAATACTTGGTGCCCAGTTTGATGTTGTAAGCGGGATCAAGCAGTTTGTGATCGTTATAGCTCAAGCCCATTTTTCTGGCGACTTTACTGGCTGTTGCGGGCATTAATTGTAGAATGCCCAAAGCTCCTACCGGAGAACGTGCTACGGGAGAAAAGGCACTTTCCTGTCGTGCCACTGCCAAAATCCAGCCGGGATCAATGTTCTGCAATTTGGCATTTTTATAAAAATCGTCGCGGTAAAGAATGGGAAAACGCTCCTCTGCGGCAGTCCAAAGTTTGGCTTGGCCAAATGCTTGTATAGTGCGATTATTCCAGCCCATTTGATAAGCAATAATACCTGCTTGACGCCATTCATCCGGAGTGAATTTTGACGTAGTGTAATACCAGTCATTATTTGATTCGGTAAGCTCGTTCATATGGTAAAGCTCTATAGCAGCACCTAGCTTTTTGAGTACATCTTCAGAAATATCAGCTTTTTGCGGTGTAAATCGCGTGTTAGGAAATATCGGAGAATGATTTTTTTCCGCAGCTAATAAACCATAAAAACTTTGTTCCTGCGCAAGTTTGGTTAATAAGGTTTTGGGTTTTAGTGCCGGGTCTGCATCTTCAAATCCCAATGCTTCCTGTGCAATCACATACCAATACAGCCATTCATCCTGGTTTTTGAAAACTGCCGGCAATGATTTAAACGTCTCCGTATAAAGCGCCCAGTTTTTATCTTGCATAGAATATCTTAACAAGGGGTCAACAAAAGATTCATCGCGATAATTAGTGAATTTTTTTATCCATTTTACGGCCGTTTCACCAGAAGTTTTAGCATAGTACCAGGCAATAAGACGCTGGATTTCCATTAAATCGGCTTTCTCCATTTGTATTTTATTTTTCTCTAACACATACGCTGATTTTTCGAAATTACTATTGGTGATGCTTTTTAAAATATATTTTACAGTGGCACTTTCCAGTTCCAGTTGTTCGTGGTCATTACTTAAACGGTTAGTCCAGTAATCGAGATTTCCGGAAATATTTTTTAGGTATTTAACGGTTTTCAGATGATCTGAATTCAGTTGTGTACCAAGATACTGCGTCAAGCCTACATTATTGGCCAGTAAAGCGCGTTGATAGCGTTTCCAGATAATTGCCTGGTTTTTAAAACCATGATGTTCCCATTCAGAAAAAGCCGGATCGCAGGCACTATTCAATGAGTAGGGTTTATTCCATTGCTCGCCAATTTTTTCATAAATGGGTCGGTCATCACTGCTGACTACCAGTTCAGCTTGCAGGTTATAACAATCAAGCACATCCGATTTCAGGTCTGCAGAATAAAATTCCTTGAATAAGGGCCATTGATGATCACGTGCGAGATAACCCAGCCATTCAATGTGCAAGCGTTTGCCAGCCACATAACCTTTATGCTCATCCAGAAAAGTTTTTATTTGCAGGGTGGGTAGTGTGCGAAAACTTCTGCGTAAATATTCGTAATCCAGATAAGTTGCCAGCGGATATTGATTTAACTGGCTACGATATTGTTCATATTCGCCCCAGTTCTCTTTTTCCAGGGCCTGCATGGCTTGCTTATAGACAACACGGTCCTTTTTATAAAAATCCGGATCGGTAAAGTACAGCTTCCCTTCAGCAATGACATTCAGGCTAATGAGCAATAAAGGTAATATTATCAATCTCTTAAAATTCATGGTGTTAAGTTCAGCATATCGTCCAATGTAATTTGTAGCGCATTCTAGGCAATCTTTTGCAGCTTGTCCTGATTAAATTTTGCGGTAATTACGTTAATAAACCGATATTTCAACCTTCTGGTGATACTTTGCCTGATTTTACAGCGCTACTGCCTGTATACTGCGCGCTTTATTTTTTCTCATTGCTGAAGGATAACTATGGCCTTAATACGCCTTGATCAAGCCTGTATCGCTTTTGGCGATAACCCCATACTCGACCATGTTGATTTTTCTATCGAATTGGGCGAAAAAATTGCATTGGTGGGCCGTAATGGCATGGGTAAATCCACCCTGATGCGCATATTGGCTAGCATGGAAAAACTCGACAGTGGCCAATATAACATCACCACCGATGCCCGCGTGAATTACCTGCCACAGGATTTACCCCCCGCTGACGATACCACGGTGTTTGATTATCTCGCCCATGGCCTACAAGCCATAGGTGATTTACTCGCTGAGTTTGATCATTTGATACACCAGACACTCGATGACGAAGGCATGAAAAAACTCGAAATCGTGCAATCGGCTATTGATGCACAAGATGGATGGGCCAGCCAGCAGCGTATCCAGAGCAGTATTGATGATTTGGGCTTAACCGGCGAAACCACGATGAAATCGTTATCCGGCGGCTGGCGGCGCAGGGTGGCGATCGCACGTTCACTGATATCCAAACCGGATTTATTATTGCTCGATGAGCCCACCAACCATCTGGATATGCCTGCCATCGCCTGGTTGCAAAGCCTGATTGCCCGTTCCGAATGCGCCGTGGTCTTCATTACCCATGATCGCCGTTTGCTGAATGAACTCGCCCAGAAAATCATCTGGCTCGACCGTGGCAAGCTCATGGTATTCCCTGGCGATTACGAAGCCTTTTTGGTCAGTCGTGAGGAATACCTGGCCGTCGAACAAAAACACAATGCCTTGTTTGATAAACGCCTGGCTGAAGAAGAAAAGTGGATACGCCAGGGCATAAAAGCTCGCCGTACCCGTAACGAAGGCCGTGTGCGCGC
>CAZTZY010000022.1:0-11040 GCA_964617765.1 uncultured Spongiibacteraceae bacterium
ATATAATTTTAATAGCAATGATGACAAAAATATGACATCAATATTTTCAAGAAATGGGTTGTTGATTGGGGGATAGTATTCTAAAGTAATCGAAATTGCTTGAAACAATGGCGTTTCATTAATTGCAAACAACTATACTGCAACATCAAAAATGAGCGAGAGCTGACATCATGAAAACAGAGAAAAAACTTGAAAAACTTGTTAGATCCACCGAAAAAAAATTAAAGAAGGCTCTGGAAAAAGAAAAAAAATCAGCTGGCAGAATAAAGTGGGCACAAGAAAAAGCCATTGAATCCGCTACCGCACTCAAAAAAGCACAAGCGGCTTTCGATGAGGCTAATATCGCGTTAAAGGCAGATCAGCTTGCAGCCAAAGCTAAAAAAACAGCCAATACTGTGGCGAAAAGCAGCGCACCTAAAAAAACAGCAACAAAACCAGCAACAAAATCGACGACAACGGCTAAAAAACCGGCCGCAAAATCAGCACCGACTAAAATCGCGGTAAAAGCACCTGCCAAAAAAGCCACTCCGGCAAAAACTGCAACCAAACCGGTGGTTATTACTCAACCCAAAACAGCGGGATAAATACACGATCAACACCTGACCTAAAAGATAAAAGTCACTCAGGCTCTATTGATTCACCTTGATAGTATCCCCTTGAGAGTGCCCGATAGAGCCCAGGTGACTTGCAAGTTGCATCATAAGCAGGCCAAAAATCAACCTCAGTTGGTCTTAAAAAAATCTACCACTTGATTCAGATGGTGAATCTTGTTTTCTATATCCAGGGCTATTCCCGTCAAATCCCTGGAAGCCAGTTCATTGGATTTTGTCGCCTGATCAATTTGTGATAACGCAGCACTGATTTGTACAATCCCTTCAGCCTGCTCTTTTGAGGCAAGTGTAATATCATACATTTGTTGCGCCGTCTGATTAATGACCGGCATCATCGATTCAAGTACATTCCCTGCATGTTTTGCTATAGATGTACCTTCAGCAGCCAGGCTCTCGATTTCCTTTGCACTTTGCTGCGAATGTTCGGCTAGTTTTCTGACTTCTGCCGCCACCACGGCAAAGCCTTTACCCTCTTCCCCTGCCCTTGCTGCTTCAATGGAAGCATTCAATGCCAATAAATTGGTTTGGTACGCTATTTCATGAATGACGGCGGTCTTCTTGACAATATTATTCATGAAATCAACCATGGATTTAACAGCATTACTACTCTCCTTGGCTTTTATCTCGGATTGCATGGCTGATTCATTGGCAATATTGGCCATATTGGCATTCTGTTTAACCGTCGCGGAAATCTCTTCTAACGAAACTGATGTTTCTTCCACTGAGGAAGCCTGCTGGCTAACCGCACTGGCAAACGAATCAGCTGTCAGGTTCACTTCCCTGGTTGATGCCGCCAATGTATCAGAAATATCTTTTACATCGACAATCACCTGATGCAGGCGATCAAGAAAATCATTCAATGATTTTGCAGTTTGACCAATTTCACTTCTGCCAATATGTGGAATCCTTCGGGTAAGGTCGCCATCCCCAGCCCTTAAATCATCAACCGCCATCATCATATTTTTAACAGGCCGGGTAATCGAACGACCAATGAAGAACAGGATTAACGATAACACTACGGTAATAATCACCGAGGCAGAATAATAAATAATATCTGCGCGCTTATTCAACACAGATTGCTGATCAATATTATTATAAAAAACTTCATCTTTTACCGCAGATAAATCCATTGCCAATGGATTCAGCAGAATATAGTTTTCCTCAAGTTTCTGTTTTAATACAGCGCTTTTTTGCGAGTGCTCTGCCATTAAAGCCGTTGCATTCAAATAAACATCCAGGGCCTGCCGGATTTTCTCTTTTTGTGCAGATGCCAGTTTTACCGTATCCAGTTCATCCAGAAAAAACATTTTTTGTTCATGCATTTTAGCCGTTAAATCTTTCGATGTCTGGATAGAAAATAGATAGCTCTCTTTATTCAACATGTGCAACAGATGAATCATTAATCCGGGTTGTTGTACATCACCCAACAACACCTCCAATGCAGAAGCTGATTGGTTTAATGTTACCCAACTCCCTTCCTCCTGCTGAAACCCAATCATTTTTTCCTGCTTCACATAATCATCCATCACCATTTTATAAGACCAAGCGGCATTATTTAATGACAGCGCCGCCGGGTTTTCTTCATCCCCCAATAGATCGGCCATGGTGTTAACACCCTTGAGAATATCGTTGATCTGAATATAGAAATTACTCAAATCGTTAGGATCATTATCACCAACAAACGCCAACTGCGCCTCACGCGCATACAATATACCCAGGTTTATTTTTGATAATGCCAACTGCAAAGCATCATTATCATATTGATGTCGGGTCGATTCTTCCCTTAATGCAGTATTTAAATAATAAATACTGGCATTCATAAGGATGCCTACCAATAAAACACCCGAAAGCATCAGCATTTTATGGATAATTTTCAGGTTTTTAAAAAAAGCGAAAAAGAAAGTCATGGCACACCAGCAACATTATTGATCAATAGCAATGTATCCATTAACGCACATGGATATTTTGCTTAAATGACAATTCAGTGAATTACTTAAATATAATGTGCGGATATATCAACAGCATTTTTCATAAAAAAACACCGTCTCTGTGGTTGATATATGGTTCAGATATGATTGAGATAATGAGCAGGGGACGCGATCAAAAAAAATTAATTGTGTTTTTTCTCGAGCTGTTTTACCCAGCGACGACGCAAGCGATCGACAGCCATGGGTAATTCACCGGTTTCCAGATACTGATGTATCACTAATTGTGAACGTAACTTTATCCTGGATTTATATTGCCTGATCCGGTTGGACTGTTCGGCATCAATCACTCTAGCCTTGACGTTATCACACCACTGGATATCCAGAATATCCTGTAAGCACTTTTGCATTTTTGCATCGTAAATAGGCGTAGTGACTTCCACTCTTGAATCGAGATTTCTGGCCATTAAATCTGCTGAAGAAATATAATATTTAGGCTTGCCATCATTGTAAAAAACATAAACCCGCGCATGTTCAAGAAAGTTATCAACGATACTGATCACTTCGATATGTTCAGATAAATGTTCAATACCCGGAATCAGCGAGCACATGCCACGACAAATTATGCGCACCCTGACACCAGCCTCATTACATTCATATAACAACTTTATAATGGAGGAATCAACAAGATTGTTACACTTGATAGTAATAGCCGCTGCCAAGCCATTTTTGGCATTGCTGATTTCATTTTTTATCAATTTTTCAATGCCATCACGTGCCGAATGTGGAGATACCAAAATGTGCTTATAATCATGGCGCTTAAAGTTGAACGCAATAAAATCAAACACCTTGACAACATCGCTACCCATTTCCTGATTGTAAGTTAGCAAACTAAAATCAGTATAAATAGCGGAAGTCTTTTCATTAAAATTGCCAGTACCGATATGGGTGTAATATTTCAATACCTGATTTTCTTCACGCGCAATCAAAATCAATTTGGCATGCACTTTAAGACCGGGTACCCCGTAAATCACGTTGACGCCACCCTCACTCAACTGGGTAGCCCAATCTATATTGGCGGCCTCATCAAAACGTGCCTGCAATTCAACAACTACAGTCACATCCTTGTAATTTCGTTTGGCATTTAACAAGGCATCAACCACACGGGAATTCTTGGCCACACGGTATAAGCTGATGTGAATACTTTTTACTGCCGGGTCAATCGCAGCTGTTTTCAACAAATCAATGATGGTATTAAAACTGTGGTAAGGGTAATGCAGCAGGATATCTTTTTTACGAATTGCAGAAAAAATATTATTACTGGCACCACTCAATTCCGGCACAGGCAATACAGTGAGTTTTTTCACCTGCAGGTTAGGTTTTCCGACTGAGGGAAAATCCATAAAGTCTTTGGCATTATGATAACGGCTACCCGCCATGACACTATCATATTTTGTGAGTTTTAAAGCTTTGACCAGATATTCAAACAGGTCATCTGGCATATCACTGTCGTAAACCAGTCGTTCCGGATCGGCTTTCTGGCGTTTCTTCAGCGACATGACCATTTTTTTTACCAGACTTTGATTCACGCCGACATCCATTTCAAGTTCAGCATCCAGGGTAATCTTGAAGGTATATGCCTGTGCTTCTTTTATCTCTATGACACCGCGAAAGGTTTTAGGTAGGCAATGACGAATAATATTATCCAGGACAATAAAAACCTTGCCCTTGCCGCCTTTTTTATGGGGAATCTGGATGAAGCGCGGTAGTCTTTCAGTAGGGATATCAATGACCGCATAACGCACCTGTTTTTCCCCGGTGACTATTTTTGCTGCCAGATAAATATAACCATCAGTCACGCGCGGAAAAGGCTTTCCCGTTTCCAGTAACACTGGATCAAGCTCTGGCAATACTGCCTTATCAAAATATTGTTCTACATAACTGGCCTGCTCTTTATCGAGCTGGCTTTCATTGATCAGGTAAATATGCTGTTTATTAAGCGCACTCAGCACATCGAGAAAAACACGATCAAACTGTTTTTGCAATGACTTGGTACGTTCCTGAATTTTTTCCAGTAAATCATTAAAGCGTTCCTGAGTTTCTGTTTTAGCAGCAAACGCCGCCAGACGGCTGACATCCGCCACGCGTACCCGGTAAAACTCATCCATGTTATTGGAAAAAATACCCAGATAATGCAATCGTTGCAATACTGGACTATCCTTGCTGGCAGCCTCCTGCAGCACACGCTCGTTAAAGGATAACCAGCTAAGTTCCTTGTCAATATATTGCAAATTACTCTCATGCATACAAATGCACTCTCATGATAAACAGTTATCTAACATATATACAATTCTGTATGTAATGGCACAGGCATCACTGAAAATCTTCATCCACAGGAATTGTATCGGTAACCGCAAATGTAGCTATAATGAAAAACATAGAAATATAAGAACATTAAATTGTTACAATTTTGTTACAATCCGGCTTATAGGCATTACAGTATAGAACGCCCTACATATAAAACACCAACAATTAAAGACAGGCTAAAGTGACTACACCAACAACCGACAATACCTTTGCTGCACTCGATCTGGGTTCCAACTCCTTCCATTTACTGATTGCCCGCTTTGAGAATAACAAGCTTGTTGTAATTGATCGCCACAAGGAAAACGTACGTATGGCTTCGGGCTTGCGCAGTGATGGTACTCTGTCAAAGGTTACCATGGATCGCGCGCTGGCCAGCCTGGCTCGTTTCGCAGAACGCTTGCGTTCCACACCCAACGCGCATTTACGTGTAGTGGGTACCAATACACTGCGCAAAGCCACCAATACACACAGCTTTCTGGAACGCGCCGAAGATATCCTGCAATCGCCGATTGATATCATCAGTGGCATCGAGGAAGCCCGCCTGATTTACCTCGGCGTGGCCAACGACCTGGCACCGGAATCCGGCAAACGTCTGGTTGTGGATATAGGCGGTGGCTCCACAGAACTGGTCATTGGCCAGCAAACCCCTGAACAACTGGAGAGTTTATATATAGGCTGTGTCAGCCATTCTGAACGTTTTTTCCCGGAAGGCATTATCAATGCTAACGCCTACTATCAAGCAGTGATTGCTGCACAGGCTGAAATCCAGTGGGTAAGTAATGAGTTCTCGCATCACCACTGGCATGAAGCCGTTGGCTCCTCGGGCACCATTCGCACTATTGAAAAAATGCTGTATGAAATGGGTTTGGCACCCAACCATACTATTACACTCCATGGCATCCATGAATTATCAAACAAGCTATGTACTTTTACGCATTGTGACGATATTGACCTGGTGGGGCTTAGCGACGAACGCCGCAACGTGCTTCCTGGTGGATTAGCCGTGTTACATGCCATATTCCTTGAGCTCGGCATTGATGAAATGCACGTATCGGCCAATGCCATCCGTGAAGGCATTGTGTTAGACCTGGCGGGTCGTTTCCACAACCATGACAAACGCGAAGAAACGGTTGAATACCTTATGCAGCAATATCATGTCGACAGGAGACAGGTAACCCGTGTACAACAACTGGCACATCTATTATTAGTAACATTGCAGGAAGAATTTGCCGACAATTACGCCAGCGTAAAACGCACACTGGACTGGGCAATTTGCCTGCATGAAATCGGCCTGTCGATTTCCCATAACGGCTACCAGAAACACAGTGCCTATTTATTATTGCATAGCGACATGCCCGGCTTCTCGCGACAAGAACAAAAACTGTTAAGTTTTCTAGTGCTTAATCATCGCCGCAAGCTGAAACCGCTACAAGAAACCTATGGCTTTGATCCTGACTGGCGACTCGTACAAATCTTGCGCCTCGCCTTTCTGTTCAACCGCCGTCGTGATGATAACAATATACCGCCAGTGCTTGGCATCAAACTCAGTGAAAAATCAGTGCGGTTACAAATCAGCAAACACTGGCTGGATGAACATCCACTGACCAGCGAAGACCTGAAAACAGAACAGCGTTACATGAAAAGCCTGGATATCGAAATGATCATTGAAAAGAAATCCTGAATTACCAGCCTTGCCTAACATTAAATTGATTTTATTTCGCTAAATACCCCTTTTCGTCACAGAGCCGTCATTTTTGACCGTAATACTATCCCTTGATGATAGAACTAACAGGTGGAATTGACGATGAACAGCATGTTGCAACACACATCCATTTTAAGGCTCGGCAAAGAACAACAATCACAACTGTCTTTATCTGTCATTGGAAAAGAGTTATTGGCAATTTTTGAAAAACAGTCCTTAACACCGGTTTTCCAACCAATCATTGATTTAAAAAATCGTAGCATCTTTGCCCATGAAGCCTTGATCCGCGGCCCCAAAAATTCATGCCTACATAATCCGTTAAATCTTTTACAGGCTGCAGAAGAACATGATTGCCTGTTTGAAATAGACTGGCTTGCGCGATTACTATCAATACACAGCTTTCAGCACCAGAGGGCTGAATCGTTATTATTCCTCAATGTTACCGTCAATACGCTTATGCAGAAATCCCATAAAAGCGGTATTACACTGGAATACCTGCAGTTATTAGGCGTGCCGATTGAACAGGTTGTGATCGAAATCACCGAACTACAACCCGTAGAAGATTTTCGCGCTTTTGTAGATTCTGTAGACCATTATCGCAAAATGGGCTTCAAGGTTGCGATTGATGATTTGGGTGCCGGGTATAACGGCTTGCGTATATGGTCAGAAATACGTCCCGACTTTGTTAAAATTGATCATCACTTTATCAGTGATATTCATCTTGATACCGATAAATTACGCTTTATGGAAACCATTTGTGCATTAGCCAAAAACCTGGGCACCCAAATTGTCGCTGAAGGCATTGAAAGTTATGGTGAACTGGTCACACTGGAAAATCTTGATGTGGATTATGTGCAAGGTTATCTTTTTAAACGGCCACATGAATTCATCAATAACAAACTGGACTTTATCTGGCCTGCATTGAACAGCAAATCACTCCAGCCTGTTACCTGCCAAACAGCACAACATATTCTACAGGAAGTATTCGCCACCGATTTGCATTGCAACATGATGGATGTGGCCCGCTTCTTTCTGGCAAATCCGGAAATTTCCTTTGTACCTGTGGTCGACGAAGACATTATCTATGGCATGATCTGGCGTGAAACCATCATGAGCCACATCGTCAAAGCCTTTGAGTATTGTGCCAGCCCAAGTCGAACCTTGAATACAGTGATAGATACTGAAGTCATTACTATACCAATGGAAACGTCGCTGTATGACATCGCTAAAATACTCACCAGCAATCATTCCGGCAAGCACACTTCGGTCTTTATCATCACTGATAAAGGTTACTATAAAGGCTGTGGCCAACAAAAAGAGGTATTGGCAAAATTAATTGCACAACCGCCACTGCTTGCAAACGCCTCCTGAAAAACAACCAGGATTTATTACTGTCATTAAATCGTCATCATTTATTGCCATTATTTTTATTATTCTCATACGAAAGGTAATAAAAAATGGCCATTGCAATGAAGCCTCATTCCCTCTCTGTAAGAACCGCCTGGATTTCCGATGTGCATCTGGGTCATAAGGATTGCAAGGCAGAATATCTGATAGAGTTCCTCGATACCGTGCGTTGTGAAAAACTCTATCTCGTCGGTGATATTATTGACATATGGTCACTGAGCAAAAGCTTTCACTGGCCTGCAGTACATAGCCAGGTAATTCGCAAGGTTATCGACAAGGCACGGGAAGGCTGTCAGGTTATCTATATACCCGGCAATCATGATTGCACTTTCAGGGAATATGTCCGCGAAAGTTTTGGCTCTGTAGAAGTACATGACAGCCATATTCACACCACCAAAGAAGGTAAACGCTTTCTGGTAGTGCATGGCGATGAACTGGATAGTGTTATCCGTTTCAATGCACTGGCCAGGTTTATCGGTGACCACGCCTATGATTTTTTATTATTTCTAAATCGCTGGATCAATGTTATCCGAAAACATACCGGGCATAACTATTGGTCATTGGCAGGATACATAAAATCGCGAATAGGCAATGCCAAAAGTGCAATTGATACTTATGAGCGGGCAGCTATGGAACTGGCTAAAAAGAACGGTTTTGATGGGATTATCTGCGGTCATATCCATCACCCTAACATACGCACTGAAGATAATATCCATTATTTCAATGATGGTGACTGGATAGAAAACTGCACCGCCATGGTAGAAACGCGCGAGGGTAAATTTGAAATCATTCACTGGAGTGAGCAGATTAAATATCAGCAACAACTGGAATTAATTCCCTTGAAAATGGCCAGCTAAAATCTGTTTTCTTATTGTCACAAAATCGTCTTGCCTGATACACAAGATTGCAACAAACCCGCTGTAAATTGTTTATCTGGAATGACTAACAGGTGACTTATATGTTCAGTGTTGATGCCGTTTTAGATAAAAAACTTCCCGATTTTTCTCAAAAACATCCCCTGCTACGCCGCACCCTGTCACAACTGGCAAAATACCTTTGTCATGAACGTGCCTTTGTGCAATTTGGTGAAAAATATCCGCATTGTGAGGGCCTGGATTTTGTTGAACAAGTATTAAATTATTTTGAATTTAATTACCGGGTTTTTGACCGGGAACTGGAACGCATACCTACTAGCGGTCGCGCCGTGCTGGTGGCTAACCATCCCCTGGGCAGTCTCGATGGTTTTGCCTTGCTAAAAATGATCAGTGAGGTAAGGCGCGATGTACGCATTGTGGCCAACGATATGCTCTATGCCATAAAGCCCATGCGCTCCCTGTTGCTCCCTGTTGATAATATCTCCAATAAAACGCGTAAAGAAAATATCAAGGCTATTCGTGAATGGCTAGAGAATGACGGTATTGTGATTATCTTCCCTGCGGGTGAAGTGTCTCGCTTTGGCTCCACAGGCATCAAGGATGGTCGCTGGAACACCGGCTTTTTACGTTTTGCGCAAGCAACCAACTCGCCTATCCTGCCGATATTTGTCAATGGCAGGAATTCGTTATTTTTTTATGCCCTGTCCCTGTTGGCGAAACCGGTTTCTACATTGTGGCTAATCCGTGAAATGTTTAAACAGGCAAACCAGCATGTGGATATTCGTGTTGGTCATGCCATCTATCCTGAACAATACCAACGTCTGGATATCACGATAGATGCCAAGGCAAAACTGCTAAAAAAACATGTCTACCGTTTAGGTAAAGGTAAATCGATACTGGGTTTTGATCCCGATTATGAAGCCATTGCGCATCCTGAAAATCGCCAGTTATTAAAACGTGAAATTCTGCAATGTGAATGCCTGGGTGAAACCGGTGATGGCAAGAAAATCTATTTATATAACTACCATACCAACTCAGTGATCATTCGTGAAATAGGCCGCCTTAGAGAAGTTACCTTTCGCACTGTAAAAGAAGGCACGGGCAAACGCCGCGACATCGATATTTATGATCACTATTATGACCATATTATTTTATGGGATGATGCTGAACTGGAAATTGTAGGTGCCTATCGCATGATGCAATCAGCAAAAGCCATCGCCAGAAACGATGAAAAAACGCTCTATACACAAACCCTGTTCAATTACACACCCGGCTTTAATGAACATCTTCAGCATGGTCTTGAGCTGGGCCGAAGTTTTGTACAACCGAAATTCTGGGGCATGCGCAGCCTCGATTACCTGTGGTATGGGATTGGTGCCTACTTACGCAAATATCCGGATATACAATATCTGTTTGGACCGGTTAGCCTGAGCCAATCCTACTCAGAAAAAGCGATGAATTTACTGGTGTATTTTTATTCAGCGTATTTCCCTACCCCGATGTTAATGGTGCAGGCAAAAAATGAATACGGTTTTTCAGACAGTGACCGTGCTTCAATGAAAAACCAGTTTGCAGAATTGCATACTTATCAGGAAAAGTTTACCCGTTTCAAAAGCTTGATGTCCGGGATGAATGCATCAATTCCGACGCTGTTCAAACAATATACTGAATTATGTCAACCAGGCGGTGCTCAATTTGCCACCTTTAATATCGACATCGATTTCTCAGATTGTATTGATGGTTTTATCATTATTAATACCAATATGATAAAAGCCTCTAAAAGAAAGCGTTATATCGGCTAATATTTTTTAAGTGATGAACATATTTAATAGAGACATTCTCAATAACTGTCACTGTGATGTCATTTAACGTAGATATATTGCACCTTTTTTCCGGAGCCATCCATGCAACTGATTTTTCTATTCAACCTGTTTCTCTTTTTTATTTTTTCCCAAAACAGTTTCAGTGCGAATACCACTGATGCATTTGCCTTTACCGTACAAGGTTCAAATACTATCGGTGCCAAACTGGCACCGGAATGCGCGCGTCATTTCCTGTTATCCAGAGGCATGAATAATGTCATCATTGCCAATGGCAAAATTGCTAATGAATATATTGTTAGTGGCTATAGTAATAAAAGTAATTTCAGCAAC
>CAZTZY010000022.1:11050-33448 GCA_964617765.1 uncultured Spongiibacteraceae bacterium
CCCGTTCAAATAAAGATTGCTGCTCATGGCTCTTCAACTGGCTTTACAGGCTTGCAAAACGGTGAGGCTAACATTGCCATGTCATCACGACCGATAAAAAAAGAGGAGTTAGTTGCCCTGGATCGCCTGGGCGATATGCAATCGGAGCGGGCCGAACATGCCATCGCCATAGATGGCCTGGCTATACTGGTAAATCCCCAAAACCCGATCCGCTCTTTAACCATTAGCCAGGTGGCTAAAATTTTTTCCGGTGAAATCACTAACTGGCGAGATATAGGTGGCATCGACAAGTCCATTACCCTCTATGCGCGAAATGACAACTCTGGCACATGGGATACATTCAAGGAACTGGTTCTGGCTGCCAACTATTCACTGGCGCCGACAGCAAAACGATTTGAATCGAGTGATGATCTGGCTGCCCATGTTGCCAATGATACTGCCGCTATCGGTTTTACCGGTTTATCTTCTGTAAACAACACAAAAGTATTGGCCATAGCGGATGACAATACTGAACCTATGTTACCCACAGAGTTTACACTGGCCACTGAAGATTATCCTTTATCCCGGCGCCTATATTTTTATACACCCTACAGTACAGAAATAACGTTAGTCGATGAATATGTTGATTTTTGCTTGTCTGAACAAGGGCAGGACATTGTGCGCAAGACCGGTTTTATTTCTCAAAACATCCAGGGATATCGTCATAATGTTACACCACAAGCACCACTCGAATATCAACAGCTTTCCAGTCTGGGTAAACGGTTATCGGTAAATTTCCGGTTTGATCACGGCAGCCCTTATCTGGATAACAAGGCGTACAGGGATATTGAACGCCTCTACGATTTTATGCAAAAACCAGAACAGGCCAAGGCCACATTACATTTAGTCGGGTTTTCTGATGCCGGTAACAAATTAAGTACCGATACTCTGCTTTCACGATTTCGTGCCCTGGCGGTTAAAGGTGCTTTGCTTGAAGAGGGTTTGGATGTGGAAAAAATGTATGCAATGGGTTCTTTTATTCCTGTGGCTTCCAGCGAAAAACCCTATAGCAAGAGTAAAAATGGACGCGTTGAAGTGTGGCTTGTCACTCCGGGGAAAGACCTGAATAACCGTGCCAAAAACCTGACACAACGCCAGGTTAACAAACAGCACTTTCAATAGACATCTATTTTGGGCAGAAGGTGTCGCTTTTGCCACAGGCATTTTTTTCTACAGGCGTGTCTTGCTACAGCTGCCCTCTTGCCAGTCATCACCAGAAACCCTATCCTGCAAAAAAACAAAATGATGCAGGATGGGCCATGAACACTCTCGATATCCAACTAGAACAACTTTATCAGCAAATACTCCAGCGCAATCTCAATCAACCGCAATTCCATCAAGCTGTTAAAGAAGTCATCCTTACGCTATCGCCTGTTTTATATCAGCAACCCATTTATATTGAACATAAAATCATTGAACGGATTTGCGAACCCGAACGCCAGTTTATTTTCCGTGTATGCTGGGAGGATGATCATGGCGAGGTGCAAATCAATCGCGGTTATCGTGTCGGCTTTAACAGTGTGTTAGGCCCTTACAAAGGTGGATTGCGTTTTCATCCTTCAGTGACCCTCGACACCATCAAGTTCCTTGGCTTTGAACAAACCTTCAAAAATGCCTTGTGTGGTATGCCAATCGGTGGTGCCAAAGGCGGTTCTGACTTTGATCCCAAAGGTAAATCAGATAATGAAGTCATGCGCTTTTGCCAAAGTTTCATGACGGAACTGTATCGCCATATTGGTGGCATGACCGATGTACCCGCTGGTGATATTGGCGTAGGGCAACGCGAAATAGGCTATTTGTTTGGACAATACAAACGCATTACCAACCGTTATGAATCCGGTGTATTAACCGGGAAAAATCCGAAATGGGGTGGTGCTTTGGTGAGGCGTGAAGCCACAGGTTATGGCGCGGTATTTTTTGCTGAAGAAATGTTAAAAATCCGGAATGAAACCATTGAAGGTAAAACCTGCCTGGTTTCTGGCTCAGGAAATGTAGCCATCTATACCATTGAAAAATTACAGGCGATGGGTGCCAACGTGGTTGCCTGCTCCGATTCCAATGGTGTTATCTACCATCAATCCGGCATTGATCTGGATACCGTCAAACAACTGAAAGAAATCGAACGCAAACGCATCTGCGACTATGTTATTACCCATCCTGATGCGCAATATCTGGAAAACGGCAAAATATGGGATATTCCCTGTCATCTCGCCTTTCCATGCGCCACACAAAATGAGTTAGATGAACAATCAGCACTCGCATTAATCAATAATGGCTGCATAGCTGTGATAGAGGGCGCAAATATGCCCAGTACGCCGGAAGCCATCCATCATTTTCTGAAAGCAGATATTGCCTATGCACCCAGCAAGGCGGCCAATGCAGGCGGAGTGGCCATTTCCGCAATAGAAATGCAACAAAATGCCAGTCGAGATGCGCTGTCATTTGAGTATGTGGAGAAACGCTTGCAACACATCATGCATGATATTCACCGTGAATGTTTTGAGACTGCGCGTGAAATGGGTGCAACCGGAAATTATGTTGCAGGTGCCAATATTGTCGCCTTCAGGCGTATTGCCGATGCCATGCTGGCGTTCGGTGTTATTTAAAGCGATTTACGTAATTCGGGGCGATTCGTGAATCGCCCCTACACACTGTTTTACTGGTCACCCGCCATATAAGCGCGGCGCTGTTCTTCACCTTCGATGTAACTTAACCACTGTTCAGCAGCCGCTTTAGTTTGCGCAAAACCTTTGGCCTTTTCAAACTCGGCCTTGGCGGCACTGAATTTTTCCATATTGAATAACACCATGCCTTTCAGCACATAGGCGTTATGCACATCATTTAGTCCACCTAACGATAATGCTTTATCAATATTTTCCAGCGCTTGCGGCCAGCGTTGTCTATCCGCAGTAATTTGGGCAACCTTGTAATAATCTTTAGCCAGGTTTGAACTTTTTGCCGCCTTATCCATCATGAGAATGGCTTGGTCATATTCCTTGGCGAGCATGAATGAATCTCCCAACAAGGTAAGCACTTTTGTCGATTCCTTGATCTTGCCATTTTTAAGGTTTTGCAATAACACATTGGCAGATTTATAGGGCGAGTTATTCGCCAGCATCGCCTGAGCCAGACCAACAATTTCTGTTTCAGATTCCAGCGCACCTTGTTCGTACATCATTTCCATGATGGCCACTTCTTTTAATGGCTGATTCAATTCGTTATACACTGAAGCCAACTGTAACCAGTATTGTTTTTTTGGATACAAGGCAATCAAATCCTGTAAACACCTCTCCATGGATTTGAAATCCTTGTTCTGATAATACACGGCTCGCTCCAGCAACAACCAGTTCTCAGGAATCTTCATGCCTGTTTCCTGCGCCAATGCAACAGCCTGTTTGATATCCGGCAAGGCTTTTTTGTACTGGTTTAACTGATAGTATATTTGCGCCCGCATGATATAGGCTTGTGCACCCGGTTTTGCTGTCATTTCAAACCAGGCATTCAATGATTTCAAGGAAGACTCATATTTCTCTTGTAACAGATATAACTTGGCCAAGCTGTATTGGGTATTTTCTTCAAGGCTTACCGGAATGTTTTCAATTTTTAGAATCTGTTCGTACGCCTTGATGGCCTGGTTATAATCTTCCTTGTTGAAATAGACATACGCCTGCATGCTCCAGGTCATTGCCTGCTCATAGGAGTTACGTTGCATCTTCTGTAACAGGTCGAGCTTTTCCAATGCCTGGACATGATTTTTACCATCAGCCAGCTTCTGCACTTCATCAAGTTTGTTATAAATGATCGGCCGCATAGTTGGCGTACGACGCACCCGCGATTTTTTTTCTTCCTGAACAGGTGCTGCTGTTGTTGTATCAACCGTATCTGTACTAGCAGCAGATTCATCAGCCGCATAGGAATTCACTGCTATAAATCCCGTTGACATCAGACAACATGCGGCAAACACAGTTAAGCCGCCGGTTTTTTTAATCGTATTAAAAAGAGAATTTTTCACTTTTAGTTACCTGGATTCTTTTCCAATTCAAAACGAATAATGTTACGCACACCCGTCACTTCCTGCGGCTGACCATTCACTATTTTCGGTTTGTATTTGAATTTTTGTGCTGCGGATATAGCCGCCTGGTTAAAAATGTTAGCAGGTTCTGCCTCGATAACTTTCACATCTTTTACTGTTCCCAGTGTTGTCACCGTAAACTCCAGCACAACATAACCTTCAATACCGCGTTGTGCTGCACTGCGTGGATATTGCGGTGCAATTTTTACTATAGGTAAATATTCACCATCGCTATTTGCACCAGCCGACAAGCCTGAATCAACCTGCATACCCGCATCTGCATCTGCTGCTATATCAATGTTATCGGAAATGAATGAACCTGCATCGGAATTACTCCCGCTCACACCTTCAATGGCAGGTTTTGGCTGCGATATCTTAGGCGGCGCAGTGGGCGCAACAGGTGGTTTTTTCGGTTTGCGATCCTTGGTTTTAAGATCATGGTTTTTGTTTACATCAACAAACTCAATCAGCTTGCCGAAATTTTCCTGCTCTACAACTGATTTGCCGGTACTGATCAAACCTTGCATCATCCAGAAGACAGCAAAGGTAACAACGGCAGCAACAAAGGCAGCAATGGCAAACCGTGGCAATGTGTATTGCATCTTATTTTTCCTCAGTGGCCAGGGATACATCCGTTACACCGGCTTCCCTTGCTGCATCCATCACTGCCACCAGTATTTTAGTTTTGGCTTCTTCATCAGCTTGTATAACCACGCTGCCTTGCGGGTTTTCAGCATGCAAGCGTTCAATATTGGCACGCACCTGGCTTTCATCAACTTTACGTTTATTGATCCAGATTTCACCCATATCATTAATACCGACCAGTATACTGGCACGCGGCTTGGCACTTGACGTACTGGCATCAGGACGATTCACTTCAATGCCTGACTCCTTTACAAAAGAGGCCGTCACAATAAAGAATATCAACATGATAAACACCACATCGAGCATGGGTGTAAGATCGATTTCTGCTTCTTCGGAAGCGGAAGATAAATTGGAAAAACTGCGTCTCATAGTATCGGTCTCTTGTTCAAATAGTCATTTACGTTTAATGATCAAACGTCATTTTGTCTTCAATCTGTGCTTTTTCACGACGAATATAACGATCCAGCAATGACTGGCCAAAAACACCTGTTAATGCCCCTATCATTCCTGCCATCGTAGGAATGGTCGCTTTCGATATACCGGAGGCCATGGCCTTCGGGCTGCCACTGCCAAGAAATGACAGGATATCAAACACACTGATCATGCCTACTACTGTACCTAACAATCCGAATAATGGGCATATACCCACGAGCATTTTTATCGTCGACATATTATTGGTTAACGCTGTTTCCACAGAGGCAATCAGATCATCCCGTATCTGATGGGCAAACCAGGAAGTGCGCTCACTGCGCGCTTCCCATTCATTGACTGCCTTTTGTAACAGTGCCTTGTGTACGAAAGATAAATACACCACCCGTTCCAATATAAAAAGCCACAACAAAAATATCACGGTGAACACGCCATAAAGCACATCCCCACCACGCTCCATAAAGAGGTATACCTGTTCGTAAGCTTCAAAAAACATGATATTTACGCCGCCTTTTGTTCAGCTGCATGGAGCAATTCCGATTTGCGCGCCAGGATACCGGTTGCACGCTCTTCAAGAATCACAATCAGGTTACGGCTCAGGTTGTTGGCCATGGTGTACGAGAACACGCATGGAATTGCCACAACCAGTCCTTGTACTGTCGTCACCAAGGCTTGCGATATACCATTAGCCATCAATTTAGGATCGCCTGAACCGAATAGGGACAATACTTCAAACACATCAATCATACCGGTTACTGTACCCAGCAATCCCAATAAAGGTGACACCACTGAAACAATCTTTATCCAGCTGATACCTTTGGTCAGTTTGGGAATCTCGGCAGAAATAGCTTCAGCCAGATGCAACTCCAGGGTTTCAATATCTACATGCTGATATTGACCAAATACTTTCATCACACGCCCTAACGAGTTTTTCTCATTGGGTACATCATTTTTCATTTGCACGTGTACACGATGCGTTTCCATGCGCAACACCAGGATACGCACCGCTGAAATCAATAAACCGATAACACCGAGAACCATGATCACATAACCCACTGTACCACCTTGTTCAAGACGATCAGTAAAGCCTGCTGATTGGCCCAGTATCCTCAATAACTGTCCACGCGAAGGATCCAGCCATGCACCTGTCAGCGCACCATCCTGTGCCTGTTCAAGATCAGGAATGCTTTCCAGATAACGACTGCCTGGCTGATTAGCTAATTCGATGACTTTTTGTGTTTCAAAATCAAAGGTCAGGTATTTGCCATCGGCCACAAGATTAAAACCACCTATCCTTACCACTTTTTTCTTTTCCGTAGTGCCTGTAGGCAAAACTACATCGGTAGTGAATGCCGATATACGACCTGAATAGGTCATTTCACGCTGCATTTCAAACCACAATTTTTCGAGCTCTTCCATCGAAGGCAATTCGGTCGCTGATCCGGATTTAGTGATCAAACCCGTTAGAAAAACACCTCGGCCTGGAAGTTCTGCACTTACCACAGAATCTTCAAAAAGAGATTTGGTATCGCCCGATACTTGCTGTAACACACCAAAAAGCTCTTTCAAACCGCCCAGACGTACATTGAGACGATCCTGTGCATCAACCAGCTTTGCTTCATTTTCTGCAAAACGTGATTCCTTGCTGGCGCTGTCATTCTCCAGACGTACCCTGTCAGCAATGGCTTGTGCCAATAATGATTCTTGCTCTGTCTTGTTGGCATTAAATTTTTTAACACGCTCATTGAATTCATTGTTATCACGGGCCTGGCCTTGTTTAACCAGTTCCAGCAAGGCATCAACATTGATCTCTTCAGCTTGCACAGAAGCCAATGTGCTGAAGGTTGCCATTGCAGCCAAACCAAAACCTAAAAATACAGATTTAATCTTCATTATTTCGACTCCACAGCAAAGCTAACTGGCGCACTTAATGGCACTTTGATAAGATCAGGGGCAGCTTGTTCACGGGCAATACGCAATGCCATCATCAACTTGCTTTTATATTCAACATCCAGGGGTGCCCATGCGCGCGATTGATTGTTCCATACCCCCATGTTTTCGCCATCCAGTGACTGGTACATCAAGGCAATACGGCCAACACGCAGGAAGTCGACTTCTTTTTCAGTGTTTTCTACCTTGAGAGTTGCACGATAGGTTTTAATGGTACGGCCGTAACCCATTTCATCCTGGTACGCTTCCATCACCTGTCTATATTTTTCAGCCACTTCCACATCAGCACGACCCATCATGTTTTGTAGCGATTTAACGCGAGCCAAGCGCTCGTCTTTCTGGAATGGCAAATCAGCCTCCACAAAACGTGCCATGCCGTCGACCATTTTCAGCATTAACGGGGTAATCTGGCGTTCAATCAATGCCACTTGATGAATGCTGTTTTCAACATTGGCCAATTCCTTTTCCTGATCAGCCAGTTGTTTATCCAGTTGCTGTATATAAATCGTTAGTCCTTCTACCTCTTTGATAATTCCACGATATTCCTGCTCGGAATTACGGATGGCATCATCCATGGAATCAATTTTTGATTGTGATTGTTGTGCCGTGGCAGCACGTTCCACGCCTTTATCAATGGCGGTATCAATGTTGCTGGCCGTTGCAGAAAATACTGCGCCTGCCGTTAACAACGCGCCTGCTAATAGATGTCTGAATTGCAGTGTCATATCGTTTTACCCTTTCTTGATGAATCAAACTTGCTGAAAAAAAAATTCTTTATGTGAATACTTTCTTTAAGTGCGCCTATTGTAAAAAAGGAATATGACAATCCAGTGACATGAATATGACAGAAAAATGAATTGTCATATTTTTATCAAAAATATGTCATACGGGCTTGAATGCGGATATACAGGTTTGGCGATATTACGCCCCTGCTGGCTATTCATAGTTACGAGCTGAAGTCGACCTGGAACCGGCTCCTGCGACTCATTAAAGGCAAGTCGCAGATTGCTATCGAACTTATTATTTCTATAAATAAAAAAGCCAACACGAGGTTGGCCAAGAGGTTAAATTTAAAGCCTGAATCAATTGCCTTCAATGCACACATCCCTGAGTGATTTCATCCTTAAATCATCCTTGCCAACACTATCACTCATTATCACCCTACCCCAGGCTGACTGGTGAAGGGCGTAATATCGAGTTTTATAATTTCTGTTGTTTTATCATTCATGCCGCGCTGGCGCGACATGAACGTAATGTTAACTACTGCTGATTAAAGACCGTCCATTGATCCATCAATCACCCAGCCAGCCCACCAGTTACGGGTAGAGTTACCATCATCAGTATCAATCGCACCAATATAATCAGTTGCCACAAAAGTGAAACCTGAACCATTATCCATTGCAGTAGGTGCAGTTGTTGAACCCAACGTTGCCTGGGCATTATTAATTGCGCCATCACCATCTGTATCAATCACTGTCGGATTGATATTCACCTGTGAGGCATTCGAGGCAATTACAGTTGTCGCCAGGAACATCACATCGTCATCACACAAAAAGTCATTTGCAGTAACAACAGGTGATTCACCGGTTTTGGCGTCGACACAACCTTTGGTAGTGAAGTTGGAAACGGCTATTTTCACCAAGTCAGTGGTTACCTGTCCGCGCATCAATATACCCGGTTGACCACTGCCACTGTTCGCAGCAGGCCCACCAACTACAGTAAAGTTGGCTAACACGGCTGTGGTATCTGCCACTGCCTTGGTATCACCTACTTTACTGTTGGCCTCAATACCACGCGGATCATTCGTACCGCTAGGCGTAGCCTTGACCGGATCTTTACGGATAAACACGAACTGCATATTACCTTGGTAACCTTCATCGTAATCGATGTCATCATCATCGTTATTGGTCAATACAGCATGTGTCAGGTTAACCGTACCGCCGAACCATTCGATACCATCATCAAGATTGCCATGAACCTGGATATAATCCAGAGTTGTGCCATGACCAACACCTTGCAATGTCAAACCATTGATCTCATTGTTAGGACCAGCAACAAGACCACCTTCAGTTATACGGAAATATTTAAGTGTTCCGCTGTTATCTTCTGGCTCATTACCGCCAAATAGACCCACTTCAGCACCACCTTCACCAGCAACGTTACATACACCGCTACCATTCACACAGGTACCGGTATTACCAAATCCGTATTGTGGAGCAAAGCCTTGAATAATAATGCCACCCCATTCACCCTGACCACTATAATTGCTATCCAGCGAACTGAATGTTATTGGCTCATCCTTTGTTCCGACTGCTTCCAATTTTGATCCGCGCGTAACTACCAGCACAGCATCTGCCAGAGCTTTTACTTCAATACCTGAAGGAATCGTCAATGTAATCCCGTTATCTTTCAATGCCTGTACATCGGTAGCATTGGTGACTGTAACGTTACCTTCGCCTACAAAAGTCCAGCCTTGTATACGCCATGTTCTATCAGGATCAAGCGTGTAATCTTCATTAATGATGCCTGAAAGCGTACACACATTAGTGGTTTCGTTACAGGAAACAAATGATTTATCATCGCTGCTGCCACCACCTGATCCGCCACCACCAGAGCCGTTATAAACGGTATAGTCATCATCGGAATAACATCCCGCAAGTGCAGAAGCTACTGCAGCGGCAAGTATTAATTTATTAAACTTCATAAGATTACCTCTCTGGTTTTGATTGTCATCATGCTAGTGACGAAGTGTTACAGTTACATGTCATTTACATGAAATTTCTGTGAATATTGCTGTTAATTTACTATTAAAAAGTTTTACTGCTTGCCAAACCTGTTTTTCTAACATATTAATTTATTGATACTCGTAATCGATTAAAATGAATAAGCCATGTTGACGTTGAAATAGGTGCCATCGTGATACACTTCAGATTCATCATCAAAAATGGTGTATTTCACTTTCTGATCAAACAGGTTCTGTATCTTCGCACCCAAAGTCATTTCCGGATAAATATCATATTTGTAGACGACATCCACGGTAGGACGGCCTTCCTCTATTTCATTACGGCCAGCGCGTCCTACCTTGCTGATGCGATCATCAAAATAGTTGAGCATCACAGTGACTGATTGTTGCGTAGGCACATGATCGAGGCCAAACTGTACATTGATTAACATATCGGATTGTCCTTGCAGTTCACGTTCGGTAATGCCGCCTTCCAGTGGAATACTGCGGCCTTCCAGTTTCACTTCAGAATCGATCAGTGAAACGTTGCTGCTGACATAACCGCTATAAATGCCGGTATCAAATACAGTTTTACGCATATCAAACTCGATACCAGATACCGTTGCCTCATCCTGATTCACAAAAGTATAACCGTTAGCCGCTGAACCTGATGCATCCGGCACAGTACGTTCAATCGGATTGTCGATCAGCTTGGTAAATACACCGGCTGAAATATTGTCCACATCATCGAAATAATATTCAGCGCGGAAATCCAGGTTATCAATGTTCGACAACACTAACTGATTGTTACCAAATACCTGCTCATCGGTTTCAGGATCGTACTGGCTCGACAATGAGCGCTCGGTTAAACCAGGACGCGATACTGTCTTACTGTAACTGGCACGGAGTTGCCACATATCCGTCATCTTCCATGTCACACCAACAGCAGGCAATACTTCATTTGTTTCATATCTATCGTTAGATGCTGGCGCATAAAAATATCGCAAGGTTTGTGTTGCATCTTCAAAGCGCACACCGGCAGATACAACCCAGACTGAATTGATGTCGGTTTCAGTATTCAGGTAATAGGCAAACATGCCATCTTCTGCATCATAATTATCAGTAGCGGCTGTTCTTACCAGCAAGGTAAAATTACCATTATTGAAATTATCAGGCACCAGCAAGGTTTCCAGATCTTGGCCAACTGTCACAACCGAAGGACCCTGCACTATACCAAGACGTCCCATTTTTGTTTCTCTGGACTTATCGGCATTAAAAATACCTGCCTGCAATTTCGCACTAACGCTATCACTTATCATCCAGTTGAATGTATAGTCAACACCAAAATCGATACTGTCCTCAACTTGTTGAGTATAACGTCTTTCCAATGTCGATGGGAAAATCTGGTTATTTCGGAATTGGTAGCCGCGCCTATCCGGTTCATAAAGCATTGATTGGCCACCAGTGATACGCCAGTCAATTTCATGAATCTGGTCAACAAATAGATGCTTACCACTGAAAGTTTGTCCTGTATAACTACGCTCTACCCACTGCAATGTAACATCTGATATCAATGTACCTTCACTATCCACACCATCAGCGACCCGTGTCGTATCGTCTGATTTTCTTAGTAAAATACTTTTACTCAGCACTTCAAGGTTGCCTTCGGTATCCTGATAACCCAGTACACCATAGCCCGTCAGGTCGATATTGCGCTTGCTTCGTTCGTAATCAAAATCTCCACTGTCATCATGTATCTCTGCATCCTGGCGCGCTCCCCATTTGCTTTTATAACTAACATCACCGTAATAACCAAAATTGCCATTGGTTATTTCAGTGGAAATATCTTTCACGTTGCCATAAGTAAAACCGATATCGAAGTCAGGTGCGGCACGTGTAGTGTCCGTGTTATAGATATTTTCCAGGGAATTGGCCATTTGCGCTGCAAATTCAGAACTCACACATGCGGAAGTATCACTGCAGACACTGTAACTTTCCTGACCATAGTGGGTGAAGCCATTGATGATATCCGGCATTTCACGCGTACCATCATCAATACCGAGGAAATCGGTATCACCACCTTCATAAGTAATCACATCCTTGCCTGTCACGCCCATCCTGTAACCTGAACCTACAGTCAATTTTGCAATACGCTCTTCAGGCATACCCTTGGTGACCATATTGATAGATCCACCGGTAGAATCACCTGGCAGGAACGGAGTATAGGCCTTGTTGATTTCTATGCCCTGCAAAACTGACGACGGGAACATATCTAACGCAACTTCCCTGCTGAGAGGATTGGTACTGGGAATGGCACCTCCATTCAACGACGATGATATATAACGACCGGTCAAACCACGCACTACAGCATATTGGCCACCAATCAGCGAAACACCCGAAACACGCTTTAATGCTGAAGCGGCATCGGAATCACCCATTTTGGAAAACTGTTCTGAACCAATCGAATCAAGAATCGTACTTGCATCCCGCTTTTGCTCTACATCAACAGCCGGCAGATAAGACCCGGTAGCCACCAGCTCTTCTATAACACCATTGCCTGACATGGACATATCAAAATCCAGCTGCAATGCCGAACCTGAAAATACGCGAATATTTTTGCTGGTTTTTTTGCCGTAATTAGGGTGCGCAATAGTGACATCATAAGCACCGCGCGGCAGATCAATTTCAAAATAGCCATTTTTATCGGTCATTACCGCATATTCTTTGCCATCTATAGATACGCGCGCACCTTCAACCGTACCACCAGTTTCAGCTGAACTTAATGTGCCTGTTATTTTCCCTGTTGCTGCTACATCGCCAGCACCTGGCACATAGGCTGTAACCGTTGGCATCGCTTCGCCACCCAGCATTTCTACTTTAACTTCTGCATTTTCTTCATTTTTTACACTGAAACTGAAATCACCAACCACTTCACCCATTTGAGTCAGTTGTACCTGGTGTTTGCCACCTGTCACTTCAAATACAACAAAACCATTTTGTTGCACCAGTTTTTTATTGCCATCTACCACCACTGCAATATCGCTGACTGCCTGGCCTTCTTCAGTGATATAGAACACCGCTTCGCCTGCATATATATTGGCAGCTGATAATGTCGCCATCGCACCTGCTAACACCCGGATATATTTCATATAAACACCTTTCATTCTTGGGAAAAGACACTTTCAGGAAGTTCTTGCGCCCAATGTAATCAGTATTTATGACTGGCTAATGACAGGTACATGACGGGTTAATGACAGGTATATGTCATATTTATGACAATCCCGGGATAGACAGGACAATAAAATTGAGAGGTTATGCATTGTCACTATTTATGCATAATTGCGTGAAAGTAATATGAAAATACAACGACTGGAGTCTTACGCAGAGGGAATTATGGCGGGCTGAATAAAAGAGCCTTTAATAAAGGAATGTTAAATACAGCAACGTTTAATAAAGACACTGTCTAACAGATTATGGCTGCGACAAAGGCAATCTCGACCAGCATCTCAGGATTCACCAACTCCACTTTTAAACAGGCGCGTGATGGCGCAGCACCAAACGGAAGCCATGCTTCCCAAGCGGCGTTCATGACTGATAATTGCGTGAGATCTTTTACATAGATAGTGGCAGATATTAACTGAGTTTTATCGCTGCTGATTTTAAGTAATGTTGTCTCGGTTTGCCGGAGCACCTGTTCGATTTGTCCAGCCATGTCGGCAGTGGTATCTTCCGGCACCTCAATAAACCAGGCCACACCATTATGAATAGTGACGTCAGACCAGCGTGGAGTTGGGTTAATGCGTTGTATCGTCATAATTTTTACCGGGTTAATTTTGCCTGTGTATAAAACGGTGTGCATGATTACATGTTCTTATTTTACAGAATGACCGACTGGGGACATCCTGCTACGCCTGTTTTACAAACACCTGCATTTTCAAGGCGCAGTTTAAATCCTTTTCCGGAAAATCTTCACGTTGTGGCAAACGTTCTAACAGTTGATATTGGGGTAAACATTCTGTAAAGGTATCCAGCAGGAAATTTTCACTTAAATACGGTGCATTCAAACACGCCATGATCATGGCATTCTCGCCGAGCATGGGTTCGAGTTTTTTCAATAAACGACCATAATCTTTTTCAGCTTCAAAACTGCCTTTCTGGCGTGAAGGTGGATCAACTATCACAATGTCATAAGGGCCTAGATCCTGCAGCTTGCGCGTAGAACGAAATATATCATGTGGCAAAAAGCTGACTTTGGAAATATCCAGAGCGTTCAGGGCATGATTGCGCTGGCCCGTAGCAATGGCCGATTTTGCCATGTCGATATTCACCACTTTATAGGCGCCACCTTGCATGGCCGCTACCGAAAATGAACAGGTGTAGGCAAACAGGTTCAGCACGCGTTTACCCTGTGTATGCTCTTTTACCCACTGCCGTGCTGGCCGGGCATCAAGGAAAAAACCGATATTCTGGTTTTCAGCGAGATTGAGTTCATAACGCATGCCACTTTCTACCGCATAGGTTTTATCCGGCACGACACCATAGATCATATCCTGTTGCGCCCTGCCGGCAATGCGCCGTTGCAGCGCAATAGCTTGTATTTCAGCATTGCTCGTAGCCAATTCAATGAGCATCTGGCTGATGGCCGCTACAGTTTCTTCGGCCACATCACCATAGAGCACTACCCACAACACCGGCCTGAACCAGTCGATATTGATAAATTCCAGCCCCGTATAACAATGCCCGCGCCCGTGGAAAAGCCGGCTGGCATCATTGGGCAAGTGGTTGATTGACTTTAACAATTCTGTCTTTAATGTTTCTAACATGGTTAATTAATCTTATAAGTAATATTAACGGGATACAGCACTTGATAATGGTAGGCTGAAATAATGTTATACAATCCACACAGGGATTGATCGAGCAAGTAATCATTACTGTCAACAATCAGGGGCTTGCCCTGGAAAGCAGCCAGTTTATTTTTGGTGGCCACTATCAGCCATTTTTGTTTGGGTAGTTGCTGTAAAAAGGCCGGCGTTAATTGCTGGTTGCCCCTGCCGATCAATATGCCTTGTTGACCCGTGGGGCTGAGCAGTAGTTTCATATCGGGATATTCCTGCTGCAAGGCGAGTATATCCCGGGCATTCAAATCACTTTTGAGAAGCTCGCCATTCAATACCGCATCAAACCCCACCAGCGTATTGGGTAACTTCAGGGTTTCCATCCAGTAGGCCAGAGTGCGTCCCGGCCCTACCAGCATAAGATACCCTTCCTCCATGATCTCACTGAGATGCGCAGCAATATCTTCCAACGCTGTTGTTTCATCTTCAACACCGCCCTGCTTTAAATGCTGCAGGTACATGGGCGCTGCCGGAACACGCATACTGCCATAATAACGTGAACGCACTCGCCCTTCGCGTAATGCTGCTTCATCAATATCACGCACGTCCTGTTCAGCGACACTGAGCAATTCGGATTGCAGCATGCCAATGACAATCTCGGCAGCCGCTTCCGGTGACAAGGCAAACACGCCGGACTGCATTTTCACTCCGGCAGGAATGCCTAAACAGGGAATAGTGGTTTGTAAAACATCGAGCACATCACGTGCCGTACCATCTCCGCCAACAAACAACACCAGATCCACTTTTTCTTGCAGGAAAAAACCGGCAACTTGTCGTGTATCGGCTGCGCTGGTGGCCTCTGCCGCCGAACCCAGACTGGCAATTGGCGTAACTCGTTGATGTTGAAGGGCTATTTCTCCCATCACGCCTTTGCCTGCATACCAGTCGATAGCCAAACGCTGCTCACCCAGCGCCTGTAAAAAGCGCTCAGCGCGCCCTGGTGCCCGCAAACTGGCAGAATAGGCCAGAGCTTGCTCGCGAATTTCTGTGCCATCACTGCCTTTAAACGCGGCTTCACCGCCAATTCCGGCATAGGGATTCAGCAGAAAACCGACCCTTAATCTTTTATTTATGATGTTTTTATTCATAGATTAAAAAAGTATATAAATGAGGTTAGTCAAAACTAACCGTGTATAGCAATGTGAACAAGGTCTCAGAATATTGTCACCGATTTGTCATTCTTTTCGTTGATACTTTTTTCAAAACCCGCCTTGCAAGGCCGGGTTTCGTTTTCCATACTCCAATCACGCTCTTTCAAAAACACGTTTTTTTGAAGTGCGCACGGCAAGGCCAGAGGCAACATTAATGAATACAACACAGTATCAGCCACCCGCTCGCGATGCGTTAAATGCAGATTACCTGCACAGTGCTTTTATTATCGATAAGGAGGGCAATGAAATTCGCATCACCCGGGATATGATTACTGAATCGTGTAATCGCATCGCTTCTAACGAAGCACGAACGCCTCATAAAAATTAAACCCATCAACAATAATAAAAACGGAGACTATGTTAGATAATTTCATTCAATCAACACTGAGGCGAAACCAACCCTGACTTAATGTCAGATGTTTTCCTCAAACGATATGACTTTGAACATCAATCCTCTAAAACCATAACAAAAGGGCATTTAACTGCCCTTTAATTTTTTCTGAAACCCAATGTCTCTGCCGCTTGCATTATTTCAGCACTTGCCTGCACTTCAGTGAATGACCACTCATAGCGCACCGGATAATTCTTGCGGTAATCATCAAACGCTTTTGCTTTATGTTGTTGATCAACAGCATTACGCAAACATTCGATAAAACAACGCGAATCGGCCTGGATATCATAAGCTGCTTTCATCAATTGGTTGATATCGGCATTATCGGGCAATTCAATCTTTTTTGACAAGGGTGACAATACATCCTTGATGGGTTTGTCTATATAAAAATGCCTGAATAAAGCTTCAACAATCTGCAAGGTGCCACGAATTTTCCCCTGCAAGCTGTAACCGGCAATATGTGCCGTAGCTATATCAAGCGAATCTAACAAAGCAATTTCAGGCGCAGGTTCATCTTCATAAACATCGAGAACGGCATGAAATTGCTGCGTCTGTAAAAACGGATATAAGGCCTGATTATCGACTACTGGACCGCGACTGGTATTGATCAACAAAGCATTCCGGCGAATTTTTTGTAACTCTGCCAAACCGACAAGGCGATGTGTTTTATACTCTCCAACTTTGGTATATGGCACGTGTAAACTGATAATATCACACGCCATTATTTCCTCGAGCGTGGCATGGGCGGCTTCTTTAAACGGGTCACACACAATATTCGTTATACCTAATTCATCAAGCCGCAATTTTAAACGACTGCCTACCTGTCCATAACCCACAATACCGACTGTCTTTTTTCGCAGTATTGTTAAATCACTATAAACAGCCAACATGGCGGCAATAACATAATCAACCACGGCAGCGGCATTGCAACCCGGCGCACTTGCGAAGCCGATGTGTTTTTCAGCGAGATAGTGCTCATCAATGTGATCGGTGCCAATGGTGCAAGTACCCACAAAACCCAGGGAGGAATCTTTTAACAGCGTCTGATTAACCTGGGTAATGGAGCGCACTAACAATGCATCAGCATCGCGCAAGTCTGCTGGGCGCATTGCACGGCCCGGCAGAAAAGTAATCTCTGCAATATCTCCCGCCAGCTCATCGAGCATGGGAATATTTTCATCAGCAACAATGCGCAGTTTTTTGTGACTGGTCATAATTTATGCAAACTCTGGATTACTGGAAAACAGCACCATTCAACCCTCTCAGAAATACCAAAAAATGACATTCAGGATTGTTCCGGTATTCTTGAAAAAATGACTATACTTAAACTGAAGCAACAGGTAAATGCCAGCTGTGACGTAAAGCGCGGATGATACGCAGTGGCTGGCAAATAACCCCTGTGCGACTTGAAAAAATGCCAATTGAAGCCATTTTATGTTCCAATACGCCAATGGGTGATTTCATTATCCAGTATACCTCTTGAAAACCTCCTTAACCGTTCAGGAGTAGTGAATGAGCGAATCCAAACACAAGGTTATTGATTTTTTTAGTGGCAAACCGCTCGAAGACCTCGCTCAAGAGCGAATTATACGCCTTGCTCCTGAATATGACGGTTTATCCATGTTGTATTCCAATGAAAATAATCCCGATCGTTATTACAGCATGAAAATTCTTTGCTGGGGTTTGCGCTGGAACGGCGATGTTGTGGGCATGGTGCCATGGCTGGGATCTTTAATCCCTTGCACTGAAATCCAGGATCCCCTCAATGGCTGCTGGGAAGGTTATTACGATCAGGATATTGATAATATTTTTTACGATGCGCCTATGCATAAAGTGATGGAACTGGAAACATCGCTGGCTTATTTTGAAACGCATTTAAATGAAAATGAAAACACTACTGAAATCATTCAGGAAATTCCCGACAACATTGGCACTCATGCCATGTTAATGGGAGATGATGACAAAACCTTGCTTCTAACAGAAGTATTAAGCTGGAGACTGGATAACAGCGGCCATATTACCGGCATGCTGGTTGATCCTGAAAAAATCACACACACTCCGGTTCTTGTGGGCGATGCCTGCCTGTACCCTGCCGATGAAAATCCACAGTTCCGTTATTATTTTCAATATCATATCGCCAACCAAATCAAGAACGGCGACCCGGAAGCGATTGAGGCAATTGCCCTTTTGCTGAATCGTTAAATCACCCGGGTGATTAACCACTTTTGCGAATACGATAAAAATACTCATTTTCACGAGCATCATGCAGCAACAATTCGTGTTCAAGAAAGAGACAAAATTTAGGTATATCGCGCTCGGTGGAAGGGTCGGTAGCCACTATTTCCAATATATCGCCCGCCTGCATTTCACGGAATTTTTTGTGTAATAACATCACCGGTTCCGGACAAAACAAACCGCGTGCATCGAGATGAAAAATAGTCGACATCGTTTTATTCTGCCAAACGTCTGGCCTCGGAGGCCTCGATGATATTGCAGCTTTCTGTTTCCGGATCAAAACATAAACACACTGTACCCTGCTGTAACTGCAGTAACACTTGTTCAACTTTTTGGGCAGTCGATATTTCTACTGCACCATAGTCGGTGCCATCACGTGTTACCAATTCTTCCAGCAAAGTATACAGGGTGTCTTTTTCTATATCTTCAAAAGGAAGGATCAGCATTAACGACGATTCTTGTATCTAAAACTGATCGTCTTGCCTGACTCAATCAAGCTTGCCAGCAAATAACCTAACGCTGCAAACAATGCCAGATAACCACCAAAAATCAGTTTCGCAACAAAAGCATGCAATAATACCAAGGTTAATACCAGCACTCCCAAAACAACATCGATCAACTCATAACGCAATTTTTCCCTTTTCGCCTTTACATTAAACAACACCATTAATAGCGGCAAAACAAAAGGTATTGCCGGGAAATAACCCCAAATATTATTATGCTGAACAGCATAATATTCATAAACAATAGCCGTTGAATTGCTGGCGGTAGGCAGTGGTGGTTGTGAACACTGGGATAAAGGCAAAAAGAGGCAAATAATTAACAGCAACGCAGCAACACCTTTTATTTTTTTAAACATAAATACCTCAATTTCATTCCTTTCACTGTACCCTGATTAACCTATTTAACCAATGCCAACTTCAGCAACGATACTGGCAAGGCAGTCTTTGGACAATTATACTCAAGCTACATTCATTATTTCCAGACAGGATTCCCCATGCAACACTCTCTCGTTTTCACCTTTATCTGTAACGACAAACCCGGCATTGTTGACCAACTCTCCAGAATTGTCGGGCAACATGGCGGCAATTGGCAAGAAAGCCGCATGGATAAATTACCGGGAAAATTCACCGGCATTGTGCAGATCAGCATTGCAGAAGTACAAGTACAGAACCTGAAAAACAGCCTGCAGGCACTCTCTGCCAGCGGATTTTCCATATTGATTGATGATATAACAGCGGCACCACTCACTAGCCAGTTGCAGCATATCCGATTGTCCATACTGGGACTGGATCGTCCCGGTATTGTCCGTGAAGTTGCCCAGGCGCTGGCTGAGAAAAATATCAATGTCACCAAAATGCATAGCCTGATTGAAAGCGCACCCATGACCGGAGAACCGCTTTTTAAAGCCGAGGTGGAAGTGGATGCCCCGCTTGATGTCGATATGGATACGCTCAATGAGCGACTGGAAATGATATGCGAAAAACTGGATCTGGATCTAACCTTGAGCAAGCGTTACAACTAACCAACCACTAACAGACGAACAACAACTGACATCCATGACCTTCTAAAAAAGAAAACCCCTTGCGGCAAAGCCGGGCAAGGGGTTTTATACATCGCTTTTACCACCTGCAACAGCGGTCTGAAGACTTACTTGATAACAGCAACCACTTTAACACTGCTGGTAACATCCTTGGCATCAATATAAGCAATTGCTGATTTATTGGACGACACCAGTTTAATGGCTGCGGCTGCATCCTCAACCTCTTCCGGAGGACGGCCTTTGGAAGAGAACAACATACGCGCCCAATGGGCATTCAGGTTGGCTTCATCCTTACGCAACACTTTCTTGATAAATACCGCTCGCGAACTATCACCCGCAGCGATATCAACCGGGTGTGCAGAAACACCATTGGAAAAGGTTTTTACCTTGCCTAAAAACAGGTTGCGGATTTGGTTGGTATCCATTTTTGACACATTATCTGGATTCACTATCACCGCCACTTCCGCAAAAACCGGCATCACCGCTCCCAAGTTAAGGAGTGTTATGACTGATATTTTTTTGATTATATTCATCATCGTCTCCTTAAAACACGAGGTCGAGGCCGATACGCAAGGCCTGGGGTTTAAGTTTTTTCCCACCAAGAAATTGGCCATCACGTTCGTCAATCATATATTCCAGCTTTAATGCGGCTGAAGGATGGAAATCCCAACGTGCCGATAATGTTGTCTGTTTTGATGAATAATCCTGCTGTTGATATACCACGGTTTTCAACCCATCCTGAAGTGCCTGCAAACCCGGTTGTAGTTGCTGCAGCCCGGTCAATTGAGCCTGAACCACTGCAAGTTGCCCCTGAACAATGGCCAAATTACCCTGCACACCTGCCAAACTGCCTTGAACCGCAGTGAGTGCACTTTGAGTATTGGTGAGTAATGTTGTTTCTGCACCGGTCAACGAACCATTAGCTATCAAGACACCTTGCAAATAATCTTCTACTGCCTGCAGCTGGGCCTCTTGAGACTCCAGTGCGCCTTCACCCGCTAACAAGGGTGTTTCCATGCCTTGTAATACTCCTTCACCGGCTTGCAATGCACCTATCATGGGCGGTAAAACTGTACCTAATCGCACAATGTCATCATTTAGCTGTTGCCAGGTTTTATTATCAGGTTTGTCTTTATCCTCACCGTAGGTAAGGCTTAACGTCCAATGCTCCGGCAATCGAACACCACCAGTGATATAAAATGAATCCAGCGTCGGCGCAACCAGATTACTATCGTTACCCTTCACATCTATTTTTGTAATCTCGGAGATAATGAAAAAACTTTCGAAATCGAAAGAAGCACCCAAGCCATAAAACTGCCCGGGGTCTTTCTCCCACAGTAATGCATCGTGGAAATTAGGCCTTACCATACCGGGTACGGAAGCGATTCCCTCTTCCAGTTGATAGACGCTGTTCATTAACCCGGCAACCGCGGAGTTTGTAGTGATATCCAATGTCGAATCGGCTTCAAAGTAGAATGCCCGTAATGACAACCAGTCATACCCGACGGTCCAGGCCGTTCCCCATGAATTCTCCAGAATCAAGTCGGCATCAACACCTGATTCTGTAAAATGATCTTCACCATTGCCGCCCCATATTAATAGCTCTGAAGTCCAGTCGCCCATATTGGTGTTGTAGGCAATTTTTAAACCCTCAATACTTTTAAAGGGTGTTTGCGCAAGGTTATAAACAGATTTTGGGGGTTCTATCCATTGATAGGCAAAACTGGTATCGAGATAATCGGAATACATAAAGACTGGAACACGAATCCTGCCCACCGAAATTGCCACTTCAGGATGAATTTGATACGTCGCAAATATCCAGTCGAAGGTAGGATCATAGTTCTCGGAACCGGCGGCAAGAATCTGGGCGGTAAACGTCAGATTATTCTTCATATCGGCATCCATACGGAAACCCAGTTTATTAAAATCCCGGTATTCACCCTCATTGGAAATACCATACATCGTACTTTCTTCTTTATCGTCCGAAATAGTTTTGGCGTACACCAGTGAAGCAAATCCGGCAAAATTAATATCGGCATCCAATGCAAACGCTGTGGATGCAGAAGCACCCAGCACAATAGCTAACCCTCCACCAAGTAATTGTCGATACTTCTTGGGTAGTAAATTCATACAGTGTCTTCCTCTTTTTTTATTGTCATTTTTACAGGTTGGGCTGAGCGTTTTAGCCTAAAAAATTGCGTGTAACCATAGTGAGCATCGATTAACCATCAATGTCAAACGGTATAAAAACGATCCTGCTAGCTTTTATACAGGGCGGATTCAACCGCGAAGTGCATAACAGTTTAAGCAGCTAGTGCTGCCATTT
>CAZTZY010000023.1:0-32815 GCA_964617765.1 uncultured Spongiibacteraceae bacterium
TCATTAAATTTAAGCGGCATTCTGCTAGAATTCACCCTCTAGCATAAACATATATTTAAAAATAAAGAGGAGAAGCCAATGGCCTGGAATGAGCCTGGTGGCAATAACGATAAAGATCCCTGGGGTCGTGATCAAGGTCCGCCTGATCTGGATGAGGCTTTTCGTAAATTCAAAGAGAAATTTACTGGTAATAAAGGATCTGGGCCAAGTAGTGGCAATGGAGATTTTCCGGATATTAACCCTAATCTGATAGGGTTATTTTTTGCCGCGCTTCTGCTTATTTGGTTTGCGATGGGCTTTTACCAGTTGGATGAGCAAGAGAGGTCAGTTGTTCAAACATTTGGAAAGTATAGTGAAACACTGGGGCCAGGGTTGCACTGGAATCCACCTTTGGTAGATAACGTGCAAATTGTCAACGTGACCAAGGTGCGCTCATCAGCACATAAAGGTTTAATGCTGACTGAAGACGATAATATTGTGGAAGTGAGTCTTTCTGTGCAATACACGGTATTGGATCCGAAGGCATTTTTACTGCAAGTGCGCGATCCTGAGATCAGCTTGGCCCATGCCTCTGAAAGTGCTTTGCGTCATGTTATTGGCAGCAACAAGTTACATCAGGTTCTTACAGAAGGCCGTGCAGAGATTGCGATAAAAGTTAAAAAACGCATACAGGATTACCTGAATTTGTATCAAACGGGGATTCTGGTCAGCAAGGTTAACATTGAGGATGCGCAGCCACCCAAAGAAGTGCAGGCAGCGTTTGATGATGTTATTCGTGCAAAAGAAGATGAAGCACGGGTAAAGAACGAAGCAGAAACCTATAAAAATGGAATAATTCCTGAAGCTCGTGGTTTGGCGCGACGCCAAACAGAAGAATCCAATGGTTATAAGGAACAGGTTATTTCTCGTGCAGAGGGTGAAGCACAGCGCTTTACCCAGTTATTGGTTGAATATGAAAGGGCGCCTGAAGTCACTCGTCAGCGTATGTATATAGATACCATGCAAAAAGTCATGTCCAAAACATCAAAAGTTTTGGTAGATGTAGATAGCGGCAATATGTTGTATGTGCCCCTCGATAAATTGATGGGAAGTGATTCCGCTGTTGCTGCTGAAAAGCCGTTTAGTACTTTTGTTAACAGTACCGCACTGCCTGCGGCTGATGCCAAACGTGAAAATAGTAGAGAAGGCTCTTCCCGGGGAGGTCGATAATGCAAGCTAAAATCACCGCACTTATTGTTCTTTTTGTTGTTGTTCTGTTTACGCTGAATGGCTCCCTTTATGTGGTAAAGGAAACCGAACGAGCTGTTAAATTGCGTTTCGGTGAAATTGTAGAGGCAGACGTATTGCCCGGTTTGCATTGGAAGGTGCCATTTGTACATCAGATTCGTAAATTTGATGCCAGGATTATGACGCTGGATGCCGAGGCTGAGCGGTTTTTGACGATTGAAAAGAAATCATTGATCGTTGATTCCTATGCTAAATGGCGTATCGAGGATGTGCAAAAATATTACACCGCAACCAATGGCGAGGAGAGCCTTACTAATGGTTTGCTTGCACAGCGTATCAATGATGGTTTGCGTACTGAGATTGGCAAGCGTGATATGCATGAAGTGGTATCAGGCGAGCGTGATGAATTGATGAAAGCGTTGACAGACAAGCTGAATGAATTTGCTTTATCAGAGCTGGGTATTGTGGTTATTGATATTCGCGTGAAGCAAGTTGATTTGCCGGAAGATGTGCGCCAATCCGTATTTGATCGAATGAATACAGAAAGGCAGCGTGAAGCGCGTGAGCATCGTTCGCGTGGTCATGAATTGGCTGAAGGTATTCGCGCTTCTGCTGATCGCGAAAAGATTGTTTTAGAATCGGAGGCTTATAGTAAAGCTGAAATTGTGCGTGGTAACGGTGATGCACAAGCTGCAGCTACTTATGCTAAAGCCTATAGCAAAAATCCTGAATTTTATGCTTTTTGGCGCAGTTTAAAGGCTTATGAAGAAACGTTTGCCAATAAATCCGATGTAATGCTTTTAAAGCCGGATAGCGATTTTTTCCGTTACCTGAATCATGCCAATGCTCGATAAGCTTTTGTAACAGTCTTTAATGTTGCTCGAATGCCGGGCAGATTATGGTATTATTGATCAAGCCGGAGTAGTCTCCGGCTTTTTTATGTTTACGCTGCCGGAAGGCTAATTTTATGTCACAAGAAGTCTTGATTGCAGGATGTCTGGTGCTGGTTATTGAAGGTATTTTGCCATTTCTGGCGCCAAAGCAATGGCGCAACGCAATGAGTCAGGTGATTGAATTGGATGATCGCAGTTTACGCTACATGGGCTTGACCAGTATGTTAATAGGTACTGTATTGCTCTATTTCGTTCATTAGAGCCTAGAGAAAAAACTATGGCGAATAAAAATCGTTGGTTATTACCTGAGGGTGTTGAAGAAATTCTACCCAAGCAAGCGTGGCAAATTGAACAATTTCGGCGGCAGGTATTAGATTTATACCGGAGTTGGGGTTACGAGTTAGTCATCCCTCCGTTAATCGAATACAGCGAGTCATTGCTGATTGGCATGGGCACCGACATGGATTTGCAAAGCTTCAAATTGACGGACCAGCTTTCAGGACGCACATTAGCAATTCGTGCCGATATAACGCCCCAAACAGCGCGCATCGATGCCCATAGCTGGAAGCAGGAAGGACCTACAAGACTTTGTTATGCGGGAACGGTAGTTCATACAAAGCCTAAATCACAATTGGCTTCGCGTACTCCCATTGAATTTGGAGCAGAACTCTATGGTGATGCCAGTATTTATAGTGATACAGAAATAATCAGTTTGATGTTGGTGACCCTGCAAACGGCAGGGGTTAATACAGTGCATCTTGATCTTGGACATGTAGGTATTTATCGGGCGATTGTACAAGATGCTTGTTTGCCTGCTGAGGTCGAGGAGGTACTTTTTGATGCTTTTGATCGTAAGGCCAAAACAGAAATTTCCGCTATAGTAAAAGAGTATATCAACAATTCCGAAATTGCAGATATGTTAAAGGCGTTAGTTGATTTGAATGGTGATTTAGCTGTTCTCTCCGAAGCCAAACTGCTTTTAAAAAACGCGCCGCAAAGTGTATTAGATGCCATAGATTATTTGGCAGAAATTGCGCTGCGTATTGCCAAGCAATTTCCTGATATGCCAATGCACGTGGATTTGGCTGAACTGCGCGGTTATCAATACCATACGGGCCTGGTTTTTGCTGCTTATGTTGAGGGTCTTGGACAGGCTGTAGCTAATGGCGGGCGTTATGACGGTATTGGTGCAGCTTTTGGTCGGGCTCGTCCGGCCACAGGGTTTAGTGCTAACGTAAAAGCGTTTTTATCCTGTATTCAACAACAGGATATAACACCAATGATTTTGGCGCCTTGTGTTGAAGATGTTGCGCTTGAATCGACGGTCACTGCACTGCGTGAACAAGGCTATCGTGTTGTCAAGGCATTGCCAGGAGCAAAAGTGCCGGCTAATTGTACTCGACATATCATTAACGAAAATGGCCAATGGCAAGTAAAAACTTTATTTTGAGAGAAAATGTAATGGGAAAGAATGTAATTGTATTAGGTACACAATGGGGTGATGAAGGCAAAGGCAAGATTGTAGATCTGCTTACCGAGGAAGCAACATATGTAACACGTTATCAAGGTGGTCATAATGCCGGCCATACTCTGGTGATTGATGGAGAAAAAACGGTTTTACATTTAATACCGTCAGGAATTTTACGTGATGGCGTTCAATGTCTTATCGGCAACGGCGTTGTTTTGGCGCCCGATGCATTGTTGAAAGAGATTGCCGAATTAGAAGCTCGCGGCGTTCCAGTTACCAGACGCTTGCGTATTAGTCCGTCGTGCCCATTGATATTGCCTGTTCATGTTGCTCTGGATGTAGCGCGTGAAGCTGCACGTGGAAATGCCAAAATAGGAACGACAGGCAGGGGTATTGGCCCGGCCTATGAAGATAAGGTTTCTCGTCGTGGTTTACGCCTGGGTGATGTATTAGATAAAGCGATTTTTGCTGAAAAATTAAAAGAGTTACTCCAATATCACAATTTTATGCTGACTGAATACTACAAGGTAGCCCCGGTTGATTTCGAAGAAACACTGAAATCAACCCTGGAGATGGCTGAGAAAATCAAACCAATGATTGCCGATGTGACGGCAATATTGCACAAGGCGCGCGCGAATGGCGACAATATATTGTTTGAAGGCGCACAAGGTACACTGTTAGATATTGATCTTGGTACCTACCCCTATGTGACTTCTTCTAATACTACTGCCGGTGGAGCATCAACAGGTACAGGTGTTGGTCCTCTGTATCTGGATTACGTTTTAGGGATTACCAAAGCTTATACCACACGCGTAGGGTCAGGGCCGTTTCCGACAGAATTATTTGATGATATAGGTGAGTATCTGGGTAAAAAAGGCCATGAGTTTGGAGCTACGACAGGGCGTAAACGTCGATGTGGATGGTTCGATGCGGTAGCCGTTAAACATGCTGTATTAGTCAATAGCGTGTCAGGCATCTGCCTCACTAAACTTGATGTTTTGGATGGGTTAAAAACTATCAAGGTGTGTACTGCGTATGAATTACCGGATGGCACTATTATTGATTATGCCGATGTGGCTATGTTTGATAAAGTGAAGCCGATATATGAAGAGCTTCCCGGATGGAGTGAAACTACATTTGGTGTGAAATCGTTAGACAAGTTACCGCAAGCAGCGCGAGATTATATTGCGTTTTTAGAGAAAAAAGTGGGTGCGCCCGTTGATATCATTTCTACAGGCCCTGATAGAAATGAAACTATTATAAAACGCGCCTGTTTCTGACAAATAGAAGCCCCGATAATTTGGCGCAAGATTGAGATAATTGCTACTGGTTGCCGGTGAGTGGTGTGATAGGGTTCTTTTTATTACAATTGTTTCATCGAGTAGCAAGTTCTATACTCGCGTTTGTTGTGTGTATGCATCTTCTGCAGGTAACAACTGTTGTTGCGTGAAGGGATTGCTCGTTGATAATTATAATCTGACAGCTATTGATGTTGTTGAGGAAACTTCATGAAAGATAATTATGATGTAGTAGTAGTGGGTTCAGGAGCCGGTGCTTTTATCGCAGCATTGTCGGCGGCTAATAAGGGTGCTTCAGTACTAGTCATCGAAAAAGGGCGTGAGTGGGGTGGTACCAGCTCCAAGTCAGGCGGCGGAATATGGATTCCCAATAGTCGTAATATTGCCAATGCCGGTGTGACGGATAGCCCTGAAGACGCTTTCAAATATATGCGTGCAGTCATTCCCGCGGATCAAGTGAGTGATGAGACTATTCGAAACTATATAGCCAATGCTCCGAAAATGGTCGATTTTCTGGAAAAGCATACTGAGTTGACCTACACACCAGTACCAGGTTATGCAGATTATTATCCTGATATTGACGGCTGGAAAGGCGGTGGACGCACTATGGATCCCTCACCTGTCGATGGCCGCCAGCTTGAACATGACATGTTTTTGAAACTGGTGGATTCGCCACTAGCCTCAAAAGCTTTCAGCCGTTTTTCAATGAGTATTCTTGAGGGTGTGCAAATTCTGGCCAAGACGCCAGGGTGGGTGAAAATATTCATGGGTATTATCTTTGGTTATTACAAGGATATTCCCGGTCGCCTGAAGGGTTCCCGTGACCGCAGGCTTTGTCAGGGTAACGCTCTGGTTGCTGCTCTGTATCTTGCGTGTAAATCGAAGGGTGTCGAGTTAGTTCTGGAAACACCTGTCGCCGACATTGTTGTTACTGATGGACGTGTGACAGGCGTGGTAGTACAGAGTGGAAAGACAATTGTTGCGAAAAAAGGCGTTATCCTGGCTGCTGGCGGATTTGAGCATAACAAAACCTTGCGCGAGAAATATTTGCCTAATCCAACTAACCCTGATAACTCTTCCGGTGTAAAAACCAATACGGGAGACCTGTTGGTAGCAGCTATGAAACTGGGTGCGGCAACCGGTTTGCTCAATGAGGCCTGGTGGGCACCAACGGCGATGACGCCTTTTGGGCCAACGGTGCTTTTTTCAGAAAAATCCAAGCCGGGGTTGATCATTGTTGACAAAAAAGGTCGACGTTTCATGAATGAATCGATTACCTACAACTCTTACGGTGATTGTTTCTACGGTGCAGCCAAGCAGGGCTATGATGTCTTTCCAGCTTATTGCATCCTCGATGCCCATTACCGTAAGAAATATATGTTTGGTGGAGTAGTGCAAGGTGAAGCTATGCCAGATTTTATGAGTAAAGCAATGATTGGTGACGGTAAGATGCTGATCAAGGCTAATACACTGGAAGAACTGGCGCAGAAAATCGGTGTGGATTACAACGGGCTCAAGGAAACCATGGCGAAAGTGAAAAAGATTGCCGAGACTGGCAAGGACGAAGAGTTTGGCCGTGGCAGTGATGATCACGATACCATGTATGGTGATCCAGAAGTTAAGCCCAACGCATGTTGGGGGCCCATGACGCAGGGTCCTTATTACGCCACGCAATTGTTACTTGGCGATTTAGGCACCAAGGGTGGTCTTGTCATCAATCATGATGGGCAGGTCATGCATGAAAATGGCCAGCCGATTGTTGGTTTGTATGCGGCCGGTAATGTCACTGCATCAATTATGGGAAGCAAGTATCCAGGGGCAGGGTGTACTTTGGGTCCTGCACTGACTATTGGATTCAAGGCTGGTCACCATGTAATGGGTGCTGCGGTTTAGGTTTGTTGAATCACTAGAAAGCTTTGCAAAAAGCCCTGCCAGTTGGTGGGGCTTTTTTTATGGACTGATGTAAGTGTAAAAGACAATTACTCTGTTAGTAAGCTGGTTTGGAAGTACGCCGAAGGCCGGTAAGCTAAAGAGTTGAAACATTACGAGCTGGAAAAGATACTCGACCGTGGTTCAGGAAATATCAGTAAATTCGTAGTTCATGACAGGGCTTGGCATCTGTAAATAACTGCCTTGTATATAGTGGGTGCCCAATTGCCATAAAGTCGCCAAAGCACCTGCATTATCCACTTCAGGCAGCATGGTTTGAATGCCGAGCTCCTTGGCTTGGGTAATCAGTGATTTTAGCTCAGTAGTATCACCTTTAGCGATTGATTCGGTAAAATGAGCATCAATGAGTATCATATCCAGTTTGATATGATTAAGCAGTTTGAAAGGTTCTGACTCCTTGCCAAAGTTCTTTAATGAAACCTGAAATTTGGCTTCTCTTAAGGCTGTAATGGCTTTTATAGCAGCTTTCAAATTATTGCGAATGTCTTCTTCCTGAAACTGGAAAACGAGAAATTCGTTAGTCAGGTTTGCAGCTTTTGTGGCTACCTTTAACCAAGCAGCAAGCCCGTCATCCATTAAGGCATTCAGTGTCAGGTTGATAGTTAATCGAGAGTTGTGACCACTGGCTCGATGCAGTGATAAGGCTTTTGTGCATTCAAGAATAATCCAACGATCCAGTTTTGAATTTTTTGCAGACTGGATAAGTGCAATCGGGTAAACATCCTTGCCGGCTTCATTCATCCACACGGAGGCTTCGTAATTTTCTCGTGCATCACCCTGTAAACTCATCATGGGCTGGTAGAGTAATTTGAAAACGCCATGTTCAAGCGCTTCTTCGATATTGGCAATATCATCAGCGCCGACGGGTGCAGCCTGTTTAACCGCAGGGGTAAAAATTTCGGCACTGTTTTTGGATTTTTTCAGGCGGATATTGCCGATGCCTTCAATACAGTTATCCAGCATTTGCAGGGTATTTTTATTGTTCAGGTTCAATACCACACAGGTGCAAGTGTATTGAAGGGTGCGACCATCTAACTCACAAATGTGTTTTTCAATGGTTTGAAGAGTCTCTTTGGCAATTTTGATTGCCGCATCAGGTTTTTGTTGCAAGATGACTGCAACAGAATCATCGCCTAGGCGAGCAATAAGTTCGCCAGAATTCAGTTGGGAATGTAAATGGGTGGCAAGATCCTTTATCAATGAATCAATGCCACTTAAATACACATCCTGTAATAAATTAGGGTATTCGTCGAGAGCATAGACCATTAAAGAAGCACTAAAAGTGCCATTGTTAACCTGCATGGCGGAGGAAGCGATTTGGTCTGCCAAATAGTAACGGTTGAAAAGTTCAGTGGCTGTATCAAGAGTGCCAGACCCACTTGCACCGCTTGAACCCCCGGTGCTGTTACTTGAAATATGTACTTGAGTGCAAGGTTCGTTATCAATGCTGGAAGTGGACAGGGTAATAAATGCGTCAAAATTTTCCTTGTTATTGGTGACTGCCTGAAAAACCAGTTCAGCCTTTTCCATATCGCCTTTCCCAAAAAGTTTGAAAAAGTTCTTGAATTTATTATGGTCTGCAGCGGCAACGAGATCGATGATGGAAGCGCAATCAAGCTGTTCAGTGGTGTATTTAAAAGCCTCGGCAAAAGCCTCATTGCATTTCATGATGATGCCATCTGCCACATAAGCTATTGCATCATCCGAGGTAGAAAGTAATTGCTCGGCACGCTCGCTCAGTTCCGCATAGTCTTTTTCCAAAGCAGTTGTTTTGGCGTGTTGATGTGCATTTTCCATTTCCCTTTTGGCGGCATGGACAAAATGCTTTTCTGCAGCTTTATCGATAACATCCTGAATGCCCGCTTTGAAAGCGCGTTCTTGAGTTTCAGGGCTTAAATCATCAGTTATCAGGATGACGGGAGTACTTTTTTTGAATTTCTTCAGACCTTCAAGGCTAAATGGCAATGAGACTTGCGGATGACGGTTATCGGCAACCAATAAATCCCAGTTATCATTTTTCAGGCTGTCAGTTAAATCTTCTTCTGAGGTAACGCGGTGCGCACGAGTAGCCAGACCAGCACTACGAAACATGCCTATAATTCGTTCTGCTTCATTTTGAGATTGTACCTGAATCAGAACGTTATAATTATTTTGTTTTTTGCTCATGATACGACATATGTGTTATGTAAATAAAAATCAATGCAATCTACATTGAATGTGTATTAAGCAATCCTTATAGAAAAAATGAATTATCAAGAGATTATTTCAGTAGACTCCATACTGAATCCATATCAGCTTCATCAGAATTTCCGACAACGCCAGTAATCTTACCTGATGATGTCGATGACGCAACTGATTTAACGTGCTCATAAGCAAACTGGAAATAACTGCCAGTTGAGGAGATAAGTTTTTTAAGTTCTACGCACTTTTCGTTACCATCACTTGCCAGTAAAACATATTGTCCGGATTTGAACGCCACTGCCGGTGTTAAAATGCTCCCGGGTTGACCAGCAGTCTTGATTTCAGGCAATACCAGAACCCGCATGAAATCAGATTTCGGGTGTCCTTCAAAATCGGCCACTCTTGCACCATAAGGCGTGGCATTAGGGCTTAAAAGCTCAACTCCGATCTGCAAGGATTTTTCCTTGTTCTGACGTACCCAGCGAATTGAGCCTATATTCCACGTATTGTGATGGTCTTCTTTAACGCCAATAATTTCGCCCGCTTTTATCGTGTGCGGAATATCATTATCCCATTCCAGGCAATATCCGCCGGGGCTCATATTGACTACAGATACCTTGAAATCCTGATATTTTTCTTTATCAGAGCCAGTAAACGTCATCATTGAATTGCCGCCATTGCGAATATGGAAATCAATGGACTCCATAGTGACCTGGGCTTCGGATTTTGCCGTTGTGCCAAATAGGCTTTCATCCCAGATATCCAGCTTTTGATTGGGTCGTAACTGTTCCTTGAATTGTGCGGGAGAAGCACCCACTGCCTTCGGTGGGTTATTGCCATAAATAAATGTGGAAAACGGTTTTTTATTGGCTAAAAAATAATGGGTAGTGGTCAATCCAATACAAAGTGCTAATTCCGAATTAGCTTCAAGCCGCATAAAAGTACGACCGGTAAAAACACCCCAGGCCAGGATTAAGTGATTGATTAAATTTGATGTTAATCCCGATTGTTTTTGTGCCAATGGCGCGGAAAGTTGTTTGAGATTTTCAATTAAAATATCAGTACTCAAGGATTGGCAGGTTGGCGGGTATTTACCCTTATAAAATTTTTGATAGATGGGTGGGATATCCATGGTAGGGTCTACCACAAAAGCGGATTCCTGACTTTTATCCAATGCAGCGAGTTTAACCTGACGTGCCCAGCCCCATAAGTGCTTCTGCAGCCGTAAAATATCATCTTGCCTCATCTGGTTGGCTTTGATGCAGCCCCATAACAAAAGCTGCATGTAACAATGTTCAATAGTGGAATTTTTATCTTCCAGATCTTCATTGGTTTGTGTCAGAACATGCAAATTATACTTCCGAGCCAATTGGAATAGCCGATGTACGGTTTTCCAAAACCCGTCGGTGCCCGGTCTATAAAGTAAATAATCACGCATCATCAGGTTGCCATATTCTATCATGGCATTATAAATGGCGTGGCTCATCAGGGCGGTAGGTTTTTTAATGATACTCCCCATTTTCTCATTGCACTGACAGGCGGCAATAACATAGCCCGTAGCCAGAAAGTTTTGCAACGCCTGGCAAAGATTGGCAATTTTTCGCGGTTGCTCTGGCAGAATAATAGGTTGGTGAATATAGTTTTTGCGTAAACCATCACAGGCATAATGAATGGCTGGTCGTAATGCATCGAGAATTTCAAGTCTTGTTGCAGGGGATGTATCCAGCTCACATACTTCTTTCACGGCTAAATAGAGCATACGTGTAGATTTACCCACATCGGCGACGGGCAAGCTGTTTACCCAACTCTCGATAGAGGTTTTATCCGGACGGCTAAAAGTGAGGGCTTTAAGGTCTCTGCCGGGTAAATCAAACAGGTTTTCAATGTTATTACTGTCTTTCATAAAAGGGGTTATGTCATCTTTGTATAATGCCAGTATAAGATATATAACAAAAAAAGAGTTAACACATTATTTTATTGAAAAATTGTGCATTAAAATGTGTTTTAAGCATTTTAAGTAAGGCTAAAGCGTGCTTTATGGTTATGGCGCGAGTGAAACCATAAATTCGTATTAACCATGGTGTTAATTTTCAGGGCATAAAAAATGACATGGCATCCAACAGCTAATTTATTGGCCATCAAGGCGCGTGCTGAATTATTAGGGCGAGTGCGGCATTTTTTTGCGCAACGTAAAGTCCTGGAAGTAGAAACACCTATTTTGGGTTTGGCAACCGTCACGAATCCCTTTCTGCAATCGATTGCAGCGGATAATGGTTATCTGCAAACATCCCAGGCATTTTATATGCAGCGTTTATTGGCGGCAGGAGTCGGTGATATATACCAAATGACAAAAGCCTTTCGTAAAGTGCCGTCAGATGAGCATAGTGTGATTGAGTTTAGTTTGCTGGAGTGGTTTCGTCTGGGCTTCGATCAATGGGATTTGATGGAGGAAGTGGCTGAATTGTTAGAGCAGGTATTAACTTGCCATCATTTTGAATATCGTAGTTACCAAAGCGTTTTCGAGGAGTATTTGGGTTTGAATCCCATGCTGGCTGATGTTGAACAGCTGAAGTTTGAGGCGCGACAACACTTGAATGTAGAAATGCCCAGAGCGAGCAAGGACGATTGGCTAAACCTGTTGATGAGTTATTTTATTGAGCCATTATTAGGTCAGCAAACCCCGGTCTTTATTTATGATTATCCGCCATCCCAGGCTCGTTTAGCGCACCTGAATGTCGATGAAAAAGGCGTGGAGGTGGCAGAAAGTTTCCAGCTTTATTATAAAGGGGTATCACTGGCCAGTGGTTACAAGGCGCTGAACAGCAGTGAATTAATGCAGGAACGTTTTCAGTTGGAAAATCACGAGCGAGTGCAAAAAGGCTTGCGCCCGGTTCCACTGGATGGCGATTTTTTACAAGCTCTTGCACACGGCTTGCCTGAATGTGCTGGTGTGTCGTTGGGGATAGACAGGTTGCTGATGCTACAGTTACGCGCAGAACACATTCAGGATATTTTGAGTTTTGTCAGGCCTGCCTAGTTATCTGGATAAAGCAAAGCAGTAGATAACTTCACTTTGTGGCTTCCTTGGCCACACGGCGGGTGCCGTGACCAATATCGGTTGCGGCATCTTTGGTGGCGTGACCAATGGTTTTGCCTGCAGATTTAAATTCAGAACAACCCATATTGAATAAAGGGACAGTTAATAAAAAGGCAAAAGCCATTTTTCGAGCAAGACGAGTCATAGCATATTCCTTAAAAGACAAACGGGATTTTAAACTATTGGTGCATTGAGAATGATTATTGAACTAGGGTTTACAGTAAAGAAATAATTTATTGAAGTATTCCAGTTGTTCAGTGAAAACACCCAACTATTTCGTCATGTGCCTTTTTTGTACAATCGGTGTAAAATCTCCCACCTTTCTTGATGCGGTTCAGCTACAAGCTGCCGGTTTCTTACCATAGACAAGCTATAAGGATTCACACATGTTCCGTAAAGATATGCGCATTGCCGGTTTTGATGATGAAGTATTTGCAGCCATTCAGGCTGAAGAGCGTCGCCAGGAAGAACACATCGAGCTTATTGCCTCTGAAAACTATACCAGCCCGCGTGTTATGGAAGCGCAAGGAACCGCACTGACCAATAAATATGCCGAAGGTTATCCGGGCAAGCGTTACTACGGTGGCTGCGAATATGTGGATATTGTCGAGCAGTTGGCGATAGATCGCGCCAAGGCCTTGTTTGGTGCCGATTACGCCAACGTGCAACCACACTCTGGTTCCCAGGCCAATGCCGCTGTGTACATGGCGCTGGTCAATCCGGGCGATACCATATTAGGCATGAGTCTTTCAGATGGCGGACATTTAACACACGGCGCCAAGCCGAATTTTTCCGGCAAAATCTACAATGCCGTGCAGTATGGCCTGAACAGCGAAACCGGCGAAATTGATTATGAGCAGGTTGAAAAACTGGCGATTGAGCATAAGCCTAAAATGATCGTGGCGGGATTCTCTGCCTATTCAAGAGTGGTTGATTGGGCACGTTTCCGTGCTATTGCCGATAAAGTGGGCGCTTACCTGTTTGTTGATATGGCGCATGTGGCAGGTCTCGTCGCTGCCGGTGAATATCCTAACCCGATGCAATATGCTGATGTGGTCACTACAACGACCCACAAAACCTTGCGTGGTCCGCGTGGCGGATTAATCCTGGCTAAAGCCAATCCTGATCTGGAGAAAAAACTCAATTCAGCCGTATTCCCTGGTGGCCAGGGTGGCCCATTGATGCATGTGATTGCTGCCAAGGCCGTCTGTTTTAAAGAAGCGATGAGCGATGAATTCAAAACTTACCAGCATCAAGTGGTAAAAAATGCCCGCATCATGGCCGATGTCATCAAGGCACGCGGTTTTGATATCGTTTCTGACGGTACTGATGACCATTTGTTTTTGTTAAGCCTGATTCGCCAGGGTATCACCGGTAAAGATGCTGATGCCGCTTTGGGTAATGCCAATATTACCGTGAACAAGAATGCTGTGCCTAACGATCCGCAGTCACCTTTTGTAACCAGTGGTTTGCGCATCGGTACTCCCGCCATGACTACTCGTGGTTTTAAAGAAAAAGAAGCCGAGATGCTGGCTGGCTGGATTTGCGATATTCTCGATGATATCAATAACGAAGCGACGATTGCGCGGGTGAAATCACAGGTGCTCGAGCTTTGTAAGAAATTCCCGGTTTACGCGTAACACATTATGCAATGCCCGTTTTGCAGTGCTGATGATACCAAAGTGATTGATTCGCGTCTGGTTGCCGAAGGTGATCAGGTGCGCCGTCGCCGTGAGTGCGTTAGTTGTGGCGAGCGTTTTACCACCTACGAAACAGCTGAATTGTTGATGCCTAAACTGATAAAAAGCAATGGCAAGCGTGAACCATTTAATGAAGATAAATTGCGTTCAGGTATTTTGCGGGCATTGGAGAAACGGCCAGTCAGCGTTGAACAAATTGAAACCATGATGGGGCAAATCAAACACAAATTACGGGCAACCGGTGAGCGAGAAGTGCCTTCACGTTTAGTAGGTGAAGCAGTAATGGCGCAATTACGTCAGGTGGATCAAGTGGCTTTTGTACGTTTCGCTTCGGTCTACCGTAGTTTCCAGGATTTGGAAGAGTTCCGTGCCGAAATTGATAAGCTGTCAGCTCCGGAGCAAGGTTAATATTATCAATAACGACTCGGTTTACATGGCGCGTGCCATACAGTTGGCACGAAACGGCTGGTACAGTACCTCGCCTAATCCGCGAGTCGGTTGTGTATTGGTAAAGAATGACCGGATTATTGGTGAAGGCTGGCATAAAGTTGCCGGTGATGGTCACGCTGAAGTTAATGCGTTAGTTTCAGCCCGGGCTACTTCTCCCTCAGATATAATGGGCGCTACTGCCTACGTCACTTTGGAGCCCTGTAGTCATTTTGGCAGAACGCCGCCCTGTGCTGATGCACTGATAGCAGCGGGAATCGTGAAAGTGGTTTTTGGTATGCGGGATCCTAATCCGCAAGTTGCAGGGCAAGGCCTTGAGCGTTTACATGCTGCAGGCATTGAGGTTTTAGGCCCTGTGTTAGAGCAGGATGCCAAACATTTGAATGCCGGGTTTATTCAGCGCATGGAAACAGGCAAGCCACGAGTATTTGCTAAAGCCGCCAGTAGTATTGATGGTCGCACGGCTATGCAATCGGGTGAGAGTCAATGGATTACCGGAGTAGCTGCCCGTGTCGATGTGCAAAAGTTGCGTGCCGGTAGTTGTGCTATTGTTACAGGAGTTGGTACGGTATTGCAGGATAATCCGGCATTAACTGTTCGGGATGAAAGTTTAAGCGCTGCTGGTTTGCCGTTGCGCCAGCCATTGCGAGTGATAGTGGACAGCCATCTGCAAACGCCGCGGGAGGCAAAAATATTGCAACAGCCGGGTAAGGCATTGTTGGTCTATGCACAGGCAAGTCCGGAAAGAATTGAAGAATTTACGGCTATAGATATAGAAACCCTTTGTTTGTGCAATGCAGAGGGTAAAGTCGACTTGCAGGAATTAATCGTTGAGTTGGCAAATCGTCAATGTAATGAAGTGATGCTGGAAGCGGGCGCCAAATTGTTCGGCGCTTTTTTAAAGGCGCAATTAATTGATGAAATTTATCTGTATATGGCACCCACATTATTGGGTTCAAATGCAAGGCCTTTGGCGGCATTGCCTATAGAAAATATGAATGAACAAATACGTTTTGATGTAAAAGATATGCGTAAAGTGGGTGATGACGTGCGTTGGCAATTGACGCCTTGTTATCAGACAGCATAAACCGAGTGTAAACAGGTAACAGCATGGCACTAAATACACCAGAAGAACTGATCACCGATATTCGCCTCGGTAAAATGGTTATCCTGATGGATGACGAAGACCGGGAAAATGAAGGAGATATCCTGATTGCCGCTGAATGCGTGAAGCCGCAGGATATTAATTTCATGGCCAAATATGCGCGTGGCCTGATCTGTTTGACACTCAGTGATGCGCGTTGCCGCCAATTAAACTTGCCATTAATGGTAGAGAACAATAATTGCCAGCATCAAACCAATTTTACCTTGTCGATTGAAGCGGCTGAAGGTGTCAGTACCGGCATATCGGCTGCTGATCGCGCACATACAGTGCGTACGGCAGTAGCAAAAAATGCCAAGCCCGGCGATATAGTGCAGCCAGGACATATCTTTCCATTACGGGCCCAAAAAGGCGGGGTATTAACCCGTGCGGGACATACTGAAGCTGGCTGTGATTTGGCGCGTTTGGCTGGTTTTGAGCCCGCAGCCGTTATTGTCGAAATCATGAATGACGACGGAACTATGGCGCGCAGGCCAGAGCTTGAAATATTTGCCAAGGAACATGGATTGAAAATTGGTACGATAGCCGATCTTATCCATTACCGTGTGTTGAATGAGAAAACCGTTGAGCTGATTGATGAAGGCATCATCAATACTGAATATGGCGAATTCCTGTTGCAGCGTTATCAGGATACCTTGCATGGTCGAGTGCATTTTGTGATGAAAAAAGGCGATATTAATAGCGATGAGCCAGCGCTGGTACGTGTACATGTCGTCAACACTGTGCGTGATGTCATGCTTGCGGACCTGCCTGAAAGCAAAGGCTGGAATATGCAGCGCGCTATCAAGCAAGTGGCCAAAGAAGGTAAAGGCGTTATTGTGCTTTTGGCACAACAGGAAGGCGCTGAAGATTTGATGTTCAGCAGTGATATTGTATTGGGTAAAAAAACATTGCCTAGTGCGATCAAACAACGCGATACAGAAATGAACCTGAGTGTAGGTCTGGGCTCACAATTGCTGCGTGAATCCGGCGTTAGAAAAATGCGTTTGATGTCATCGCCGGTCAAATATAACGCCATTTCAGGTTTTGATCTTGAAGTGGTTGAATTTGTTTCCTATAAAGACAGCAAGTAAGCAGGTAATTTATGACTATGCGTGTAATTGAAGGGAAATACGACGTCAAGGATGCCAAAATTGCAATTATTGCCGGGCGTTGGCATGCACTGATTGTGGATGGATTAATGGAAGGTGCAATTGCCTGCCTGAAAAAACACGGCGTGACGGACGATAATATCACTCTTATTCGTGCTCCTGGCGCGTTTGAAATTCCGTTGTTGGTGCAGAAAGTCGCTGCACAGCAGCAGTATGATGCCATTATTACCCTTGGTGCTGTGATTCGTGGCGATACCCCGCATTTTGAATATGTGGCAGGTACCTGTGTGAATGGCATGGCACAAATCAGTCTGGATTATGATGTACCAGTGGCTTTCGGTGTGTTAACTGTCAATACATTGGAGCAAGCGTTAGAGCGTATTGGTGGAAAACCGGAAATAGGCCATAAAGGCGAAGAAGCAGCGCTATCTGCGCTGGAAATGATTAACTTGTTGAAGCAGCTATGATGTCTACATCCATTACTGAAAAACAAACTCTGGTCGCCAAGCGTAGAAAAGCACGTCATTACGCTATGCAGGCACTTTACCAGTGGAAAATGTCAGGTTCCGCGTTGAACCAGATTGAAGCGGAATTCCATACGGATAATGATTTCACCAAAGTTGATAATGATTATTTTCATGAAATCCTGCATCAGGTTCCTGCGCAGCTTGATGAAATCGATAGTGCTATCGAGCCTGCACTGAAGGATCTCAGTATGGATGAAATCGGGCCAGTAGAACATGCATTATTACGCATGGCAGTTTATGAATTAAAAGCGCGAATGGATGTTCCCTATAAAGTGGTTATTAATGAAGCGGTAGCGTTAGCCAAAAAATTTGGCCCTGCAGACAGCCACAAATTCGTGAATGCCATCCTGGATAAAGTGGTTGAGCAATATCGCAGCGCCGAGCTTAAACACGCGGGTCGCTAATATGGAGCAGTCGTCCATACAAACAGTGGGCGTTGAATTTCAAATCATCCAGCAATATTTTGCAAAAAATGCCCACTATGATGAGAGTGTCATCTTGGGTATTGGTGATGATTGTGCGCTTGTTATTCCTTCGGTTAATACCCAGCAAGTCATATCGGTAGATACCTCCATTGCCGGTCGACATTTTCCTGAAGATGCAGATCCATTCTCTATTGCCTATCGTGCCTTAAATGTCAGTTTGAGTGATCTGGCGGCCATGGGCGCTAAAGCCAGATGGTTTACATTAGCACTTACATTGCCATCTTTTGATCCTGTATGGTTACAAGAATTTTCGCGGGGATTATTCCAGGCTGCCATTAATGCCGAGGTGCAGTTGATTGGTGGTGATACCACAAAAGGCCCAATGGCGATAACCATTCAAGTGCAAGGCGAATTACCTATAGGTAAAGCATTGAAGCGGAGTGGGGCAAAAGTGGGTGACGCCATCTATGTCAGCGGAAATTTAGGCGATGCCGGTGCTGGATTGGCACTATACCAACAAAAAAAGCCGTTGATAAAAAAAACGGGCAGTGAAGCATTACTGAAAGCTTATTTACACCCTGAGCCAGAATTACTATTAGGTGAAAAATTGCTGTATAAGGCTAATAGCTGTATTGATATTTCCGATGGGTTTCTTGCTGATTTAAGCCATATATTACGGGCATCGAAAGTCGGTGCAGAAATAGACCTCAATCAGATCCCCCTTTCAGCAGCATTGTTAGAATTCACAGATAAAAAAGACGCCCTCAATCTGGCGTTGACTGCAGGCGATGATTATAAATTGTGTTTCACCAGCAATTTAAGTGCAGTGGAAAATGGCTATTGTGTCGGCAAAATTATTGCAGAAAGGCAACTGATATTGCTAAACCAGCCCGAAGATTTCAACATTAAAAAAACAGGATTTGATCATTTTGCTGAAAACACCGTTTAATCTTAAAAGCCCGGTTCATTGGTTAGCTATAGGCTTCGGAAGTGGTTTACTCAAGCCCGCACCTGGCACCTGGGGTACTTTGCTGGCGATACCTTTTTATTTCCTATTGATGAAATGGCCATTGCCCTATTATGGGTTATTTATTCTCTGTGCATTTCTTGCAGGTATTTACCTGTGCGGAAAAACCGCCAAAGATATTGGTGCGCATGATCATGGTTCTATCGTGTGGGATGAATTTGTCGGTTTGTGGATTGCACTGGCGTTTATTCCCAAAGAAAATCATCTTTACTGGGTGGCGGCAGGTTTTGTGGCATTCCGTTTCTTCGATATTGTAAAGCCATTCCCGATAGGATTACTGGATAAAAAAGTCCATGGCGGATTTGGTATTATGTTAGATGATGTGATTGCAGGTTTTTATGCCATGGCATGTTTGATGATTGCTGAAGAAGCCTATACCTATTACGCAATATCTTTATAAAAGGGGAAGGGTTTTCAATCGTTCCCCGATTACAGCCTATTTGAATATGCTGGCAAACAGTGCCAGCGTTTGTTGCCACGAATCCTGGTCAGCGTTTTGATCATACGCCAAAGGCATATCAAATTGCTTGCCCAGCTTATCGGCGCCCGGGTTGGTAAAAGAATGTTTAACGCCAGGGTAAACTTGAACGCCAAAGTTAGCACTGGCATTGAACATTTCCAGGGTAAATGCCGACACTTGTTCGGCAGGAATCATGGCATCAGCACCCCCGGTGAAAATGCGAATTTTAGCTTTGATATTGGGTTTAATATCGGCTGGCAAGTTAGATGCCAGGGTGCCATGAAAACTGACGACAGCAGCCAGTGGTTTTCCGATGCGTGCCATATGTAAAACAATAGCACCGCCAAAACAATAACCTATAGCTGCAATATTATCTTTCGCTGTAGCTTGATGAGTATTGAGTAATTCATAGGCGGCATCAAAGCGTTTCTCTGCAGCAGGAAGATCATTGAAAACTTCCATCATGAAAGCCTTGGCGTTATCCGGATGAGCAGCCACCTTGCCAGAACCGTACATATCAAGAGCGAGGGCAGTGTAACCCGCCTTGGCTAACATATAAGCCCTGTTTTTAGCATAATCATTATAGCCCCACCATTCATGCACGATTAAAATGCCCGGGCGTTTGCCTTTGCTATCATCATAAGCAATGTAGCCGCTGAATTTGGCATTATCGACAGTATAGGTGACATCTTCAGTAATGATTTTGGCATGGGTTAACATTGAGAACAGGCTGATAGATAAGAGGGTTAATAAATGTAGGTATTTCATAATAGCTCCTGGCAGATAATGAATAATAATCAGTGTAGCGGTGTAAAGGCGAGTTTACCACTCGTTGCGAATACGCAAAAATCGCGGAAATCTGGGCAGTCCTTTTTTAGTCAAGCCATTAAAACGATAAGTAATGGTTGAACCAACAGGCGGGGGATTTTTGCGTTCAGCATCGGTAAAGCCGGTACCAATCCGAAAGTGTAAATTCATGCCGTTAACTACCTCCATAGACCCCATCATGTTTTGGTATTTACCTTTACCGGCAATATGGCGAAATACAATAGCCTCAGCATCATCAAAAGGTTTGAGTTTTAATAAATCATCACTTCGTTCGCCTTTATACAAGGAGTTGCCTTTGTGCAGCATCAAGCCTTCGCCGCCTGCATTCACCACGCTTTCCATTTGTTGTTGCAGTTGTTGGCGATTGTCGACTTTCCATTGTTTAACCAACTGGATATAAATGGGGGGATTGTTGCCTAACAGGTCATGTAGATGACGAAGACGTTGATCGAAGTCATAAGGATATTTCGGGGCATCAAAAACCATATAGTGAATTGATCGCCAGTCGGAATTATTATTGCTATCAGTTCTTACTATGCCGGAAAGTTGTTCAAAGCCACCTCGCTTAAGCCACAATTCACCATCCAGCGGTTCAGCAGGAAAATTTTTGGTAAACCATGCAGGAGCTGCAAAGGCGTGGCCATTGCGTGAGATAAGAGCTTTGCCATTCCAGTAAGCCCTGACACCGTCATATTTCTCACTGACCCAGTATTCGTCCAGCACAATATCCTTATGTAAATTATTGGCGAGCAATAAACGTGGAATGTATGTGTGTTTTTCAGCAAGGGTATTGGCAGCAGTGAAAGTCAGAAAAAATGAAACAATAAGGGCTAGGTAATGCATGGTATTCATCCTTGAATAAACCGTGGAATTCAGCCAATGATAGCGTTATTCAGCAAACGTTCAAGCACAGTATTTAAATAACGCCGGCCTAATGGCGTGGCATAAAGGGTTTCACCGATAACCAGCAAACCATCGTTGATCAAAGGCTGGCAGAGCAACTGTAATTTTTTAAGGCTAGAGCCGGTATATTGCAAAAGTAACTCAGTATTCATGCCTGCGTTCAGGCGTAAACAATTCATCAGGCTCTCAAATAAAATATCCTCGGGCGCAATAATGTCAGGCGTTAATCCAAACAGGTCAGTGCGAGCCATATAGTCTTTGGGCAAGCGGGTTTTCTGGTAGCGGATAATATGCTGTTGATCAAGTAAAGTGATTTTGCCATGGGCGCCGGCACCAATCGCCAGATAATCACCAAACTGCCAGTAATTCTGGTTATGGCGAGCTTGCTGGTGATTTTTGGCAAAGGCAGAAATTTCGTATTGGCTGAAACCGTTAGCGTGCAGCAGGCTGAATCCGGCTTCCTGGATATCAGCAAGCGCATCTTCAACCGGAAGGGCAGGAGGATAACGGAAAAACTCAGTGTTATGCTCAATAGTAAGCTGGTACCAGGAAATATGTTCTACATCGGTATCAATGGCTTGTTGCAGGTCAGTCAGTGCTTGATCAATCGTTTGCTCAGGCAAGCCATGCATTAAATCCAGATTAATGCGATTGAACCCGGCACTTTGTGCTGCGATGACTGCATCCAGTGCATCGCTCGAATTATGCACGCGACCAAGCCGGGTTAGGTGTTGTTGCTGGAAACTCTGGATGCCAATCGATAAACGATTAATGCCCGCACTGAATAAATCCGCAAATTTCTGCTGTTCGCTACTGCCAGGGTTGGCTTCCAGGGTGATTTCAATATTATCGGCAAACGATAATTTAATAGCGCAAGCTTCCAGTATTTTGGCTATGCCGCGGGCAGAAAAAAGGCTGGGAGTGCCGCCGCCAATAAAAATACTCTGGAGTTGCCTGCCTTGTACATAAGGCAGTTCACTATCAAGGTCACGCAACAAACAATCGATATAAGCGGATTCAGGAATGCCGGTGGTATCAACATGGGAATTGAAATCGCAGTAAGGGCATTTTTTTGCACACCATGGGATGTGGATGTACAGTGAGAGTGGCGGCAGTGTTAGCACTTCAACCCTGTAAATAACGAATCAATGCAGATACCGCCTGGCCACGATGGCTTACCCGGTTTTTTAATTCAGGAGATAACCCCGCTGAAACCTGCTGCTGTTCTGTGGCAAAGAATAAAGGATCATAACCAAAGCCATTCAAGCCCGATGGAGTATGCAAAATGGAGCCTTCCCACTGGCCATGAAAAATTAACGGGGTTGGGTCTGCAGCATGAGACATTAAAACGAGTACACAATGAAAGCGTGCGGTACGTTTATCGTCGGGAATATTTATCATTGCCTCAAGCAATTTTTTATTGTTGCTGGCATCAGTCGCATTCGCGCCACTGAAGCGGGCAGAATAAATGCCGGGCATACCGTTCAGGGCATCCACTTCAAGGCCGGAATCATCGGCCAATGCCGGCAGGCCGGTTTCCTTGCAGGCGTGCCGCGCCTTGATGATGGCGTTTTCTACAAAAGTGAGGCCGGTTTCCTCGGCATCAATAACGCTATACAGTGATTGTGGTTCAACATGAATACCATGACCAGCAAAAATGGCGGTAAATTCTTTCAGTTTGCCCTGGTTGCCACTGGCTAAAACCAGCTTGTCAAAACCGGCAGATTTATTCATCGGTATAGAGCATTTTGTTGAATTGCAGTTTATAGGCAGGTTTATTCGGGTCAGGCTGGATCATCAAGGTGAAATACAGCGTGGTTTTATTCTGGAATTCAAAGCTGCCCAGGTAATAAATCGCCAGTTCCTCGCGCACCTCAGTAAAACCCAGGGGAACAGTTCTGATCAGGTCATATTGGTCACCGGTCACCACCGCAGTGACATTTTTCAGGGTGCCATCAGCCTGTTTTTGCAATACCGCAATATTCATCAGGGCCCGGGATTTGGAGCGTACAATGTTGTAGGCCTGGGCAATTTCAGGGGTTAAAAAACCGGTGTTGAAAACACTGTAATGCACTTCGTAGTTATCGAAGGTTTGCACATTGTTTTCGGCACTCCAGGAAAATGGGGCGAGGCAGGCCAGGATGATAAAAAGCCAATGGCGTTGGAATAGTAGTGACATAGAAAAACCGTTTTATTTGCTGAGATGATAAATGGCGGTAGAGCCAAACAGGTTTGGCCAGAATTCAGCCAGGTTATTCAGACGTTGGTCAGGCGTAGTGACAACACGATTGAGCACTTTAATCTCGCGCTTCCTGAGCAAGGCTTCAAAATCCTGTATGGTACAAAAGTGAATATTCGGAGTATTGTACCAGCTATAAGGCATAAATTTTGAAACCGGCATCCGGCCTTTGGTGGATAAATCCAGTCGGCAGCGCCAATGGCCAAAGTTTGGGAATGCGACAATGCTTTGTTTGCCAACGCGCAGGGTTTCTTCCAATACCTTATCGGGATGATGCATGGCTTGCAGGGTTTGTGTCATAACCACCACATCAAAACTGTTATCAGTAAAGTTGCTTAAACCCTCATCCAGGTTTTGTTCAATCACATTCACGCCTTTGGCAAGGCAAGCATTGAATTTATCGGCATCAATTTCAATGCCAAGGCCATTCACGGCCTTTTGTTTTTGCAAATTATAAAGCAGGGTGCCATCACCACAGCCTAAATCCAGTACACGGCTATTGGGAGTTATCCATTGTTGAATTACATCAAGGTCAACACGCATGATTAACAGCCCTCCATAATACGCTTCATATAAGCATGGAAAACCGCTTCAAAACGTGGGTGTTTAAGCAAAAAAGCATCATGCCCGAAATTGGATTCAATTTCAGCATAGCTAACCTGTTTGTTGGCTTCAATCAGTGCATTGGTAATTTCTTTTGATCGCGCCGGGGAAAAACGCCAGTCGGTAGAAAATGAAATCACCAAAAATGAACATTGGGCTAATTTGAAAGCCTCAGCGGCGTTATCGCCATATTCGCGAGCCAAATCAAAATAATCCAGTGCGCGGGTCATTAATATATAGGTATTAGCATCAAAGGCTTCTGCAAAATTGGCACCTTGATGGCGCAGATAACTTTCAACCTGGAATTCCAGGTTGCTATCCTGTCCCAACTCAAAGCTGCCGGAACTCAAATCACGGCCAAACTTGGTATCCATCGCATCATCAGATAAATAGGTCAGATGGCCGATCATGCGCGCAATCGATAATCCCTTGCGCGGTAAAGTATTATGTTTCAGGTAATGGCCGTTATGGAAATCCGTATCGCTGGTAATTGCCTGGCGCGCAGTTTCATTGAAGGCAATATTTTGCGCGCTGAGTTTCAAGCTGGAAGCAATGATAATACTGTGGCGAAGTTTATCGGGGTATTCCAGTGCCCAGCGCATCACCTGCATACCGCCGAGACTACCACCTGCAACTGCAGCCCATTGTCCAATGCCTAACAAATCCATGATATCTTTCTGGGTTTTTACCCAGTCGCGCACACGGATAGAAGGAAAATCGGGCCCATAAAGCTCGCCGGATTCCGGGTTGATACTGATAGGGCCGGTACTGCCATGGCAGCCGCCGATATTATTCACGCAAACTACAAAAAAATGGTTAGTATCAATGGGTTTTCCCGGGCCAATATAGTTTTCCCACCAACCCGGTTTGCTGTCTTCTGCTGAGTAATATCCTGCAGCGTGATGGCTGCCGCTCAAGGCGTGGCAGACCAGAATGGCATTCGATTTCTTGCCATTGAGTTTGCCGTAGGTTTCATAGGCCAATGTGTAAGTGGGTAATATACGCCCGCAGGCCAGCATAAGCGGCTGCTTAAAAGTATGCGATTGTGCTGTAACTACACCGACAGAATCGGCAGGTATTGTTTTTGGCATGGATTTTCAGATTATTCAATGGATTAGGGATTCTAAATAGTGGACTTCACGGGTGCAAGCTGTTTGATGCAAGACTGGAGGCAAGAAGTTGCAAGGCAGCGATTGCAAGGCAGCGAATAGTGCCGCTGTTTTCGGTCATAACCGGGCAGAAACCCATTTCGATAAAGAGGTTAATAAACAGGAGGGCAAATACAACAAGCGGGTTCATGGAATTGGCGGGGGATGTATGTTACCGTTTTGACCAGACTTATGTTGATGGATAAATGATGGCAACTGCTGAAAATAATAATAAAAAACAACGGCTAATGATATCTGCGGCACTTCTCGTCACCCAGCTATTTATATTTGTGCCGCTCAATCTTTATTTTACTAATCTTGATGAAATGAATATGGCTTTTCTGGCCATGTTTAAATTATGCCTTCTGCCGGCGCTAATGGTCTTCTTGATCTTGCTTGTTGTGGGTGCCATTGTCCTTAAGACAAGATCTGCAGGATTGAAACGATCCTTTTTTATTGTGATCACCAGTTTGAGTATTCTCGTTTGGCTACAGAGTAATGTTTTATTGTGGGATTATGGTTTGCTGGATGGCAGGCTGATTGACTGGAATAAAGATGCCTGGCGAGGCTGGATAGATTTATTGGTATGGATCACTTTTTTGGTTGGTGCATTGCTCATTGGAAAAACCCATGAGAAATGGATAGAAAATCTGGGCATTGGAGTTTTTGTATTACAATTTTTAACTGTGGGTGTTTTGGTTGTGCAACATAAGGAAAGTGTTAATATAAGTGCCACCCGATCTGAAGCTTCGCTTGAAAATATTTACCGGTTTTCAACAAAACAAAACACCCTGCATATTATGCTCGATGGATTCCAGTCCGATGTGTTTAATGATTTAATCAATATTCCTCAATTGGGTGAAAGCTATCGCAAGGCATTCACTGGATTTACCTATTATCCTGAAACGTTAGGCGTTTTTCCGTATACGCGATTTTCTGTACCCGCTTTTTTAAGCGGGAAATTCTATACCATCAAAATGCCACAAGACGAATTTGTGGATGAAGTGCTGACGGGGAAAAACATTATTAATGTGGCTTATGAAAAAGGTTTTGATGTTGATCTGGTTGCAGGCGGCCCTTATCTGGAAAAGCGCTATTCCCATCTTAAACATAACAATCTATATAATCTTGATAACATGAATTCTTCCCTTGAAGAGGTATCAAAGATCATTGATTTGGCCTTGTTCCGTGCATCACCCCATGCGTTGAAGCGTATTATATATAATGAGCAAAAATGGCTGCTCTCGCCAATTTTTTCAGGAAAAGACGGTATGCAATTCAATTATTTCAAGCATACCTGGTTTTTAAATAACCTGATAAACAACATGGTTGTTAGCAGGGATAAACCGGTTTATAAATATATCCATGTCATGAATACACATAATCCCATGGTCGTAAATGGCAGCTGCAGTTATCTCGGTGCGCCGGTCCGGGCTAATCGGGAAGATTTAACCATTCAGGCTAAATGCACTCTGGATACAGTCTCCCGGCTTTTTGAACGCATGAAAGAGCTGGGGATTTATGATAATACTTTAATAATAATGCATGGGGATCATGGCAGCGAAGTGCCTAATCACAGGGTTGGAAAGCCGATAGTCATGATTGATGGCGAAGTTGCCGAGCCTAAATATGCTTCATTGGCTTCGCCGATGCTCGCTATAAAATTACCGCAGGCAAAAGACGAACTATTCGTTTCTGATTTGCAGGTATCACTGGCAGATTTGCCTGATACTATCAGTGATATCATGAACTGGGATGAGCAATTTAATCATCGATCCATTTTAACGTTAAAGCCAGGAGAGTTACGTGCAAGGCATATGCATCTGTATGGCTGGAGCAAAAACGAATGGTTAAGAAAATATCCACAAGCCATACAAGAATTTATTATTACCGGCAGTCATTACGAAACAAAATGGCAGTTAGGTAATACCTATTTTCCGCCAGAAAATTAAAGCAATTCCAGAGGAAACAAGATAATGAAAATAGCACAACCTGTTTTGGTTTTTGCAATAATGATAACGGTCGCACAACCTGCGTTTGCCTATCTGGATCCGGGTGCGGGGAGTTTTATGTTGCAGATGCTTATTGCCGGAGTGATGAGCACAATGTTTGCGATAAAAATGTATTGGTATCGTTTAAAAAATACCATTGCCAGATTATTGGGTAAATTACCCGAAGAGCAGGATGTTGAAAACGAGAAGCCGGATGGCGAAACCGGGAGCAACAAGTCAGCGTCTGAAAAAGAATAAGATACATTTGCGCAATCAGTGGATTATTTGCCAAATATTGGGCAACCCTTAATTAAATGAACAGTCAACCAGGCTATAGAGTTTAACAACATGACTGAGGCTATATCCGGATCATTCCGTGACCCATCAGGATTTTTGTACATTAGAAATTCGATGATGTATCGGCAAATCAATCTGTGCTATCAGGCAGATTATGATGCGCTGATCAGTAGCGGCCTATATCAGCAATTGGTGAAAAAAGGCTATCTCATTGCTCATGAAGAAGTCGCAGAAACAGGCTGTAATGATGAAGTCTATAAAGTCATCAAGCCTGAAAGGCTGGCGTTTATTTCTTATCCTTATGAATGGTGTTTCAGTCAGTTACAAGATGCTGCATTACTAACACTTGAAATACAACGAATGGCTTTGCTGAAGGATTTATCCCTAAAGGATGCCAGTGCCTACAATATACAATTTCATCAAGGCCTGCCGGTTTTTATTGATACATTGTCTTTTGAAAGGCTTGTGCCCGATCAGCCATGGGTTGCCTATCGGCAATTTTGCCAACATTTTTTAGCGCCATTAGCACTAATGGCAAAAACTGATGTATCACTTAACCAGTTATTCACCACTAACATTGATGGTGCGCCACTGGGCCTTGCCAGTAAATTATTACCCCTGAAAAGCCGGATAAGCTGGGGTTTGGGTGTACATATCCATTTACATGCGAAATCTCAGGCAAAAAACGCCAATAAAGATATCCATCAAATACAGAAAAAAATGCATTTTTCCAAAAATGCGTTTCTGGCATTGATAGACAGTTTGAAGTCCACCATTGAAAAACTCGAATGGCAACCGGCAGGTACGGAATGGTATGACTATTACGAAGAAAATAATAATTATGAAAAAAACAGCCTCATCCAGAAAGATATTCTGGTAGAAGAATTTATGCAAAAAAATCCTGCGCATATCACCTGGGATTTTGGTGCCAATACAGGGCGATTCAGTCGTATAGCCGCGAAATACAGTGATATCGTTTGTGCCTGGGATATCGACCCTGCTTGCGTAGAGATTAATTATCGGCAAAGTAAAGCGTTGCAGGAAAAAACCCTGTTGTCGTTATTGTTAAACCTGACAACCCCAACACCTGCCATTGGCTGGAATAACAATGAGCGTATGAGCCTCGGTGAAAGGGGGCCAGTAGATATGATTTTGGCGCTCGGCCTTATCCATCATTTGGCCATATCGAATAATCTGCCCTTGCGGCACATTGCCAGTTTTTTAGCCGGTTTAAGCCAGCGCGTCATTTTGGAGTTTGTACCCAAGGAAGATAGCCAGGTGAAAAAACTACTGCAAAATCGTGAGGATATTTTCCCGCAATACCACCAACAGGGATTTGAAGATGTCTTTAAAGAGTTTTTCGTTATTGAAGCAGTTAAGCCAATTCCTGATACGCATCGTACGCTTTACCTCTTACGGCGATCATGAGTGCAGGGATATACCATGAGCTATAACGTTATCGTCATAGATCAGGGCAGCCATAGTTCACGGGCGTTAGCCTTCGATTGTGCCGGTAATTTATTGGCAACCAGCACCGTACCTGTAAATACTAAGTTTCCGAAAACATCCTTTGTTGAGCAATCCCCGGAAGAGATTCTTGATTCAGTCCAACTGGCATTACTACAGCTGGAATCCTTGCTTTCACCAGAACAGATTAATGCAATCCAGTCAGCAGCATTGATTGTGCAGCGTTCCAGTTTGCTGGCGTGTAATCAATCGTTAACGCCATTAACCCAGGTTGTCAGTTGGCAGGATACGCGCAACCAGCCATTAATACAGACATTGTTCTCTCACGCAGATGCCGTTAAAGCTGAAACCGGTTTACGCATGAATGCGCATTATGGCGCCAGTAAAATGCACTGGATGCTAGAGAACAATAGTGCAGTTAATCAAGCGGCACAGAATAAAGATTTGCTGTTTGTACCGCTGGCGGCATTTATTGCCTGCAAGCTGGTGAATGCCCGCGAATGTGTGGTTGATCCCGTCATTGCCTCGCGTACCTTGCTGAGCAAATTGGGTCAATGTCAGTGGAGTTCGGCAATGCTCACTCTCTTTGGCATTGATAAGCAATTTCTGCCGCGTATTGTGCCGAGTGAATATCCTGTGGGTAATATCGCCTTTGCCACACATTCTATCCCGTTGAATCTTGTGGGTGGCGACCAGTCATTTATTGCTTTTGCCAGTGGTTTCCCGGTGGATGCCAATACTGCTTATATCAATGTGGGTACAGGCGCATTTGTACAAATGTTAGATAATGGCTTGTACTCAAGGAATGATTTACTGTTTAGTCCATTGGTTGTTAATGCCAAAGAAGAAGCCATCATTGTAATTGAAGGTACGGTCAATGCCGCTGCTACAGCACTGGATTGGTTGTGGGAGAATGCCGGTACAAATCTGGAATATGAAGACCTTAACGAGGCGCTGTTATCTGATGAATATACACCGCCCATTTTTATCAATACCCTGGCAGGAACAGGTTCGCCATATTGGTTGCCGGCACAAGCGCCGCGTTTTATGGCTCATGGAAATGTATACGAAGGCGCTATTTTTTTAACGACGGCAATATTGATAGAAGCGGCAATTGCCGTTGTGGAAAGCATCATTTTTGCCTTGATGGATAATATGCATTGTTTGTTTAAACAAAATCCTGAATTAAATTGCATCATTACCGGAGGTGGTATGTCGCAGTCTGATGGGTTCTGCCAGAAACTGTCAAACCTCAGTGGGTTGTATGTGGCAAGACCAAAAATGCATGAAATATCGGCGCGTGGTGCGGCCATGTACCTGTTAAAAAAACAGCAGTCGCAAGGTGAAATAGAACGGGATAATTTTTATCCCCAGGAAGACAAGCTACTGCAACAGCGTTATAACCTCTATGTTAGCTATATCGAAAGGAATGGCAGTTAGGCGACCGCTGAATAACTGTCATTTCGAACGCAGTGAGAAATCTAACTACTTTAATTAAAAAGATTCTTCGCTGCGTTCAGAATGACAAAAGGGAGTTATTCAGAGGTTCCCTAGCAACTTGAATTAAAAAGATTCTTCGCTGCACTCAGAATGACAAGAGGGGAGTTATCCGGATGTTCTTTAGTTACAATTTCGACGAAAGTTTACAGTGCTATTTCCCGCGTATCCACGGTTTTTCTTTTGCCCAGTTTTTTTTCAATTTCCTGTAATACTTTTTCTGCGGTGATTCGCCAGCACGTCAGTTTGCCGCCATAAATACTGATTAGCCTGTCTTCAGTATTAATCATCACATCACGTGATCGGGTAAATGCCCTGCCAGAATCTTTGGGTAATACCCGCAAACCACAAAAACTGTCTACGATGGTGAGATCCTGTTGCGGAAAGTAATGCTTAACCGTATTTTGCAAATAGGCAATTTCTTCGCGAGTAGGCCGGGCATCACCAGGATCGCCCTTGTATAACGTTTCTGTCGTGCCAATCAGGGTTTTTCCCTTCCACGGCAAAACAAACACCGCGCGGTTATCAATAGGTGCTTCCAGGTAAAAACACTGTTCACTAATGCGCTCCTCAATAACAATGTGCGTGCCTTGTACCAGATCAATGTCAACGGGTTTAAGTGAAGGCGTGAAACACGCTAACGTGTGGTTAACCCATGGGCCAGAAGCGTTCACTACCATTTTCGCCTTAACGCAACTTTCGCTACGGCCTTTTTTGAAACATATCTGGTAACCGTCATTAAATTTTGCTGCACGGGTCAGGCGTGCATTTTCAAGACAGTCGGCCCCCAGCTTGGCTGCACTTTGCTGGATAAGTTCTGTCAGGTGTTTGTCATCAGTTTGTCCATCCTGATAGGCAAACACGGCCTGCAAACCCTGTGTATCAAGACCGGATAATGCTTTCCATTCCTTTTTCGGAACGCGTTTGAATTCGCTGTGTTTGCCGTAGCCGCTCAGCATCTGATACAGCGATAAGCCGGCAAAAAGCTGCCACGGACGATGTGTGCTGGAAGCATAGACGGGAATATAAAACCAGTTGGCCCTGACGATCGATGGTACGTGTTCTAACATCCATTCTCTTTCAGCCAGGCTTTCCCTTACCAATGAAAACTGTGCAGTTTGTAAATAGCGCAAACCGCCATGAATCAATTTGCTCGAACTTCTTGAGGTGGCCGCTGCCCAGGTTTTTTTTTCGAGCAACAGGGTGCTGAAACCGGCTGCAGCGCTCGCCTGCGCTACAGCGCATCCCTGAATCCCGCCACCAATAATCACTACATCATATTCGGTTTGCATAACACGCCTATCAATTCACCAATCGCATAAGTTTCAATCATCGCTGCCCCGCGATGCAATGTACTCGCAGCCAATACAGGATCAGCAATCTCGTAAGTCGCAATCGGGCAAAGCGCCTCAATGCGATCACTTTCCGGAATGCGCGTAATATTAATATAGGCAATATCCGCCAAATATTCCTGAATTAAAACATTACGGTTGGCCCAGTCCCTGATGACAATGCCAGTGGCAGGAAAATGGTAGGCCTGTTTGGCGAGCTTCATGGCAGCCAGGTCAAAGCTGATGAGCGTACATTGACTGATGACCGGATCAAACAGGGTACGCAGCGTTTTCAGGCAATAATCGATAGAAAAAAATGCCAGAGATTCCTCTTTCAGCTCAAGATAAAAATGCACTGATGTTTTTATTTTCATCAGGTGCACCAGTTCTTCTGCCCTGTTGATGGGAGCGCCCAAAAAGGCGAAGCCAAGCCTTTCGGGCTCATAAGCCTGGAAAAGAACCAGCTCATCAGCCGTATAATCAACAATACGGCCCGTTTTACCACTTACCCGCAGTAATTCCATATCGTGATAAATCATCGGAATGCCGTCCTTGCTGAACTGGATATCCAGTTCAATGCGTGTGGCACCAGCCCTGATGGCAGCGGTAAAGGCGGTCAGGGTATTTTCCGGATAATGTGCCGTATAACCACGGTGGGCGACAAATTGATCGGGTGTAAACATAAAGCCATCTCGCATCAATAAAAAACATCCAATAAGTAAACTTAACAAATATACTCGCCAGCAGCTAGCCGGCATTTCCCTTTTTAAACACGTCAAGAATGCCGATAATCATTACATAAACGCCCAGTAGGTCGGTCTTCAGTCCGATAACCCTGAATGGGTAGAGACGTTGCATGCAACGTCTGTACAGGTTGGGGATGCTAATTTCTCCAAAATGGCTATAGTAAAAGCCTGACCCGTAGAAAGGAAAATAAAAACAATGAGTATGTCCTGGGAAAATCTGCTGTGCGCCGAACGCTTAACCGGAAAACCTGCCAAACAGGAGCCCGGCCGTTCACCGTTCATTTCCGACCATGACAAAATCGTTTTTTCCGGGGCATTTCGCCGTCTGGCGCGCAAAACCCAGGTGCATCCACTGGCCGCTAACGACCATATCCATAATCGTATGACACACAGCCTCGAAGTAGCCTGTGTCGGGCGCACACTCGCCATTCGAATTGCCGAAGCACTGCGCGCCGCCCAAAGTTTGCCCAAAAATATATTACCGACAGATTTGGGTGATATTGTGCAATCCACCTGCCTTGCCCACGATATCGGCAATCCGCCTTTTGGCCATACCGGTGAAGAGGCCATCAAAAACTGGTTCATGAAAGAAGGCGAGCCTTATATTGCCAGTTTGCAACCGCAGCAAAAAACTGATTTGCAAAACTTTGAAGGCAATGCCCAGGGTCTGCGTATTCTCACCACCAGTGAATATTACCAGTTTGACGGTGGCATGCGTTTAACCTACGCCACGCTGGCAGCATTTATCAAATATCCATGGGCATCCGCAGAAACACAACAAGGCTTGCGGCCGAAAACCAACAAATACGGCA
>CAZTZY010000024.1:0-31412 GCA_964617765.1 uncultured Spongiibacteraceae bacterium
GGTGGCACGAAGTGCCGGAGGGGCCATTTCCGGTTTTACCCCTCTGTTGCGTTGCTAGCGCGACTTCTCGGCTTGCACTCCTGCGTTGTCCTACTTCCTGCATCCATACAGTTGGGCACCACAAAAAAACGGATGGCATTATTCATTGCGGCCTGTTCCCATCTTGCCTGTTACCCAGAATATTAAGACATTGTTTTAGTGCGGAAATAAAATGGGGATTCTTGGCGTCCAGCACGTCATCATGGGTTTGCCCGACAATAAAATGCTTCATTCTTCCGGTAATCAACGTATCACCAAACCGGCGCTTATTTTCAAAACGCTCCTTGCTGCATAAAATTAATACCACTCCCTCATAGGGGTGTGGCAAGTAAGTGTTCATGGCGATATTCATGCCTATGACTACATGAGCCGTTGCCCCGAGTGCCTGTTCATCTGTGAGGTCGAGATCAATCTTGCCATCACGGATACGCGTTTCAAGGCCTTTTGCCAGAGCCTGGTAATCTTCCATTTTGAATTGGCGCAAGGATTGATACATCTCGCGTACCAGATCCCGTCGCTGTACCAAAGGGGTTTGTTTCAAGGTACGTAAAGGCGGGTCAAACAGGATAACAGGTGCTACCGATTCCCCAATACGTGTTAACTGCTTGGCCATTTCTAACGCAATGACACTGCCAGCACAGAGGCCGCTGATATAGTAGGGGCCTTCAGGTTGTACGTTACGAATTTCCTGGATGTAATCAGCCGCCATGCCTTCAATATTCAGGCCGGGCTTTTCGCCGTGTTTCAGGCCACGAGCTCGAATGGCATACAAGGAATGGTTAGCGGATAGCAACTCGGAGAAATGCGGTGATACCATAGCGTGCCCATCACGGCCATGCACCAGGAACAGGCTATAAGGTTTGTCGTGAATTTTTAAAGGTACCAGAAGTGAACTGTTAGTTGGCTGTTCTTCAGGAGTGCTGGATTTGCCCAGAAGAATTTGCTCTTCAAGATACAATGCAATATTGGCAATACTCGCATTGTTGTTAATCAGTTCCAGTGGAATATCCACCTGATAGTTTTTTTCCAGCAACATCACCAGATTCATTGCCAGAAGAGAATTGCCGCCCTGCTCAAAAAAAGTTTTGTTTTTATCGACCAGTTCGGTTTTTAACAAGGATGAAAATATTAAGCCGACATTTTTCTCCATGGCAGTTTCGGGTGCATGGATTTCTGTAGCAGACAAGCTAATCTCATGCGTTTCAGGTAGCAGTTTCTTACGGTCAATCTTGCCGGTAGATGTCGTCGGGAAAGTTTCACGCAATATAAAATGCGTAGGAATCATGTAGCCGGGCAGCGTATTCATGAGTGCGCTGCGCAACTGGGTCGAACTGATAGAGGCAGTCTGGGTAAGGTAAAAAGCAATCAACACTTTATCAGATTCTTCATTGTCTTGATGGGCAATCACAATGGCTTCATCAATGTCCGGCAGGGCAATCAGGCAAGCTTCAATTTCGCCCAGCTCAATGGTTTGCCCGTTAATCTTTACGCGGAAATCATTGCGGCCGACATAATTCAAATTCCCATGGCTATCAAAAAAGCCGAGATCACCGGACCGGTAGTTGCGCTTGCCGTTAATCGACAGGCCGAATGCCTTGCTGCTCTGCTCGGGGAGATTCCAGTAACCTGTACTTAAAAAATCGCTTTCGAGAATGATTTCTCCGACTTCATCAATGGCGGCATTTTCACCCTGGGCATTGACTACATTGATGGACATGCCTTCTGCGGCAGGGCCAACGGGCAGTAAACCTTTGCTGTAGGTTTTGCTGGTGTCAATTTTATGTTGTGCTATCACGCTGGCCTCGGTGGCAGCAAGATGGTTAAAACAGATACACTCAGGCGTAAAAAAGGTTTTCAGTAACGGTATGTCGCTGTTATAAACCGCTTCGCCGCCAAGATCGATAGCACGGATAGCGCTATAGACATGACCGGCATGCGTATTATTGAGCAAATGGCGAAAAACACTGGGCACGGTATGCAACACAGTAATTTTTTCATCGTTCAACCATTGTTCCAGATCGGCAGAGCCGCGATTTTTCAAATCATAAAAACACACCGTCGCGCCCCGTAGAAGACCAGAAAAAATATCCATGTTCGAGGCGCTGAAATTCATCGAATATAACATCGACAAACGGTCATTGTGGGCAATGCCTAACGTAGTGGCGTAGGTATTGGCAAAATGCAGAACATTACGGTGATTCTGGCAAACACCTTTAGGGTTGCCGGTAGAGCCAGAGGTATAAAAAATGTAGGCGGCGCTATCCGGGGTTAACTGCGGCTGGTGAGAGACAGCATCACTTACAGATATATCATCAATATTGATGATCAGTGTTTTTGGTAGAGTATTATTGATTACGGAGAAATTGGCAGAATCTGTTATTACACACCGTGGCTGGCAATCCTGGATAATGTATTGCAGGCGTTCGGCCGGTTCCTTGATATCAATTGGAACAAAGCAGGCGCCGGCATCTAACACGCCGATCATAGCGGCAACGGCAGCCTTGCCTTGATTAAGCAGCAAAACTACACGATCACCGACGGCAGTGTTATTGGCGAGCAGTGTATTGCTTATGCCGGCACTGTATTGCAGTAATTGGCTATAGGTGTAACTGCCATGATTGTCTTGAAGTGCTATATGTGCAGGATATTGTTGTGCCGTGATGCGTATGGCTTCACCCACAGTTTGATTATATAAATCGGGTAATGTCTTCATAACTACAAGGTCTGGTTGGCGGCCACTTGCCATTGGCCATGAATTTTATCGAGCACGGTAATATCGTCAGACACTTCATCGCTTTCGCGATTACTGCCGGTAAGGTTGATCATGACGCAGTGTTCTTTCGGTACGCGACCGGCACGTACAGCTTTCATCAGGCCGGCCACAGCGGCAGAGGCTGAAAAACAGATATCAATGCCTTCCAGTTCTTTCACCAGTTTCTGGGCCTCACGGATTTCCGCTTCTGAAACGTCGGTAAAATCACCGGCACTTTCCTGTACTATTTTGCGCATATACGGATATACCCGTGAAGGGTCACCGCGTAATATGGCCTTGGCAATGCCCACCGGGTTAAGCACGATATGTTCATCCGTAATGATGTCGGCATTGGCGCGCCAGGCATTGACCAGGGGTGCACAGGTTTCCTGTTGTACGCACAGTAAATGCGGTAGCTGGCTGATGTGGCCAATCGCCAATAGCTCTTTTGCGCCCTTATAAGTGCCATACACGCCCATCGCGCTGGAAACTGCCTGTACATACCAGTCAATCGGCTCCGGTATCTGGTCGGTAGCTTCAAAAAAAGCCAGCTTCAAGCCTTCGCGGCGGCCTACGTTAAAAAATCCGCGCTCACTGGTGTGCTCATGTTCCTTGGCAAAGTTGGCAGCACAATCAAACGCTTCAACAAAGGTGCCATCCCGCAATACATAATGGTGGATTTGCGGGTTGGTGGCATAGTTTACGCGGTTGCGGAATTCCGAGCCGGTGAATAGCGACATTTTTAAATCGGGGATGTTGGTCATCAGCTGGGCATAAGCGGTAGAACTGTTGCCGGTGGATGAAGTACAAAAATGTTTTACCCCGCTTTCAAACAGGTAAGGCAATGATACTGCCGCCATGCGATATTTGGTGGTGCCGGTCGGCAGCGTGGTTTCATTTTTCAGGTACAGTTTTTTCATGCCCAACAATTCACCCAGTTTTTTGGCGTGCACGGTGGGAGTGTAAACGGCATCTTTCGGTAACAGGTTTTTATCCTTCACCGGGATCAGATCATAAAAACGGATATAGGGATTGGTAGATTCATGCAATTCCGCCTTGGCAAGATCAAACTCGACTTCGGTCATCTGGTTGCATTTTTCGCAAAACGGGCTGTAGGGTTTGGTTTGTACAGCACCGCAGTTACTGCAAACCAGTGAAAATTGACCCATGTTATAAATCCTTGTTAATTTGGTAAAAAACGAGCGGGCGAAATAAATGCACAGGCCCGGTCATCAGTCTCATTGACCAGTAATTTTACTATGGTATTCGCCATACTTGCACTCCACAACATGCCTTTTGAGCCTCCGCCAGTAGCAATAAACAGGTTATGGTACGGTTTCAGCCTGCCGACAATGGGCAAGCCATCAGGCGTACCCGGGCGCATGGCAGCAAAATGGCCTTTTATCGGATAATTGCGGATGCCCGGCACCAGCATGGCGGCATTATCGAGCATGTGGTCGGCGCTGGCGGTAGAGATGGAAAAGTCAAAACCGATATCCTCACGCGTGCCGCCGAGCCAATACAGGTTGTCCTTGTATTGGTACAGGCCATCCTTGTCGCAGGTAATGTCAAAGGCAAAAGGCTTGTCGCTGATTTCCAGTAGCAGTAATTCGCCCTTCACAGGTTTCACTGGTACATCAAGACCAAGCGGTTGTAGTAAATCGCGCGCACGCGCGCCGTTGGTAACAATCACGCAGTTTGCAGAAAAACGGTGACCACTACTGCAGGCCATAGTATAACTTCCCGATTTTTCCGACAGAGAAGTCACAGAATCATGGACAACATTGGCGCTCAGGGCTTGCGCAGCTAACAATATCGCTTGGGTATAAAGTTCGGCATCAACCGTTGCATTGCCCCGGGTATATAATCCCGCTACGGCATGGCGGGTGAGGCGAGTATCTTCTGCAGAAATTTCTGCGGGGTTTAGCCAGTGTGCCGAAAAGCCATGGTGTGTATCGTAAAGGGTTTTATTGTCGACCAGTTGTTGTTTTTCTGTTTCATTGAAGGCGAGCAATATACGTTCAATGATACGGCCATCAAAATTGATACCTGATAAGCGCTGGATGTTATCCCAATGGGCAAGGTGTAGCTGATAGGCCTGCATGCTGAAATCTTCCATTACCCCGGGAATGCCGGGGCCATGTAACGGATTAATGCCGCCAGGATTAATGTGTGAGGCCATATTGGCTTCATTATTGGTGATAATAGTCGCCAATATACCCTGTTGGGCCAGCAGGTAGGCCGTCCATGCGCCGGTAATGCCGCCGCCTATGATGTAGGGTTGTGAATGATTATTGTCTAACATCATGATTCTTCTCTATGAAAATATTTATAATGTCAGGTGAATCAATCTCGGCTTCTAAAATTTGGAAAATCAAAATTTACTTCTCCTGTATTCTGGTTTTAAAAAACGTATCGACCTGGGAAATGAGTTCCTGCCATTGCGGAACCACATCACCACGAAACAAAACTGCTATTGAAATTTTTTGGTAATATTGAAAGGTTGTATAACAATCAAGATCAACGGGTTTATGCTGAGTTCGTAAATATCTTTTATCTTCGCAGATTAAAACTACCGGTTTACCTTGTGGACTTTTAGCGCCATCAGGATCAGCAACATACGTAGTCGACAAATAAAACTGCCGCGTTTTATCTAACTCTCTGCCATATTTTTTAAAGCCTGGCAGATCACTCTGCACCTCCGTATCACACCAAAATATTTTATTTTTCTGGCTGACTTCAGATTTGCAAATATGTTTATCCCATAATTCTCTGGAATCATTTCCGTCCTTGTAATGATTAACATCAGAAAAATCTACAAGAATTCTGACCTCTGAATACTTACTGGTATCCTCACCTGTATTTCCTCTGGCAGCTATAGGTATTAGCCCAGGCCAAAACCATCGCATTTCAACTGAACTATCATCCAGTGAATTAAGGTCTAGCCCATCTACAGTAAAAACAGCCTTACCAAAATCATAACTGACATACTTTTTCCCATCTTTTTCAAAGGTACTGTATTTCACATTTGGTTTTGCATTATCGGCATTTTTTTTATTGTGCTCAGTTTCTTTGTTTTCATCGCAACCCGTCGTAAAGATACACAGGAACAATATCACTAAAGCGCGAGTAATTTGTTGGAAATAATTAAAGAGGGAGTATGACTTTAGCGATTTAATTTTCTTCATTGTTTATCCTTTATATTCACCAAAAGATTCCATATTGGTATAACAGACATTTGTAGAAGCGCGGCATGCTGTGCCCCTACGATCACATCGAAGGGTGCAATAAATTGCGCCCCTACAGTTTCCGGGATGAATCTGTAGGGGCTTGATTCATCAAGCCCGTTAATTATCATGTACTACTTCCATCACGCCAGGAATGCCTAGACCGTGCAGCGGGTTAATACCGCCGGGATTGATGTGTGATGCCATATTGGCTTCGTTATTGCCAATGATGGTGGCCTTGATGCATTGTTGTGCCAGCAGGTAGGCTGTCCATGCCCCTGTGATGCCGACGCCTAAGATGATTGTGTTAGTCATTTTTTACCTTTCATAAAATATTGTACATTTAATTATTTTAGCCTGGAAAATTTGAAGCCTGCTCTTTTTGTCTGGGTTAGTGCTATAAATCTGCCGATCAATAATACCAAAATTTTGGAAACAATCATGTTCTGACTTGTAAATGATCCACAATGAAAAACCATTATTCAGCTTTAACACCAAATATTGGTGTAAAAAGCGGTATTAATAATTGATTGCCGAATTCACTCAAGTGATTGTCGTCAAAATACAGCGGCCAATCATTTTTAACGCCCATGCACTTATCGTTAGTGCATAAATAAGGTAAGGGATCAAGGATTTTAACACCACAGCGTTTAACGGCATCATCCTGTATAGCCAGTACAAAAGCATTACGTTGGTAGTATTCGTTGATTGAAATATGGATATCACTCTGGTGATTAAGCTTTAGATCCTGGGCCAGTGCACGGGGTACTTTAACCATCATTTCAGGAAAAGGGCGCATTAAGTACACGGTTCGTTCTTTGGCATATTCGCAGGTTGTGTCAAGAAAACGCTGGCGGAATTCCTGTAAAAATTCAGGGGTCGTTTTTTTATGATGTGTGGAAAAATAAACATGTGGTCCGGGTGGGATATCCAACACCCCTCCAAATGCAGCCCAGGTTAACCGGTTAATAATAATGAGCGGGATATCTGCGGGCATCGAATGGATTTGTTGAAAAGCCCAGTCGTTGAATAGATGGCACATATTTCCGAAGGCGAGCTCAATGCTACCCTTAATGGTTGGACAGCCGGCATAAGTTAACTGGAGTAAACCGGAATCATTTTTTGCCAAGGCATTGTGAATAGAAGAAACAACGGCATTGGCATGGCTATCACCCAATAAAATCACTGTATTTTTAGAGCCACCATAATGACATTTTTTGAACCAGGTTCCTTGCCACACCAGGCATTCCCTGGTGCGTGTATTACGATTCCATCGTTCAGCTTCAATAAAACGGATTTGTTCGTTAATAGGTTGGGAAATTTGCCCAATAGAAACGGTAACGATAATCGCGGCAACCAGATATAAAATATTTCTTATGATGGTTTGATCGGCCAGTTTTTTACGCGCTGGATTCTCAATAAAGGAATAAGAGAGATGGCTAATAAACACTGTTAATAAAATAGCAGTTGTCACCATAAGTGGATCGTGGTGTTTTTGCCTATAAAAAAGCGCAACCACTAACGGCCAGTGCCAAAGATAAATGGAATATGAGCGAGTTCCTAGCCATTGTGCCAGACGGTTATTGCTCCAAAGGGAGTCATGCTGGGCAGAGATCAATACAAAAACTGCACCAGTGACAGGGAGTGCTGCATGCCATCCTGGCCAAGGTGTAAAAATGTCAAAAATCAGTATTGCAATGATAATCAGTAAAAAACCGATTAACTCAACTATCTTTTTTGAACGGTCTTTTAATGTAAAAACATCAGCGTGCAGAAAAACCAGTCCTCCAGCAAGCATTTGCCAGGCTCTTGTGGGTAACAAATAAAAAGCAGCATCAGGTTTATAATCGGTAACAATCGTACAAAGGATAAAAGATAAAAAGAATATAAAACTTATTGATAGAGTTAGAAAGTGCCGGTTAGCTCGTATTTTCCATAGAAGCCGTAGTAAAATTGGTAATAATAAATAAAACTGCCATTCGACAGAAAGCGACCAGGTATGGAGCAGCCATTTTTCATGTGACCCAACTTCAAAATAACCACCTTGCTGCCAAAAAAGAAAGTTGCTTAAAAAGTTCAGGCAATATAATACCTGTGTTGACAATTCCTTATATTCAAACGGTAATATCAGCGCCCATCCAGCCAGCATTAGGCAAGCACACAACACAATCAACACAGGAAGAATGCGCCTCGCTCTAGCCATGTAAAAGTGTACAACAGAAAAATGGTTAGGGTCTTTTTCAAGTCCATTAACAATGATCCCGGTCATTAAAAATCCCGAGATCACAAAAAAAACATCGACCCCAATAAATCCACCATTAAATCCCGGGATGCCAAAATGGTATAACATAACAGCAATAACTGCCCAAGCCCGCAAGCCGTTGATGTCGGCTCGAAATTCCGGCACTCGTTTGGCAGGGTCGGCGATGTCAGTTGGCAAGGTAGTATTCGGCATCATGTTTTATAGCCAATAGCCAACTTCAATGTCTCAACCAGCACATCATTTACATTCACCTTCAACAGCGAATAATGATCACCCGGCACCGCAATGACTTTAATGTCATTACTTATTTTTTCAAAGCCACGAGTTTTGATGACCCGCCGCTGGCTGATATTCAATGCCAAGCCCTGCAATTTCGCTGTCAAATCCTGTGGGGTAAATAATAGCAACGGAATATTATCGATGGGCTGCATCTGGAAGGCGGTCATCATCGAATGAAGTCCGCGTACTACCGAAATGGCTCGATGGCTAAACTCTTCTGATACCAGGCCATGGAACTGTTCATGGATCATGTCGATGACTTGTGCGTCATCAACAGCCATTTCCGTATAACGGCTTGGTATATGGGTATCCAGCAAACCAACAAACTTCACGGTTTCATCTTGTTGCTGTAACGCGCGTGCCAGTTCAATCGCTAATATACCACCGAAGCTATGGCCAATTATCTGGTAGGGGCCGTGTGGCTGTTGCTGGCGGATAGCGGCAACGTAAAATTCGAGCATATCATGTAGATTGGAGAAAGGTGTTTGCCCCTCCTCAAGGCCATAAGCCTGTATGCCATAAAAAGGCTGGTTATTGCCTAATGCACGAGCTAATGGCTCATAACTTAATACAACGGCGCCGAGTGAATGAAGCGCAAAAATCGGTGTTTTGCTGCCCTGTGGCTGGATAGGTACAATGGGTGACCAGTCAGACAAGCGGCTGTTAATCACCAGCGCAAGCTGGGCAATCGTTTGTGCGCCAAACAACGATGCTACCGGCAGTCGGGCATTAAAATGCTTTTCCAGTGCAGCCAGCAAGCGCAATGCTGTCAGCGAATCACCGCCACTTTCAAAGAAGTTATCGAAAACCCCTGCCTTGTCGATGCCGAGAATATCCTGCCATAGCATGGCGATATCTTCCTCAATGGCAGTGCGCGGTGCTATATACAGCGCTGCCGATGCAGGCCTTGGCAAATCCAGCAGGGCTTGCCTGTCGATTTTACCGTTGGGCGTTAATGGCCAGGAACTAACGGGAATCAACAGGTTCGGTACCATATAATCGGGTAGCCGGTTAAACAGGTATTCACGCCAGCCAGTGAGGCCGTCGGACTTATGTTGTTCATCGGTAAGAACAAACGCCAGCAATTGACTGTTATCAAGCAAAACCACTGCATCAAGAATGGCAGGCAGTGAACGCAAAACCTGTTCAATTTCACCGGGTTCAATACGCAGCCCGCGCAATTTGAGCTGGAAATCCTTGCGGCCGAGGTAATACAGCAAGCCGTCATCACGATCAAGGCGCACAAGGTCGCCACTGCGATAAAGTAGCCGGTCATGTTCGCCTGTAGCAAAAGGGTTAGGTACAAAGGCGTTGGCAGTGAGTTCAGCCTGTTGCCAGTAACCGGCACCCAGATTGATGCCACTGATACAGAGTTCACCCGCCAGGCCATTCGCTACAGATTGTAACTGATCATTGAGGATATACAAGGAAACACCGGCGCAGGGTTTACCAAGCGGGAAAATATACTCATTGGCCTGGCCTTCGGCGAACAGTTTTTTAAGTTGTTGTGGTGCCAGTGTATGAAACGCACTGATATCGGTGCATTCAGTCGGGCCATACATATTCACCATAGAACAATTAAAAATAGGCGCGTTTAACCAGGCGGACAGGCGTTTTAACTGTACAGGTTCGCCGCCGAGCAATACAGTGCGTAATGAGCGCAATTTTTGTAGTGACTCAGCATCACAAGACTCAACCAGCGGGTAAAAAGCGGAAGGCGCACAATTTAATGTGGTAATCCCGTACTGGTCAATGGTATCGAGAAGGGTTTTAACATCATAATATCCCTGTTCCGCCAACACGACCGTGCCACCCACAGTCAGCAATGCAAACAGATTTTTCTGCGTTAAATCAAAACCGGGGGACGACATCACCAGGGTTTTATCCGATGAATTAAAATCGAATTCTTTGGTGTACCATGCCAGCAAGTTCGATTCGCTGCGATAATACACTGAAGCACCCTTGGGTAAACCGGTAGAGCCGGAAGTGTAGATCATGTAAAGCAGGTCAAGATCGCCGTGATTGGTATTGACAGGTGCAGTGGTAGCAGATAAATCAAGCGTATCGATATCCATGATAGCAATATCAGCGGCAAAATCAGGATCAGGGTAAAATTGTTGCTGAAAATGCTGTTCAGTAATCAATACCGCAGGTGCTGCATCCTTGAGAATATGGCGCAGGCGTTCAGCCGGATAATTCACGTCCATCGGCACATAACAGGCGCCGGCTTTCACTGCGCCGAGAATGACAGGCAGCAATTCCACGCGGTTGGGCATCAGGATAGCAATACGATCGCCCCGCTGTACACCTTGCGACAATAAGTGATGCGCAACTGCATTTGCAGCGCAATCGAGCTCTGCATAGCTTAAGTGTTTATTGCCACAGATAAACGCCATGGCATCAGGATGCGATGCAGATTGTGCAGTAATGGCCTGCATGAAATCGAAGCTCTCGATGGCTGGCTCACCTTGCAGGCAAATAATCTCCTCGGCGGCCTGTTGGCCGGGCAAGCGTAGCTGGTTGATATGGGCATGGGGATGGCGTGTTAATTCTGTGAGCAAATACAGCCAGCTATCGCGGAAACGTTCGATAGTAGCAGTATCAAACAGGTCGGTATTGTATTCAAAACTGGCTTGCAATTGGCTTGCCTGATCAACCACCGTTAATAAACATTCAAATTTTGCGCTCACGATTTCTTGTTCAATAAAACCCACCTGCAAACCGTCAAGATTAAACGTTGATGGTACTTCATCGGCATTCAGGTAATTAAACGCGGCCTGCACAATCGGCATAAATTGCAATTGCCGTTCAATATGCAGCGCTTGCATCACCTGTTCGGCAGGCACCAGTTCGTTGGCAAAGGCTAACAGGGTTTTATCGCGTACTTTCAGAAGCAATTCGCTCAACGAATAGTTGGCATCCAGTCGCGTGCGTATCACCAGCGCATTGATAAAAAAGCCCACCAGTGGTTCCAGTTCGCGCCGTGTGCGTCCATCTCGCGGAATGCCAACACAAACATCGCGTTGTTGGCATAACTGCGACAACAGTAACTGGTAGCTGGCCAGTAACAGCATAAACAACGTAACGCCATGGTTGCGTGCCATGGCTTGCAATTTTTCGGTAAGATCAGCATCAATGCTAAAAGCCAGTTGCGCACCATGAAAGGTTTGCAGTGCTGGCCTTGGCCTGTCTAACGGCAAGCCTAAAAGTGGTGGTGCCTGGTCAAGTTCACTGACCCAGTAAGCGAGCTGTTCACGAATGAGTTCACTGCGCAATAATTCCTGCTGCCAGTAGCTGTAGTCGCTAAACTGGAGTGGCAGTGCGGGTAGCGGATTCGCTTGCCGGTGATGAAAGGCGGTATACAACGCAGCCAGTTCACGCGCAATAATCAACAATGATTGGGCATCACCTAGCAAGTGGTGCAGGGTAAGTAATAACACATGTTGCTGTGGCGCGAGTGCCAGCAGCTTCATGCGCAATAAAACATGGCCATGAATATAGAACGGTTGTTGCGCTTCGGCATTGATGGTGTCGTGTAACCAGGTTTGTGTAGCATCATGGGGGCAATCAATTTCTTCCAGCGCAATGCTGTCGGCAGCTTGCACGCGCCATTGTGGCAAACCCTGGCTGTTATCAATCACTGAACGTAACAAGGTATGGCGTTCCAGTAAGGCCTGAAGTGCATTTTGCAATGCCGGTTTGTCAAGCGGGCCATCAAGGCGCAAGGCGGCAGGTATATTGTAAGCGAGGTTAGCCTCATCGATTTGTGTCAGAAACCACAGGCGTTTTTGTGCATGCGAAAGCGGATAGACATCGCTGGCAGCGGCCTTGTTGATCGGCGGCAGCTTGCTGGAGGATGTTTGACTCTGTTGCCAGGCCAGGGCAATCGCGGCAATCGTCGGGGTATGGAAGATAGCCTCTAACGGTAATTCCAGAGCGTATTCTTCGCGCAGGCGACTGGCAATGCGCATGGCGTGCAATGAATGACCGCCGAGTTCAAAGAAATTATCATCAACGCCAATATCGTCGCGACCCAGTACTTCCTGCCAGATGGCCAGCAGTTGCTGTTCGGTGTTATTGGCAGGGGTGTTAAAGGCAGGGGTGTTAAATGCAGATGCGCGCAGGGTTTTGTGTAAAATATTTTTTGGTTTGCTTGTGGTTGGCAGGCTGAAGCGTTTTGCAGGTGTTTCTGCCACCGAAGGCAGCAAGTCGGCTATAACGGTTTTTCCTTGCAGGCATTGGTGAATAATAGCCATCAACAGTGCCAGGAAATCGTCGCCTTGCAGTTCCGAGCGGTTATACATCAGTTGCACATGCAGCTGGTCATCTATCACTTTCACAATACAGTTTACGGCATGATCCATTTCGGGCATCAGGTGTTCGATGCGTTCCAGCTTGCCAAAAAACGGGGTGGCGCTTTCCATAATATAAAAATTGAACAGGTAGGGTACAGGTACAGGCAACAGCTGGTGTTGCAGGTGCAGGGAAACCGGGGTGAAGGGCGCTATCTGTTTGCGGTATTGGCGCAGCGCTGCCAGCAGCTGATCAAGTGTGTTATCAGGGTGGATTACATCTGGTGCGATAATGTTCGGCTGTTGCTCAAAGAACAAACCCTGCGTGGTATAAAAAGCCTTGTCGCGCCCCAGTACCACTTCGGTAAAACAAAAAGGGCCGTCCATGCGATGCCAGGCCTTGATGGCGAGTGCAAACACGGCCTTGAAAAACAGTGTAGGCGAGCTGCGCAGGGTTTTGCACAACTGCTGCACTGCCTGCCAGTCGGCAGTATCGAGCTGTTGTTCAATACTGGCAAAGCCATCACTAAAGGCATCGGTAAGGCCATCACTAAAGCCATCAGGCTGCCCAGCCAGCAGCGGGCGAAAATCAAGATACGGTTGCAGTGTGGCAGCTTGCGATTGCCAGAAATGATAACTGGCTGCGCTGTCGCAATGCAGGCGATGTTGCTGCACAAAATCGACGTAATTGTTGGCCGGAAAATCAGGCGCATTGCCTTCCACGCGTTTCTGGTAATTGCCCTTGATCAGGCGGCCAAGCATCTGGATGCTGACACCATCAAACATCGCATGATGCGCCGCCAGGATAAACAAATAATTCTGGCCGGAAAATTCGTGGATAAACACGCGCCACAGTGGATCAGTTTCTGCGTAAGGCGAAAATAGTGCGGCATCACTGGCCTGCTGTTTGGCGGCTTCATCCAGCCTGGCATCACCATGGTTGATATAAGTCAGGCATGAAGCCGGCAAGTCACCCATGGGTGCAATCACCTGTTCGGCCAGTTCCAGTAACGGATGATGCGTACGGACAATGCGCGCGCGCAGGGTGTCGGCATGGTTATACAATGCTTGCAGAACATCGCGCCATACGGCGATATCCAGCGGTGTAGTGGAATGGGTTAAAAACCCCAGCTGGTTATGGCGCTTGTGCGGGAATAACAGGCTGTCGAGATAAATATCGCGTTGTGTAGAGGTAAGGGGATAACAGGTTTGCAGTGGTGAAAAATGCTGCTGCATGTGATCTCGGGTTTCACTATCAGTAAGGCATCGCAAGGCTTGCAGTGGGGTTGATGGTTCTGCGAGGGTGTTGAACAACAGCGTCTGGAAGTGGCCTGCCCAGTCGCTGATCGTGCTGTCATTAAACAGGTCGGTATTATATTCAATCGCCAGCCGGATGCCGGCATCGTGGCGGTAGAAAATCCATGTCATCTCATATTTGACAGTATTCACCGGTGTTTGTAGCGGTGTTACCTGTAAGCCAGGCAAAGCCAGTGACAAGGCTTCACTGCCGCTATCCTGCAAAAAGTTGAAACCCACCTGCGCTACAGGATTGTGGCGAGTGCTGCGTATAAAGCCGAGGCTGGCTAATACGCTTTCTACAGGAATATCCTGGTGTGCATAAGCGTCGAGAATACCGATTTTCTGTTGCTGTAAAAAATCCGCAAAAGTAGGATTCGCTGGCAACTGGCTGCGCAGGATAATGGAATTGACAAAAAAACCGGCAAGGGCAGCCAGGCCCGGATGGTCACGTCCGGCAATTGGTACGCCGACACACACATCATTTTGTTGCGCCAGCTTGCCTAGAAAAACCTGCAGGCAAGAGAGCAGTACCATAAACGGTGTCAGTTGTTGGGCGCGGCAAAACGCCAGCAAGCGCTCAACCAGTTTGTTATCGAGATCCCCCAGCCATTGCGCGCCTGTATAAGACTGTTTTGAGGGTCGTGGGCGATCATGCGGCAGGCTGAGTAGCTCCGGCACGCCGTTCAGGTAGTGTTGCCACCATGCCAGTTGCTGTTGCCAATCCTGCTGTTGCGCCTGATAGTGTTGCCAGCTGGCAAAATCGTGGTATTGCAGCGGCAGCGGTGTTAATGACGGTAGCTGCTGCGTCGATAAGGCGAGATAAAGCGCAGCCAGTTCGCGGGCAAGGATATCCAGTGTCAGCGCATCACCGGCAATATGGTGCAGGCAAAAACAGAACAGGTAATGCTGGTCAGACAGTTTAACGATTAACGCTCGTACCGGTAAATCCTGTTGCAGGTCAAACAACTGTTCGTCATGGTTGCAAGCCAGTTGATAAAGGTCAGCCGGTTTGCCTGACAAGTCGGCATAAGCGGCGTTCCATGAATAGTCACTTAAGGGTTTTTGCCAAACCTGCTCATCTCCTGCACTGTAAACGGTATGTAAAACAGCATGGCGCTGCACCAGAATTGCCAATGCCTGTTGCAAGGCAGCCACATCCAGTGCGCCATGAATATCAAAGGCCACCGGCATATGATAGGCCGTCGATTGCGGAAAGAGCTGCTGGAATAAAAACAGGCGCTGTTGCTGGAACGATACCGGGTATTGCTCTGCATCGGCAGCCAAAGGAATGGCGGCGCGATTTTTAGGCAGGCTGTTGATATAGGCTGCCATGCTCTCAATGTTGCTGTAGGTAAAAATATCACGGAAATTCAGGTTTACATCGAAGGTCTGGGATAACTGCGCCACAATTCGCATGGCCAGTAATGAATGGCCGCCCGCCTCAAAAAAGTTCGTGGTAGTGCTGACAGGTTTCCCCAAACAGTTTTCCCAAACAGTTTGTACCTGTTGTTCAATGGCGGTTTGTGCTTGCCTGTAATCAACTGCCGGTTGATAGTGTTGACCTAATGCCTTGCGATCAGTTTTCCCGCTGCTGGTCAGTGGCCATTCCGCAATAACGATAAAAGCGTTAGGCAGCATATACCCCGGTAATAACTTACCAAGGAATTCTCGCCAGTCAGCATGGCTAATGGCCACATCACACTGGTAAAACAATAACAGCTGTTCGCCGACTATCAGCGCAGCGGCACGCTTGACGCCGGAATATTGCAAGGCCTGTTGTTCAATATCCATCAGCTCGATACGCAGGCCACGCAGTTTTACCTGCAAATCATTACGGCCGATAAACTCGATATTGCCATCGGGCAGGTAACGCGCCAGGTCACCGGTTTTATACAGCCGGGCTGAGGGGTGATCATCAAGATAATACGGGTTATCAATAAAACGTTCGGCTGTCAGTGCGGCATTGGACTGGTAACCCTCGGCAAGACCCATGCCACCAATAAATAGTTCGCCGATACAGCCGGGCGGTAGCGGGCGCAAGGTGCCGTCGAGAATATGCAGCTGGGTATTCCAGATGGGTTTGCCTATTGATACTGAGAGTGACTGGTTTGGCTTAAACGAACAGTTAAAATAACTGGCATCGACCGAGGCTTCAGTCGGGCCATAAAGATTGAACAAAGCCACGCCCGTCAGTTTTTCGTTAAAGTGAATCACCTGGCGTTGGTGCAGGGTTTCACCGGAACAAAAAACGCGTTGCAGTGATGGCATATCGCCATGCGTGATATTCTCCAGAAAAATATCCAGCATCGACGGCACAAAATGCAGCGTGCTGATCTGTTGTGTGGCAATAACCTCACACAGGTAATCAACATCGCGGTGGCCATCTGGTCGCGCATAATGAAGGCGTGCGCCAGCCAGCAGTGGCCAGAATAATTCCCATACCGATACATCAAACGTCAACGGCGTTTTCTGTAACACAACATCGTTAGCCGACAACGCATATTCTGCCTGCATCCACAACAGGCGGTTGATAATGCCGCGCTGTAAAACACGAACACCCTTGGGGTTTCCGGTAGAGCCCGAAGTGTAGATCACATTAAAAAGCGGGTTGGCAGAAACCGGTGCAATAAAAGGTATGTCAGCCAGTTTGCCAATGTCTTCGGCCAGCAAGCAGGGCAACATAGATGTAAATATATCGCACGATGTTGCACTGGTTATCACACAGGCGGGTTGCGCTTCGTCAATAATCTGTTGCAGGCGTATTACAGGAAATTGCGCATCCAGAGGCAAGTAGGCATTGCCGCTTTTTAAAATACCGAGCAACGCAACAGACACCAGTGCCGAACGTGGCAGGCTGATGGCGATAATGCCACCGGTACCATAGTGCTGCAGGATGTGGCTCGCCAGCTGTGAAGCTTGCCGCTCTAGTTCGGCAAAACTTAACCGGTAGTCATCACAGCTGACGGCGATAACATTGGGTGTCAGGCGACATTGTTGTTCAATCAGGTTATGCAGTGCAGCTACAGCAGGCAGGGCATGTTCCGTATGGTTGTTTTGCCCGATGCAGTTGAGCAAGGCATCTTCGCACACGCCAAGCCCAAGCATGGCCAGTTGTTCTGCCGGGGTTAGCAGGTTGAACTCACGTACCGCCAATGCTGGTTGTGCGATAATGGTTTGCAGGGCACGCAGGTAATAATTAACCAGGCGTTCAATAAAACCAACCGAAAAACGCTGTGCATCATATTCAATACTGGCGTGCAGTGTGTCGGTGTGGCGAATATTCAGTGCCAGTGGAAACTTCGTGGGTGCCGCAGGCAGTGATAAAACCTCGCAGCTGAATCCGGCTTGTTGTACCTGTTGTTGCAGTGGTGAATTGTCGTAATGTATGGCAGCGGCCAACAGTTGTGCCAGATCACCTTTACCGGCGTGCTGCCATTGTTCTGCCATGTTGGCAAATGGCACCTCGCTATGGGCGTTAGCCATTTGCAGGCGGCTGTGGCAATCGCGTACCAGCGTTTGTAAATCCTGCGGACGGGTAAAATCAGCAACAATAGGCAGTGCCTGGGCAAACAGGCCAAAGGTGGTAAAAAAATCCTCGCGCTGGCGATTGGCAAAAGGCGTCATCACCGCAAAGCATTTTTGTTGTGTCAATTTGTGCAGCGTTAAATGCCAGGCAGCCAGCAGCACTGCAAATGGCGTTACCTGCCATTGCCGCGCGCAGGCAGTAACATCAGTAACAGGCAGAATGGTAGTGCAAGTTGAAATGCCGTCAGGTATGTCAGGCGATAGCTGAACCGGAAAAACCAGCGCTTCGATATCGGCTAATTCGCGTTGCCAGAATAATAGTGATTCTGCCAGTGCCCCCTCTTGCAGTTGCTGTTGTTGCCAGTGGATATAAGAAAAATAATCCGCTGAGGGCAGTATAACGGGAGTATCAGTCCCACTTTGCTGGTGAAGATACTGTGTAATCATTTCCTGTAGTAGCAAGCGGTTAGACCAGCCATCGCTGAGCAAGTGGTGAATATTCAGCAATAACAAATACTGTGGTTTGCCATCAGCAGTGTGCAATTCAGCCTGTTGCAGGCGCAGCAGTGGCCCGGTTTCGATGTTGAGGTTTTGTGCGCACCACTCGGCAATGTACTGGTGCAAGCGATTTGTATCCGTGGCGGCAAATCCGGCTTGCACCCGGTCGAGTGTCGGGTGTTGGTCGGCGATGTGTTGTACAGCACCGTTCAATTCCTGAAAGCGGCAATGCAGCAAGGGATGCCTCTGGATAACTGTATCTACAGCCGCAGTAAAGGCGGCGATATCAATCTTGCCGCTAACCAGTACCGCTGAAGGCATCTGGTAGGCAGCATTGCCGTCACTCGTCTGGCATTCAAGCCACAGGCGCAGTTGTTGCTGGCTGAGGTTCTGCGCGGGTATTGGCGTGGAAGATTTTGACATCAGGGCGCCGGATTGCTTTTATCGAATGTGCCGAAAGTGATTTTTCGATCGCGCAATGCTTCCGGTAGTTTGGCATATATAGCAGGGCTTACCGCAATAAAAGTATCGGTATCAACACGTTTCAGCCCATGCTCCGGCATCAGGTTGCCTTGCTGGCGATAAACAATCGTATAACCTTCGCGTTGAATGGTATCGAGCCGGTCGGCATTCACTTCCGGTTGCCGATTTAATAAATCATAAATGATGTCAGGGCGTGGCAAGCTGCATTCGGCGCTGGCATCAAAATAATCCTGGTAACGGATGGCAATGCCCGACCAGGTTTTATCGCGTGAAGAAAGCGCCGGGCATTGGCTCAGGTGCTGGGTGGTCAGGCCGCGGATATCAACAATATACACATGCTCCTGGTAACGGTTGCGTAAATGGAAAGGCACCATACCCATCTGGATGCTGGCAATAATCCACGGCTTTTGTTGTGGCGGTAAAGTGTCAATGATGCTGTTCAGTGCATTGATCACAGGTATGTCGCGCAGATGTACAAGATTGTTGGTTTCTGACCAGGCAAAACCGTGCCGGTCAATTTCCGGGTACCGTTCCTTGTAACTGGCCATTTCGTAAGGTGGCATGCCTGCAGACAGCTTGAACGAGAACACGGTAATTTCCACTACACACAATGCTGCCATGAAGACTAACAGTTTCTTGAAATGCGGGTGTTTCTGGTAAACAAACAGTGTAAGGATGATTAACAGCGGAATAATCGGTACAAAGAAACGGCCGCCAGCCATCCAGTCACCGCCCGAGGCCACAATAAAAGCCAGGTAGGCAAGGCAAAAACTGAAGGCTGCCAAAATGTGCGGTGATACTTCGGCAAGTTTCCTGAAGATGCCCCACAATGATAGTGTATAGATGATAAGGCTGAGCTGGGCGGAATACACAAAATAGAAAACGCCCGAGGCAAATTTCATCGGACTCAGGCCTTCAGCCTTGGCGTAAACCGGTTGTGGAAAAATTTGGCCATAATAGGAATAACGCAGGCCAGCAATCGCAGCAAACAATATGATGGCATAAGCTGCAATCATGGCAGTGCGGTTGAGCATGGCCTGTTTGCCTTGCAGTACCAGTAGCGCACTGAAAAACATCAGGAAGGTGGTCAATACAAAAAACGACTCCGGGCGCACCAGCAGGAAACACAGCGTCGACGTTAACATATAACCATCAAAATAATGCGGCTGGTGTTCACGGATAAAGTGATAGACAGAAAAAAGGTAATACAATACACACGTTGTCACCAGCGTGGATTCCAGTCCGCCCATCGCCCAGTAAGTGAAACCGGTAGACAGGCTTAGCAGCAATGAAGCATACAGCGGTTGGCGAATGTGCAGGCGACGAGCCATCGAGTAAGTGAGCGGCACACAAAGGCCTGCAAAAAACAGGCTGAACAACGGGCCAATGGCAGCAATATTGACATTGGATAGAGTGAGGCCGGCAAGTTTGTAGAAAATGCCCAGCAAAAATACATGTAACAGGCTGGAACCCTGTTCAACCCACTCACCATTGTGGTTGGTTACCTGCCAGTGATCAGCAAAATTCTTGGCGGCGGTATAAGTAATGTGGCCATCGTCATCGCCGGCAGGGCCAAACACCACCATGCTGATGATAAACAGCAAGACCACACAAAATAAGCTTGCCAGCCATTCTATGTGCGAACTGTTATTTGTTGATGAATCCATGGCTAGCTCCGAAGCAATAAAGAAAATGCTTAATGGTTACGGAATTTTTTTTCTACCAAGCGTAATGCTGGCGGTAATCGGCGGTAAATCGTGTCACTCACAGCAATAATATAGGGAGAGTTTAGTTCTTTCTTGCCAAAAATGCCGCCCCGGATATTAGTTAGCTGGTGATAAACCACATGATAGCCATAGTCCTCCAGCGCTTGCAGGCGGGCAGCATTATCTTCGGCATTCAGGTTCTGTAATTCATAGATAATATCCAGGGTCGGTAAATCACAAGTGCCTTCTTTCTGCGCTGCAAAATAATGCGGGTAATCGACAAAAATGCCGGTCCATAATTTGGGGGCATCGGCAAAGACCGGGCACTGCGTAATGTGTCGGGTAGTCAGGCCGCGCATATCGACAAAATAGACATCATCGCCAAAAGATTTATGCAGGAAATAGGGAATCATGCCCATTTGTACGCCGGAAATAACCACGCGACCCTGGTGAGACAAGGCGTTTTTGACAACAGGATTCATTGCCTGCAACAAGGCAATGTCGTTAGCATGGATGTGATTGGAGGTTTCTGCCCAGGAATAGCCATCCCAGTTTGGCGCCTCGGCAATCGATTGCTTGAAACGCTCTATTTGGTAAACCGGCATACCGGTAGACTGCAATTCGCTGAACGCGGCCAGCTCGAGTGCCAGCAAGCCAAATAACATCATGCAGTAAACCTTGAAACGGGAACTTTTTTGCAGGTAATGGCAAAACACCACTACCAGCAAGGGTATTACCGGTACAAAAAAGCGTCCACCACCCATCCAGTCGCCGCCCGAGGCAATAATGAAGGCAAGGTAGGCTGCCGCAAAACTGACAGAAAGGGTTAGCGCAGTATTGTCAACAGCCTGCCTTTTCAGCCAGGAAGCCAAAGGCTTCAGCAGGAAAATGCTGTAAATGATAATGCTCAGTTGCAAGGAAGCGAGAAAATATAACAGGCCATGCAGTATTTTGGTGACATTGAAACTGGCCGCTTTGGCATACACCGGTTGCGGGAACAACTGGCCGAAATAGTGCTGGCGAAACAAGGCTATGACTGAAAAAACGACCATGGCCGATAAGGCGATAAACAGCAATTTGCTGACAGGTACAGTTTCTTCCGTCAAAAACAGTAATAGTGATATCACACTAAAAGCGAGCATCACAAAAATGGCTTCCGGCCGCACCAGCACTAATGCTGTAATCAGCAAAAACAGCCAGACATAATCGCTGGTTATCGGATGCTGGTTAATCAGGCGCTGGCTGGCCAATACACAATGCAAGACCAGGAAAGCAGTCAGTGTGGTTTCCAGCCCGCCCATTGACCAATAAGTAAAAGCGGTAGACAGCGCCAGCAAAAAAACCGGAATTGCAGGTTGCCGGATATCCATCTGTTGCGCCAGGCGGTAAGTGAGGGGCAGGCACAACAGGCCAAACAACAGTGAAACCATAATGCCAAGTACCGGCAAAGGCAGGGCAATAGGCAATAAACCGGGAAAATCCGTTGAAATAAAGGCGGTGAATTTTGTGAGACCACCGAGTAACAGTACATGCAAAATGCTGGATCCCTGTTCAATAGCATCACCATTAATATTGGCCAGTGAATTGTGTTCGGCAAAACCCTGCGCCACAGCATAAGTGATATAGGGATCATCCTGACCCGAAGCCCCAAATACCAGCAAGCCGATCAGCAGCATGACAATGCTGGCACCGAGCAGCGCGGGGTAGGGGTTATCGTGGTGCATTTGATATCGCATAATGTGTTTCCAAAAAAGCAAAACCTAAATCAGGTTACAATGGCACTTACTTAGCCTGCTTACATAGCATGTTTATAGCCTCCCCTATAAAATAGGGGAGGTGGCACAAAGTGCCGGAGGGGTCATTTTTCGATTATTACCCCTCTGTCGCTAACGCGACATCTCCCAAGTTTTACAGGGGAGACTTAATCTCATCAAGCTTTTCTGCGTAAGTAAGTACCATTCTAGCCAGGGTATTTTTAGTCTTTACAGTGTTCTTTTATAGTGTGCACGAGCACATCCCCTTCATTCACTTTCAGCATACTATGGTGGTCACCCGGCACATCAATCACTGTCACCCGTTCGGTAATGCCCTCCCAACCCATTTTCTTGCGGCGCAGGCTGACGGCCAGTGTGGCGATAAAGCCCTTGGCACCAGTCATGGCCTGTTGTTGCGGCTTGAACAGGATAACAGGCACATCCAGTGGCGGCATTACAAAGCCTATCATCATGCGCTGGAAGCCGCGGATAATCGCAATCGCACTGCGGATAAATTCTTCGGTGACGGCGCCGTGGAAACGTTCGGCCACGGTCTTGATCATCACGTCGGGTTTCATCAGGCGCATCGCGCGCAACGGAATATCCACTACGCCAAAATTGTGTTCGGCAAAGGTTTTTAATATCAGTGCATCATCCACCGCAGTATCGGCATAACTGATCGGCAGCTGGGTATCGAGCAGGCCGACAAACTTCACGGTTTCTCCTAGCGATTGCAGTTTGCGTGCTATTTCGATGGCGAGCACACCGCCAAAACTGTGGCCAATAATCTGGTAAGGGCCGTGTGGCTGTTGCTGGCGAATGGCGGCCACGTAAAATTCCAGCATTTCGTTGAGGTCGGTGTACGGCGTCTGCTCTTCTTCAAAACCGTATGCCTGTATGCCGTAGAACGGTTGATCCTTGCCTAACGCGCGCGCCAGAGGTTCGTAGCTCAAGACCATCGCGCCAAGGGCATGGATGGCGAAGATCGGGGTTTTGTTACCTTGCGCTTGAATCGGCACAATCGGCGACCAGTGTGCCAGCTGGTTGTTGATAATATGCGCCAGTTGCGAAATGGTTTGCGCACCAAACAACGATGAAACCGGCAGCTTGGTATTGAAGCGGATTTCGAGGCCTGCCACTAAACGCACGGCTGCCAGTGAATCGCCGCCGGCTTCAAAGAAGTTGTCAAACACGCCGGCCTTGCCGATGCCGAGTACTTCCTGCCACAGCTGGGCGATGTCTTTTTCAAGTGCAGTGCGCGGTGCTACATATTGGGTGGCATTATCGGGACGATCGAGTGCCAGCAGTGCAGCTCTATCGATTTTTCCGTTGGGCGTTAATGGCCATGCTGTTACCGCTATCAATAACTTCGGTACCATGTAATCAGGCAACTGGCCTAGCAGCACTTCGCGCCAGCCTTCAATGCCGCTATTTTTGTGTTGTTCGTCAGTGAGTACAAACGCCAGCAATTGTTCGTTATCAACCAGTACCACGGTATCCTGGGTGGCAGGAATGGAGCGCAGCGCATGTTCAATCTCGCCGAGTTCAATACGCAGGCCGCGCAGTTTTACCTGGAAGTCTTTCCGGCCGATGTAATACAGCAAGGGTTCGCTGTGTTCCATGTCCAGAGAGTTGATGTCGAGATAGACCAGGTCGCCGGTACGGTAAAGCACTTTATCGTGTTCGCCGCTAGCAAAAGGGTTGGGGATAAAGGCTTTTGCCGTGAGTTCAGGTTTGTTCCAGTAACCGGCGCCCACACTGGTGCCGGCAATACACAACTCGCCCGGCAGTCCATTAGGTACAGGCTGGTTGTTGTCATTGAGTACATACAATGCAACGCCGGTATTCGGTTTGCCCAGCGGGAAAGTGTAATCATCGGTCAGCGCGCTATCCACCAAACCTGCCAGTGTTTTTGCCGAAAGGGTATGGAAGGTACTGATGTCGGTACATTCGGTTGGGCCGTACATATTGACTATCGAGCAATTAAATCCGTTAGAGGCAATCCACGGTGCCAGGCGTTTCAAATGGATCGGTTCTCCGCCAAACAAGACGGTGCGCAAGGATTGCAGTTGCCCGATGGCTTTGCTGCCACCCAGTTCTACCAGCGGGTAAAAGGCCGAGGGTGCGCAGTTCAAGGTAGTGATAGCGTGTTCTTCAATAAAGCGTAACAAGGCATCCACGTCATAATGTTCGGTATTGGGGAAAACCACGGTACCGCCTACAGTCAACAGTGCAAACAGGTTTTTCTGTGTCAGGTCGAAACCGATGGCCGACATCACCAGCGTGCGGTCGTTGGTACCAAAGCCGAATTCTTTGGTATACCACGCCAGCAGGTTGGCTTCACCGCGATGGTAAACCATGGCTCCCTTGGGCAAACCGGTAGAGCCGGAGGTGTAGATCATGTACAGCAGGTCATCCATGCCAATCGCCACGCGCGGAATGGCAACCTTGGCCGATAAATCAACACTGTCAATATTCATCAGCAAGGCGTTAGTGGCGGGCAGGGTATCGAGCATGCAGCTTTCGGTGATGAGCACAGAAGCAGCAGAATCCTGCAGCATATAAGCCAGGCGCTCAGCAGGGTAATGGATATCCATCGGCACATAACAGGCGCCGGCTTTTACCGCACCGAGAATGGCTACCAGCAGTTCCACGCGACGGCCCATGCAAATACCAACACGATCACCGACAGTAACACCATCGGCAATCAGTTGCTGTGCAATCACGTTGGATTGTGTTTCCAGTTCGCCGTAAGTTAACCGTTGTTTGCCACAGATCACGGCGATGTTGTAGCGACTGAAATGCGCTTGCAGGGAAATTTGCAAGGGCATCAATTCCAGTTTGGCGGTGTGTTCTGCTGCACTGAGGGATTTGATTTCCTGCGGCAGGGTAAAATCGATATCGCTGACATTAACAATATTGCCATCGACCAGTTGGTGGCTGATGTGCAACAAGCGCTCCAGCAAATGGTTGTCATCAAACAGGCGCGTATTATAGGCCAGCCAGAAACACAGTTCATCGCCAAAGGCCTGTACGCGCAAATCGACCGCGCCTTCGGCATTGGGTGTGTAACGTGTACCATTAAGCACTTCGCCGAGCATGGTGCTGAAGTGCGGCATCATCAGGTAGTTATAGGAGAAGTAAACGCCCGATGTCGGCATCATTTGCATCTGTTTCAAGTGCGATATCTGCAAATAATCGCGGATGGTTTTTTGCTGTTCACGCGCTGATTCAAAGAGGGCGGCCATGGAGCCGGTAACACTATTGATATCCACCAGGGTCGGGTTGGTGTGATAGAAACAGCCTAGCGAATCCTTGTTGAGCTTGTTACGCCCGGCCTGGAATTCGGTGACGATAAAATTGTTTTCTGCACGCGTGTACTGCTGGATCATGATCGCGTACAGGCACTTGAAATACAGTGGCGGGGTTATCCTGAAGGTTTTGCAGTAAGAGCGGATCGCCTTGTAGTGTTCTACCGGAATCGGCAACGATAACAGCCGGGTTTCATTGTCACCATTTTGTTTAACTGGAGCAGATTGCAAACCGCTGGCGCTGGCAAATTGTTGTTGCCAGTAATCCACAGTATCAGGGCGATCAAAGTCTTGCTGGTTTTCACTGATGTAAGCCGCGAAATGGTCTTCCATGGTGAATGGTGTGTTGTTACTGTCACTGTCGCCCGCCAAACGTTTTTCATACAACGAGGTCAGGTAAGTGCCGATCAACACCGCCGCAAAACCATCGAGCACCATGTGGTGTGCGGCCATGGTGGCATGGAAATGCGTAGCACTGACCTTGATCAATGTGTGGCTGACGCGCGCTGAAACCGCGAGGTCGTAAGGTTTGGCCACCAGGGCATCGAGGCGCTGCTGTATTGTGGCGCTATCGAGTGTTTCATGGCTCCAGTCCTGAAAGTCGAAATCAATATCGTCAGAATCCGACACGGCAAAATAGGCGATATCCTGGTACGGTACTTTGTTGCGGATAAGGTCAGCGCGCAAAATAGCGTATTGCGCAGTGATTTCGCGAAGGATGTTTTGCCACAGGGTAATGTCCACCGCAAACGGCATGGCAAAGGCGAAACCCAGGCTGTTTTCCAGCGTGTCGGGTTTGGCCAGTGTGGCGAGGTAGATATCGCGCTGCATGGTGGTGAGCGGCAAGGCCTGTGTATAACCTTCAGGCAGTGCCAGTTCACCGAGCCGGATTTCATACAGGCGTTTATCGGTGGCCTGGCTAAACAGTTGCAGGATATCAATATAATGCCCAACCAGTGTTTCGATGGTAGAGGCGTTGTAGATATCGGTGTTGTATTCCACGCTTAACTGCATATCGCTGCCGGCATCAAACAGGCTGAGCAGGATTTCAAACTTGGCCGTGACGGAATCAGATTCAATGGCTTCGATGCTTATATCGTCTAACAGTTCATTGATACCGGTTGGCAACAAACCATCATCAGCCGACATCATGTTGAACGCACACTGGATAACCGGGGTAAAGGATAAATTACGTTCGATGCCGAGTTCGTTGATCAGCATCTCAACCGGTAACTGGTCATGCGCAAACGCTGACAGCGTGGTTTCTTTTACCGAGGCAATAATTTCTGCCAGTGACAGGTTGCTGCGCAGCGGTGTACGGATCGCCAGCGCGTTGATAAAGAAGCCAATCAGGTCTTCCACGCCCGGTACGCTTCTGCCCGCCAGTGGAATACCTACACAGATATCTTCCTGGTGCGTATATTTGTGCAGCAATACCTGATAGGCCGCAAGGCAAGTCATGAACAACGTTGACTGGTTGGCTATAGAAACCTCACGCAACTGCCGGGCAAGCGTGCCATCAATCACTGTTTTGTATAAGGCGCCATGGGTGTTTTGTATTGCCGGGCGTGGATGATCCAGCGGCATGTTCAATAACAGCGGTACGCCTTTCAGGGTATTGCGCCAGTAACTGATTTCGCCTGCCAAGGTTTCGCCTTGCAGCCATTGGCGTTGCCATGCGGCATAATCGGCATATTGTATCGGCAGCTCAGGCAAGGTGTCAGGCAGTTTGTTGGTGTATGCAAGATACAGGGTGCCCAGTTCGCGGATAAATACCGGTATCGACCAGCCATCCGACACGATATGGTGCATATTCAATAACAGCGCGTGGCGGCTGGCATCTACCGTGACCACCGTTGCGCGCAGCAAGGTGTCTTTATCCAGTGCAAAGGCGGTGTTGGCCGATTGCGCAATCAGCGCCTGTAAATCAGCATCATTGGTAACCGTAGTTTTGTGCAGTGTAAAATGCATCCGCGCTTCGATCACCGCCACCGGTTCGCCGTGCAGCGCGATATAGTGGGTACGGAAAACTTCGTGGCGATCAACAATGCGTTGCAGCGCTTTTTCCAGTGCGGTTATATCGAGTGCACCGGTAATCATGAACGCAGCGGGCATATTGTAGGCTGCACTGAGTGGGTCCATCTGTGCGAGGAACCACAAGCGTTGCTGCGCATACGATAAGGGCAATACATCGTTGCGGCTGGTTTTTACAATCGGCGGCATTACCTGTGTCTGTTGCTGGCGTTGCTGTATCAATAAGGCCAGTTCAGCAATGCTTGGCGCTTCAAACAAATCGCGCAGCGCGAGATCAATAGTGAACTGGTTGCGCAAACGCGCGCCCACTTGCACGGCTTTCAGCGAGTGGCCACCGATACTGAAGAAGTTGTCATCAATACTGATGTGCGTTTGTTTAAGTACTTCCTGCCAGATGGCAAGAATGGTTTTTTCGAGAGTAGTGCGTGGCAACACGATATCGTCCCGTTGTGAAGTTTCCCATTGTGGTTCAGGCAAGGCCTTGCGATTGATTTTACCGTTAGGGCTCAGCGGCCATGCAGAAACAGCAATCATGAAGCCGGGTATCATGTAATCAGGCAGCGTTCTGCCGAGGGCATTCCGAATGGCTGTTTTATCAATGCCGCTGTTATCCTGGCAGTTGTAATACGCGACCAGATGATCTTCATCGTTATGGCGCAGTGCCACCACAATCGCCTGGTCAATGTTGCTGATGGCTTCAATGGCTGATTCAATTTCACCTAACTCAATGCGCAAGCCGCGTATCTTCACCTGGTAATCGGTACGGCCAATGTATTCAATCTCGTCATCGGCGCGGTAACGCACCAGGTCACCGGTTTTGTAAATCTTTTCACCCGCAATAAAAGGATTGGCGATAAACGACAGGGTGTTTAAAACCTCATTACGCACATAACCATTGGAAACGCCAAGACCGCCGACATACAGCTCACCTACCAGGCCGACAGGCAGCAACTGCAGATGGCTATCGAGGATATAGGTTTTTGTATTGGCAATCGGTTTGCCGATAGGAATGGTGGCGCAGGCAATATCCTGTGCCGAACGGATGCGGTAAATGGTGGTGATGTCGGTGCATTCTGTCGGGCCGTACATGTTCACCAGCTCACAACGGTAGTCGATGGCGGCGAGCCACTTGCGGGTAATATCAAGACGTATCGGTTCGCCGCCCAATAAAACGGTGCGCAAGGATTGCAGGCGTTCATAACGGGTCGGATGTTCAATCAACAGGTATAATGCACTGGGTGCACAGTTAATCACGGTAATGCCGTGTTCGGCGATGATGTTTTCAATCACGGTAGGGTCGTAATGGTCCATGCCGTGGAAAACCACTTCGCCGCCGGAGCAGAGCGGGGCAAAGAAATTTTTCTGCGTTAAATCGAAACCAGCCGCAGACACAATCAGGAATTTATCCGCAGAATTGAAGTTGAAGGTTTTCACATACCACTGGATCAGGTTGGTTTCACCCTGGTGGATCACTTCCACCCCTTTGGGTAAACCGGTAGAGCCCGAGGTATAAATCATGTACAGCGGGCTGGTGTTGCAGATGCGTGCTGCCGGGTTATTGCTGTTCTTTTGCAGAAGGATGTCATTGATATCGTTAATCACCACACATTGCGGCAAAGTCGCAAAGCGCGCTTTTTGTGAGTTGTCGCATAATACTATGTCAGCCTGGGCATGGCTGATAATGTATTGGATACGTTCATCTGGATAAGCAGGGTCAACCGGAATGTAACAGGCACCGGCTTTGATGGAGGCATACACCGATACCAGGAAATCGGCATTGGCCTGCTGGCAAATCACCAAGCGCGCGCCAGGTTGAATCTGTTTTTCATCAATCAGGTAATGCGCCAGCTGGTTGACGCGGCTATTGAAAGCCGCATAGCTGAGCGTGGAATAGGTATGCGCCGTCTGCGCGCAGCTTACTGCGGGAGCATTCGGTGTTGCTACGGCCTGTGCTTCAAACATGGACAAGACGTTATTGGCAAGATCACACGGTGTGCCGGTAGCATTCCATTCCTGTAATTGTTGTTGCTGTTCACTGGCGGTAATAAAATCCAGTGTTGCTACAGGCACTTGCACATTGGAGACAATGCTGTCGAGCAAGAGCCGGAAATGTTCACTCAGGCGCGCGATGGTATCGGCATTAAACAGCGCCGTGCGATATTCAAAGGTGCCAGTCAGTTGCTCACCGTTGGCGATCAGGCCCAGGCCCAGTTCAAATTTCGCCGGCGGCTTAAGCGCAGAATCGGGTGGCAAGTAAGCTGAAATGGCAGTGCCGGCAACGGTAAGGCTGGTGGCAGTCTGGGCTTCAGCAGCGGTCTGCAAACTGAAGAAAGCCTGGAACAGGGGTGAATGGCTGAGGTCGCGTTTTATATCCAGTTCATCGAGCAAACGTTCAAACGGCAAATCCTGGTGGGAATAAGCTTCAGCGGCAGTGTTTTTTACGGCCGCCAGTAATTGCCTGAATGATTGCTGGGCATCAATGCTGCTGCGAAGCACCAGCGTATTCACAAAAAAGCCGATAATGTTTTCCAGTGCCGATTGCGGGCGATTCGCGACCGGTGTGCCGATAGCGATGTCATCCTGCCCGCTGTAACGGTGCAGCAACAAGGTGAACGCCGATAACAGCACCATAAATAGTGTGGCGTTTTCCTGTTGTGCCAGAGCTGCCAGCTTTTTACTGGTAGTGGGGCTGATAGTAAAACTTAATAAATCCCCTGCGGTGCTATTGTTAGACGAACGCGGATGGTCAAACGGCAAGGCCAGCAGTGGCGCTTGTTGTAATTGTGTACGCCAGTAATCCACTTGTTGTTGAAGTGCAGAAGCGTTCAGGTGTTGCTGTTGCCATACCGTGTAATCGACATATTGCGCTGTTAATGGCGGCAGCTGTGGTTTGCTATTGAGTACAGCACTTTCATACAGCGCTGCCAGTTCGCGCAATAAAATCGTGCTCGAAAGGCCATCAGAAATAATGTGGTGCATATTCAACAGCAACGTAGCCTGGCTCAAAGATGCCTGTGTAATCAGGCGTGCCTTGAACAAGGGTTGGTTCAATAGCGTAAAAGGTTGTAGCAGGAAGGTAGCCACTTGCTGGTGCAAATCGCTGGTGGAAACCGCTTCGCTGAAGGTGAGTGCCACATCGCTTGCCAGAGCAAGATACTGGTAGGCCAAGCCTTCATGTTCGCCGATGCGCGTACGCAGCGATTCATGGCGTTCCACTAACAGGTTTATCGCTTGGGCGAGTGCTTCAGTATGTATATCGGCTTCCAGTGTGCCTTTAAGTGAGAGCGCCAAACCGATATTGTACATCGCACTCGGTGCTTGTATCTGTTCCAGCAGCCACAAGCGTTGTTGCGCAAACGACAGCGGGAAATGGCCGTTAAAGGCATCACGGTCAACCGGTTCAATTGGTGGCAATAAGGTTTTGCCCTGTTGCTGCGTTAAAATTTCAGCAATAGCTCCAATGGTCGGTGTAAAAAATACATCGCGTAAGGGGATATCCTGCTGGAACTGGTCGCGGATTCGTGCCACTGCCCTGACGACCAATAAAGAATGCCCGCCGAGTTCAAAGAAACTGTCGTACACGCCAATCTCGTTCACCCCCAACACTTCACGCCAGATCGCCGCGAGTTTTTCTTCGGTGTCATTGCGCGGCACTACAAACGCGGAACGGCGTGAACCATCCAGTGCAGGTAGTGCTTTTCTGTCAATCTTGCCATTGGCACTCAACGGCCAGGCAGTAAGAGCAGCAATGCTCTGCGGCATCATGTAATCGGGCAGGAAATTTCCCAGCACGGCGCGCCAGTTTTCCGGCACCTTGCCATCGTGGTTAAGGATGTAACCTGTGAGCTTGTCATCATTCACCATCGCCAGGCTGTCCTGCACATCGGGCAGTTGCCGCAAGGCAAATTCAATTTCACCTAACTCGATACGCAAGCCGCGCAGTTTCACCT
>CAZTZY010000025.1:0-31238 GCA_964617765.1 uncultured Spongiibacteraceae bacterium
TTTTAATTACCTGATATTTATTGAAATGCATTTATTTTCAGTTTACATCTTTTAAGCAAGATGAATGAAGGGGAATTTTTAAACCAGAATACATAGTTCATCAACCGGCAGGGAGTATAACTTGACTGCTAAATCCTGCTCCCTACAATGAAAGAATGATAAATTTCCCCAGAGCCTTGCAAGCTGCTTTCGTGATGTTCACGCGCCTACCTTTGTCATCAGGTAAGCTTAAGACATTACATTTTCAGCATGCCCATTATTTTCTACCCCTTATTGGTCTGGTGGTTGGTTTAGGTATGGCTTTTGTTTATCAAATCACCCAAGTTTATTTGCAACCCACAACTTCGGTCTATATAGCGCTTTTAAGCGGCATCTTGTTTACCGGAGCCTTGCATGAAGATGGTTTTGCTGATTGTTGTGATGGCTTTGGCGGCGGTCAAAGTCGTGAAAAAATTATCGAGATCATGAAAGATTCCCGTCTGGGCAGTTTTGGTGCGCTGGGTTTGATTGTTCTTATTGGATTGAAAATCACGCTATTCAATAATATCCCGGCTTCATTTCATGTTGTTACTTTCATTACTATGTCTATTGTTGCCCGATTGGTGCCTTTGATGTTGATGGTCTTTTTGCCTTATCTGGCTGATAGCCCTTCTAAAATGACGGGTGGCATGCAAATTCGTTTTATACCGCTAAGCATTAGCATCCTCATGGCTATTCTCATCGTACAAATACTAAATGATTGGCAATTTGTTTTGGTTCTTGTTGTGACAGCATTTTTGTTAAGTGTCTGCTGCCAATGGTATTTTCGGCAAAAATTGCAGGGCTATAACGGCGATTGTCTGGGGGCAAGTGAGCAAATTGCAGAATGTTACATACTATTTTTGATGGCTTTATATTATTGATTCATTTTTACACCATTTTGGCGGGAATCTTGCTGTAAGAATTGATGGATTTACGTTTAGGTAATATATGGTTTGAGTGTAAAGGGTTATAATCAGCAAAAGTTATTTAAATTTAAGGTAATTCTATGAATCCGAGACGTTTAAAAGCGCTGCTTAAAGACCTCGATAACGCACAAGATTATGCAAGCTGGCGTGATATTGCCCTCGAATTTGACAGGGAATCCGGTCTGGAGGAGTGGAAGCTGCATCAGACCTCTGATTTATACGATCACCATCTAATTCGTATGCGATTAAACAAGCTGAAAGAACTACGCAAGAAAAATGAACATATAGAACTGTTTTATACCCTGAATGAAGGTATTCACGGCAATCTCGGTGGTATGGGCAGGGCAGCGTTGTATAACCACGCAAAATTCGGCACCAAAAAACTGATAGTGGAATATATCGATGAGGTGGTTGCTTCGTTGGTGCATATCTCCCAGGTGAATAACAAAATTATCAGCCTTGATAAAAAGCTCGATTTCTTTAATCGTGCCAGCCATTGCTTTGGGCGTTCAGCGTTGATGTTAAGTGGAGGTGCCAATTTTGGTATGTTCCACGTTGGTGTTACCAAGGCACTGCATGAGCAAAAATTATTACCGACGGTGATTTCCGGTTCCAGCGCGGGAGCGGTAGTGGCAGCTGTAATCGGTACACATTCTGATGAAGAGTTGAAGGAATATTTCAAGCTTGAAATGATCAAGCATGAAGCGATGAAATTCATGGGCTGGAAAAAACTCTTCAAGGGTGAAGCCTTGTTGGATGGCAATCATCTGGAAGAAACCATGGCCAAGTTTTTACCTGAACTGACTTTTGAAGAAGCTTTTGAAAAAACCGGTCGCGCCATTAATATCACCATTTCGCCTGCACGCCTGAATCATGAATCGCGCATGCTAAATGCGACCAGCTCACCTAATGTGTTTGTTCGCAAGGGTGTAATGGCCTCTACAGCAGTCCCGGGTTTGTTTCCACCAGTTACGCTGGTTGCCAAAAATTATCATGGTGAGGCACAGCCTTACAATCCATCACGCCAATGGGTTGATGGCACGTTATCTAACGATTTACCTAGCAAGCGTCTTTCGCGCTTATATGGAGTGAATCACTTTATTGCCAGCCAGGTAAACCCCCATGTTTTGCCGTTTGTTTCCGAGAAAGGTCAGTCAAAAAGTCTTGGTCAGATTACTGTTGATATTGCCGCAAAAACCACGAAAAATGTAGTGAGTAATATTTTAAAACATGGCACCGATAATTTGCGTTCGCCAGCTGTCGGCTATTTTTTGACACAAGTACATGCCATGGTTGCACAGGATTATAGTGCTGATATTACGATTACCCCCGATTTTAAAGCACTTAATCCCTGGAAGATTTTCAGTAATCCACAAACTGAAGATATCTATAAATTGGTGCGTGCGGGCGAGGTTTCTACCTGGCCAAAGATTGAGTGGATTCGTTATTGTACAAAAATAAGTAAAACTCTGGATAGTATTATTGAATCGTTGACCAAGGAAGAGATCAGTTTAATTAAAAACGTTATCCAGAAAAACGGTTAAGTTTGTGTGATTTGTATTTTTGTAGGGGCGCAGGAATGCGCCCTTATTTTTTCAGCCAATCTGCCACTTGCAATGCATAATAACTAATAATCAAATCAGCCCCTGCGCGCTTGAAGGCTATCATGGTTTCCATCACTACAGCTTTTTCATCAATGACACCGGTATTGGCGGCGGCCTTGATCATCGCATATTCCCCGCTTACCTGATAAACCGCTAAAGGTCTTTCGCTGTTGGCACGAATATTGGTCAAAACATCCAGATAAGCCAGACCCGGTTTTACCATCAGGATATCAGCACCCTCAAGTTCATCCTGCATTGATTCAGCCAAGGCTTCACGTCCATTGGCAGGGTCCAGTTGATAAGTAGATCGACTGCCTTTAAATTCACTATCAACCGCATCGCGGAACGGCCCATAAAAAGCGGATGCAAATTTAGTGGAGTAGGACATCACCGGAATATGCGTAAAGCCATTTTCATCTAACACTTCACGAATAGCGGCTATCATGCCATCCATCATGCCCGACGGCGCAATCATATCAACACCCGCCTCGGCGCAGGCCAGTACTTGTTTTTGCAGATTAATCAGCGTGGCATCGTTATCAACGTCATTTTTATGTACTACACCGCAATGGCCATGTGAGGTATATTCACAAAAACAGTTGTCACTGATCACCAGCATGTCAGGTGCGGCCGCCTTGGCGGTTTTAATCATGCGGACTATTAAACCGTCACTGGCCCAAGTGTCGCTGCCTGATTCATCCTTATGTTCTGAAACGCCAAATAGTAGTATCGCCTTTATACCCTTTTTCCATGCATCTTGGACAACTTGGGCTAATTGCGCTTCAGGATAACGGAATACGCCGGGCATGCTGCTAATGGCTACCGGGGCGGTGATATTTTCCTGCACAAAAATCGGGTAGATAAAATCGTTAAGGCTAATGGAGTTTTCGCGAACTAAATCGCGCAATACCGCTGTTTTGCGTAAACGGCGAAAACGAAATTCGGGTAAAGTAGTCATATTGGTTTCCAGAAACGTATTTAACTGGGTTGATTATAACCCTCAAATTCAACAAAACCATATAATGCCTGTGCATGATAAGATGAAACTGAATTTCCAAGAGAATTTGTATGTCGATTTTTGCCCATAGCCATTTCAGTAACAGCTTTGCCAAACTACCTGAAGATTTTTACAGCGTAGTAAGGCCAACCAGTATTTCGACCGCGCAATATGTGAGTGTCAATCGTGCGGCGGGTCAGTTGATTGGCTTGCCAGAGGGCGCACTGAATAGCGATGAATTCTTGTCGTTAATGGCATGTTCTGCTTTGCCCGAACAGGCACAGCCATTGGCAAGTGTTTATTCGGGTCATCAATTTGGCAGTTATAACCCGAAATTGGGTGATGGCCGTGCCTTGTTGTTAGGTGAAATTACTCATCAGGGCAAAAAATGGGAGCTGCAATTAAAAGGCTCCGGCTTAACACCTTATTCACGCATGGGCGATGGTCGTGCAGTTTTACGTTCCAGTATTCGTGAATTCCTCGCTTCAGAAGCCATGCACGGATTGGGTATCCCCACGACGCGGGCGCTAGCGATTGTGACCAGTCAAACCCCGGTTTATCGTGAGTCTGTTGAAACAGCAGCAACCATTCTGCGTATGGCACCCAGCCACATTCGGTTTGGCCATTTTGAGTATTTCTTTTATACCGGGAAACACCATTTATTAAAGCAGTTAGCTGATTTTGTGATTGCACATCATTTCCCGCAATTTTCCGCACTACCTGAAACAGAAAAATACGCCCAGTGGTTTGACGAGATTACACAGCGTACAGCAAGGCTAATCTCTCAATGGCAAGCTGTCGGTTTTTGCCATGGGGTGATGAATACGGATAATATGTCTATTCTCGGGCTAACCATTGATTACGGTCCATTTGCTTTTATCGATGATTTTAATCCATCGTTTATCTGCAATCATTCCGATGATAGCGGTCGTTATGCCTATCATCAACAGGTGAATATAGGCTTGTGGAACCTGAATGCGCTGGCGCATGCGCTTTCACCATTAATTCCTGTCGAAAGATTGAAAGACAGCCTGAAGCGCTATGAATTATATTTTATGGCCAATTTCAGGCAATTAATGCGCGACAAGCTGGGTTTGCAAATACCACAGGATAATGATGATGACATCATTAGCGATATATTGGCATTGTTAGCCAAAGAGCAAAGGGATTATACGTTCTTCTTCAGGCAGCTCAGTGTTTGCGACGGAGATGCAGCATCAACATTGCGAGACCTGTTTATCGACAGGGAAGCATTTGATGCATGGTTTGCCAGTTATCAGGCACGATTGCAGCAAGAAAACAGTGACGATGTACAGCGCAAGCAGTTGATGAAAAGCACGAATCCCAAATTTGTATTGCGTAATTATCTGGCGCAACAGGCGATTGAACAATCACAACTGGGTAATCACCAAATGGTGAATGATTTACTTTTTGTTTTGCAAAATCCCTATGCCGAACATGAGAAATTTGAGCATTTCGCAGCGTTACCGCCGGATTGGGGTAAAACACTGGAAATCAGTTGTTCTTCTTAAGCTGCTCTTCTATCCAGTCTATCGTATTTTCAATCGGGCCCTCCACCACAAAGCCGCTTAATCCCAGCCTGTTAGCGGCTTCAATGTTGGCCGGGTAATCATCCAGAAATAGCGCTTCATGAGGTTTTATGCCTAACTGGTTTAAGGCATGTTGATAAATGGAGGCATTGGGTTTGCGTACACCGAGTGCCGAGGAATCGGCAATCACATCAAAAACTTCTTCCAGCGCAAAAGGAAATGCTGAGCGCCAGCTGGTAAATTCCTTGAGATTATTGGTGATCATGCCTATCTGGTAACCGCGTTTTTTCCATTCCAGGGTTTTATCGACTAACGGGCCGCATATACCTCGTTCTACGCTGGCAAAGCGAGCCAGCATTTCATAAATATCGGTTTTAAGATGGTGTTTTTTACCCTCCAGAAGAATCAGGTCGCGAGCTTGTTCAAGTGTAATTTCACCGCGCTCCAGGCGATGCCAGGGATGGTCGCTGTCGACGTGATAGTTGCCAAATGTAATTTGTTGAACCGAATCTACGGGCACGCCCATGTCTTTAGCTACATCTGCGATGGCACTAAAAGGCGATTCTATATAAACGCCACCAAAATCAAATAAAATTGCTTTTATCATTTTACACCTGCCTCGTTAATATAATGCCAACCTGTGGGTGTATGTATACAACGATGTTGTCGCGAAAAATCTTCGGTATTGTGAGTGTCATATCCGGCATCGCCAGGGTACAACATAACCAGTTTTTCCTGTAAAAAATGCGCTTTGGGCAGAAAAATCAATGGCTCTTTATCTTTATAATAAGCTAATGCATCGGCTACGTTAGAGAAATCCTGCAAGCCAATAATGCTGATGAGTGTTGGAGGCAGCATATCAATTTCTTGTGCGCGATGCCTCGCAATGGCCTCTGCGGGTTTTACCCAGATACTTTCAGACATTTCACTGCCATCAACCTGTACTTCGTGGTCAGAGGCGCGGGCAATAAAAAACCATGTGGAAAAACGTTTGGGTGCACCTTCTGGTGTAATCCATTGCGATACCGGCAATAAGGCAGATTCAGCAATGTTCACACTGGCTTCTTCTGCAGTTTCGCGTACAGCGGCACGTCGCGCTGTAGATATTTCGTTAAGGGCTACATCGCTTTCTTCAACTGCTCCGCCAGGAAATACCCAAAAACCACCAAGAAACTTCACCTGATTATGCCTGCGCATGATCAGGGTTTCGATGCCTTCTTTGGTATCGCGTAACAGTATCAATGTTGCGGAGGGGATGGGTTGATGCATATCAATTCTCGGTTGAAGGAGCTGTTGGTTTTGCAGTCTATCGTAAAATTGAGAGGAAGATAAATGAAGCGTTGAGTTCAATGGATGTTAAGTTTATTCAGGTATTTCCAGTGCGTTTAACAGGGGCTGTATTTTATTTTGGCATTCTTCATATTCTTCTTGTGCGGTGGAATCTTTCACAATGCCACCTCCAGCCCAGGCAGTAATTGTGTTATTGGCGCAGAGTAGGGTGCGAATAGCAATATTCGAATCGAAATGGCCGTTATTGCTCGCGTAAAAAATACTGCCACAGTAAATATCACGGGGAAATGCCTCCAATTCATTAATAATCTGGCAGGCGCGAATTTTCGGTGCGCCGGTAATGGAGCCGCCCGGAAAACTGTCGAAAAATACATCCCAAAACGAGCTGCCATTTTTTAGGGTGCCGCTTATGCTACTAACCAAATGATGGACATTGTTGTAAGTCTCCAGCGCAAATAATGCATCGACCTTGATGCTGCCTGCGATGCAGTGTTTACCAAAATCATTGCGCAGCAAATCCACTATCATCAGGTTTTCGGCGCGATTTTTGCTCGATTGTAATAATGTGTTGGCAGCCATCTGGTCTAGGATAGGATTAGTAGATCTGGCTGCCGTGCCTTTAATGGGTTTCGTTGTTATATGGGCATCTTGCGCAGCAATAAAGCGTTCAGGCGACATGCTTAATAATTGATGGTCACCAAGGTTCAGATAGGCCATATGCGGTGAAGGTACAGCCTGGCGCAATTTCAGGTAAGCCCCAAAGGGAGAGCCGCTGAAATGGGCCTGGTATTGCATGGCAATATTCACCTGATAACAATCACCGGCATTGATGTAGTGCTGAACTTCGTGAAAAGCCTTTTCATATTCACTGAAAAGACGGTTTTTTTTGAAGGGCGAGGTCAGGGTGAAGAATGGCTCAACAACACAAAGGTTTAATTGCTCATGTATTTTTTGCAGAAGAGTGCTATCAATGTCTTCTTCATAAATCAGGAAAGTTTGTTGTTTTTCATGGTCTTGTACAATCGCCCAGGAATAATAGCCAGCCCAAAACGCGGGAAGAGCAGAGGTATATTCATGCCTTCCAATCGCGGGTTCAAGCAAGTAAGCCAATTCGTAACTTGCGAACCCTATCCATCCCGTATAAAAGGGTAACTCGCCAGAAGTCTTCTCTGAGTGATGCGATAAAAGATTTTTCAGGGCTTGCAGGTTAGGAATGGGGTGATTGTTTTTGTCACTATCAGTATGGATAATTTCACCATTTTTCAGAGTCACGGTCTCTTGTGGCCATGCGGAGAAAATATCATAACGGCCTTGTTGCTGATCGGGCTTTCCCGAGTCAAATAATACCGCATGTTCAGTTTCAGCAAAGTGCCTGAAAACAGAGGTAATATCAGCTTGAAAGGGAAAAGATTCAATTAGCACAGGATAGGGCGCGCGAAGTTAGGTTTTTCGGCAAGTTTACCTGTAATTGCGCCAAATAACAGCGAATTTACGCCATCTGGATGAGCTTTATAGTCATTGACTTTTTTTGCATATCCCTATAATTTTACCCAGTTTTTTGAGCCATAAGTTAAGGGTTTTAGCCTGTAACTTGTAACCACAAATTCCTTTTGGATACTCATCAATAATGAAAACAAAAGTGACTCCTTCTCTGGATAATCCATTCACAGAGAAACAAGAAGTTCAATTTTCTGTTCCCGGGCAAGCCTCCTATAATCCGGGTTTATACGAAGCAACACTGAAAAAGGGCTACGATTTAACGCAGCGTCCTTATACCGCTGCAGGCGTGCAAAGTGTTGAGAAACAACATCTTAAAAAGCGTATGACAATCTGGGAGCGTATCCATGTGCTTGCAGATACCGGCACTGAGCCCGTGGTGTTGTACCAAAACTGGGGTCCAAATCTGGACGGTGCTTCTTTAGTAACTGCCATTATCAAGGTGAAGGGCCGTGACATTGCACTATATGGCCACGATTTTACAGTGCGTGCCGGTTCTATGGATGCTACCAATGGCCAAAAACTGGCTAACTTGTTTGAGTTGGCTGCCAAACGCAAAATTCCTTTGGTGGGTTTGAATGATTCCGCTGGCGCCTATATTCCTGCCGGTGTGGGTGGCTTGGATGGATACGCCACAGCATTTACCGCATTGCGCAAAATCAACGGTATAGTTCCCAGCATTATGTGTATGTTTGGTTTTAATGCCGGTGGTGGTTCTTACTTGCCGCGTCAGGGCAGCTTTTTGATCCAGCCGAAAGAGACCTTTTTTGGCTTGACGGGCCCAGGTGTTGTTAAGTCGGTATTGGGTGAAGATGTCACTCCCGATGAGTTGGGTGGGCCGATGGTTCACAGTAATAGCGGTGTTACCGATTTTGTGGTTGAAGATGAAGTTGCTGCGCTGCATAAGGTGATCGAGTTGCTGGATTACTTGCCTAATCATTACAGTGAGAAAGCACCTTTCAGGCAATCATCCGATTCTGGCTCGCGTGAAACCTGGGATATTGATATCCTGATGAAAAAGGCGATTAATTCCCCTACCGCTTTTAATACACCGTTTGATGTTTCCATCATGATCCAGCAATTATGTGATCATGGTGATTACATGGAATTCCAGCCTGATCGTGCCAGGAATACCATTTGTGCATGGGGTCGCTTAAATGGCAATGTTATCGGTTTTATCGCTAACAATTCTGCTGTGGCTTCAGGCCAGATTGATATTGATGCGGCTTATAAGAATGCGCGTTTTATCCGTTTCTGTAATGTTTACAACATCCCGATGATTTTCATGGAAGACACTACAGGTTTCTTGCCTGGTAAAGATCAGGAAACTGGCGGTATAGTCCAGGCGGGCAGGGCGATGCTGGATGCTATCATTGATTTGCGTACGCCACGCTTCCTTGTGTTGATTCGTAATGCCTTTGGAGGTGCTTACGCTTCCTACAATAACTATCCTACCGGTGCTGATTTTGTATGTGCCATGCCTACTACTCGCGCAGCGGTAATGGGGCCAGCAGGTTTGGAGTATGTGTTCAAAGATGAAGTACGTGCAATTCGTGGCAGTGTTAAAAAGCGTGTTGCGGTATTAACAGCAGAAAAAATTGCTGAAGGCCAGTCGGCTGAAGATGCTGCTGCACAGGCTACTACTGAAATCGCATTGTGGCAAAAGCAGGAAGAAGCCGTTCTTGCACAAAAATACGAAGAGCAATTAATGAATCCGAATGAGGCATTAAGCCTGGGCTCGATCTCACAAATTGTTATGCCATCTGACTTACGTAAAGTGTTATCGCAAAATATGGATTTCCATATGAATCATTACACGGCTGAGCCTATGCAAGGCGTTCAGCGCGAATTCCATTAATTGAGCAGTATTAGCAAGAGGATACACACAGTGTCTAGTAACGATTATTATTTACATAACCCTTTAATTCACAGAGAGCGCAGGCTCGCTCATCATGCATCCGCATGGGTCAGTAGCTTTTCTTGTGAATCCTTAAAGCCGCTGATTATTTGTCGTGGTCCGATTCGTAAAGAAGCCATGGATGTATTTGATGAGATGGGTATTAACGGTTATGGCATATTGCTTTCCGAAAAAGACTCCATTGTATACACCAATGCTTTAGCGCCAGAGTTGCGTTCATTAACTGATCCTTCACGAGTTCATCGTGTGCCTGATTACACCGGTGCTACAAAAGAAGAGCGTATACAGCGTATCAACCAGATCGTCAATATTGCTAAAACCAATGGTTATAATGCGATTTTTGCAGGTTACGGATTTATGTCTGAAGATGCTGAAATGGTTTCTTCGATGGAAGAAGCCGGGCTCATTTTTATGGGGCCAGGTTCCTATACCCAACGATCTGCAGGTATGAAAGATGAAGCTAAACGTACTGCGTTAGAAGTGGGCGTCTCTGTAACTCCTGGTGTTAACAATGCGACCAGTTTGGCTTTGTTAGCTAAATACGGTGAGAATGGTCTGGAAGATTGCGCCAAAAAATTCAACTTGAATGTGAACTTTGCGGCCTACAAAAACATTGAGGAAAAATGCCTGGGGGTGCTTGAAACTTCTTATAAAGCCGGTGTTGATATTATTAATATCGACGAAATAGGCGAAGCATTGCGTATTGAGACCATTCGTTTATTTAAAGAGAAGCCCAATAATCGTTTCCGTTTAAAAGCCATTGCCGGTGGCGGTGGTAAAGGCCAGCGTATACTGCAGGCTCCTACCAGCTATGAGGGTGCTGACCTTGATGAGAAAATTGCCAAGGCAGTAGCTAACGTTCCTGCTTTAGTGCGTGAATGTTTGATTGAGCTGAAAACCAATGGTGTTGGGGATAACAAAAACGTTTTGATTGAAATGAACATCGAAACTACCCGTCATCAGGAAATCCAGGTGGTGGGTAATGGTAAGTGGTGTATGACCATGGGTGGTCGTGATTGTTCATTGCAAATGCATGAGCAAAAGCTGCTGGAAGTATCCGTCACCGCTGAAGAATTGGCTGAAGCCAAGGCAGTGGCAGAGGCTGCAGGTAAAAAAGCAGAAGCGGCACAACTCGCAAAAGACATCGTTATTCTTGCCAAAATGGAAGAAGAAGGTGCACGTTTTGGTCAGGCCGTGAAATTGAATTCTGTAGGTACTTTCGAATGTATCGTTGACGGTGATTCGCATTATTTTATGGAAATGAATACACGTATTCAGGTTGAGCACCGTGTAACCGAGCTTTGTTATGGCTTGCGTTTTACCAATCCTGCTGATGCCAATGACTATTTTGAAGTGGAGTCCCTGGTTGAAACAATGGCTTTATTGGCTCGTCATGGTTCGCGTTTGCCAAAACCTACACGCTTTATACGTCACAATACTTCTGTTGAAGCACGTCTAAATGCTACTAACCAGGCTTTGCAGCCGCATGCAGGTGGAGTGATCAAGAAATGGTCTGATCCAATCGCAGGTGAAGTGCGTGATGACCAGGGTATCAGTATGCATAATCCTGATACCGATATGTTCATGCAGTATCGTCTGGCGGGTGCCTATGATTCTAACGTGGCGCTTTTGTTGACAGTCGGTACGAATCGTTTGAATACCTATGAGCGTATGGCGGAAGTTATTCGCCTGACGGTATTGCAAGGAGTTGATTTACAAACCAACCTCGATTTCCATTATGGATTGGTTAACTGGTTTATTGGTAATAACATCAATGCTCGTCCTACCACGCGTTTTATAGTGCCTTATTTAACGGCTGTCGGTATGTTGAAAGAGCAATCTGCCAAACTCGATATCAACTATGCTTTTAACAGTATTTTGAAGAATCTCGTTAAGGATTGCGGTGAAGATACTGCTTTGGTAAAAGCCACACAAAATGCTATCGAACGTAAACGCAGCTTATTACTTAGACCTATTGAGCATCTTTTTGAACAACCGCATATGTTGGCGGGATGGTTAAGTTTACATAAAGATCATTTCAAGCTGGTGGATGGCCACTTTTCATGGCTGGAAAATCCTATCAAAGTTTTAGCTGATACTTACCATTACCTGAATATGGAGTTTAAGGTTGATGCGCCAGCGGCCTATGTTATCTGGAGTCACGATAAAGTTATTCTGGATGAAGCTTTGGCCTTCTATGCTGCACTTGAGGCCAAGTTGAATGTTGGTTCTTATGCAGAGCTGTTAGTTGAACTGAAAGGTAATACGCCTTGTGGTATGACAGATGAGCAATGGCAAGCGGTTCAGTCTGCTCATGCAGGTTATACGCTCGGTACGGATATTTATGATTTGCTCCCATATATCGCTTGTCAAACAGGTTTCTTCGAGCTGAAAGTGAATGAAGATTTAAGTATTCATATACCTGCTGTCTTAACCGATACCAAAGTACAGGAATCTATGGCTAAAGTGTTGGTTCCACCTCCTGTGGCCAGCTCTGATGAGATTGTTGCCGTGAGTGGTGGTATGTTCTATCCGCGCGAAACTCCGCAGTCTCCCAGCTATGTGCAAGTGGGTAGTCATTTTGATAAGGGTGATGTGTTATACATTGTTGAAGTCATGAAAATGTTCAACAAGGTTTATGCGCAGTTTTCCGGAACCATTGACTCTGTGTTAGTTGAGCTGGATGGCGCTATTATCAAAAAGGGCCAGCCGCTTTATAAAATTACACCCGATGAAGTGATCGAAGTGGAATTGCCTGAAACGGTACATGCTCGTCAAAAAATGCATACTGACGAGTTTTTAAAGACCCTGTAATCATCAGGGTGCAAAGAAAAGGCCAGCAAATAGCTGGCCTTTTTTATATTGCTATAGTTTAACGGCTCTGGAAGAGTGGCGATGTTTTATCAATCGCCGCCTGATAGCTGATATTGAAGTCACTTAAATGTTGAACGGCGATATCCAGTTTTTGGTCGATCCTCATACTGAAGCTGTTAAAGCCGCAGCGCTTCATGAAAAACAATTGATCCATTAACACATCACCAATAGCGCGCAATTCGCCTTGATAACCATATTGGGCGCGCAGGATATGTGCAAAACTATAGCCGCGGCCATCGGTAAAAATTGGGAAGTTGATACCTATCAATGGTAAGGATTTACAGGCTGCTTTAATTTCCACCGGGGATTCATCGCTGTTTAACCATACTCCAAGCTTTCTGTCGCTTAGTTGGTCTTTCAGGTTTTCCCACAGAGTTAGTGGCAATAACAGATTGCCATCAGGCAGTTCGGTTACAGATGTAATTTCCTTGTTAGTAACGATTATCCAGTTGTCATCGACAATCGCACCGTCTTTAATAATCTTATGCATAAACCGCCTCTTTAAAAATATCGATACCTAAACGACGATAAGCATTCAGGAAGGTTTCTTCTTCAAGACGATGCTTAATGAATACATTCAATAGTTTTTCAAGAATGTCCGGAATTTCTTCGGCAGAAAATGAAGGCCCGAGAATATCACCCAGCGATGCATCCTTGTCCTGGTTGCCGCCAAGGGAAATCTGGAAGAACTCCTTGCCTTTTTTGTCTACACCCAAAATGCCTATTTGACCGACATGATGGTGACCGCAAGCATTCATGCAGCCTGAGATGTTCAGTTCAATATGTCCCAGGTCATACACGTAATCCATGTCATCAAACTTGCGTTGAATGGCTTCTGCAACTGGAATGGATTTGGCGTTTGCCAGGGCGCAGTAATCTCCACCCGGGCAGCAGATCATGTCTGTTAGTGTGCCAATGTTGGCAGTTGCCAAACCAATGGCTGATAGTCTTTGCCAAAGGGTGTATAGATCCGCTTTTTTAACATCTGCAAAAATCAGGTTTTGCTGGTGAGAGGCACGTATTTCACCGAATGAAAATTCATCGGCTAAATCTGCCACGGCTTCCATTTGTACATCGCTGATATCACCTGGCGGTATGCCCGTTTGTTTGAGTGATATCGTCACGGATTTGTAACCAGATTTTTTATGTGCATGAGTATTATTATTCAGCCAATTGGCAAAAGCCTTATTGTTCGATGTTAAGGCATTCAGGGAAAGGTTGGCATCATCGTCATTGATGTTTTCGTAAGCCGGCGCTGTGAAACAGGCTTTGACGCGATCAATTTCCTTTTGCGTCAATGTTGAGGTATTGCCCTTGAGAAATGCCCATTCATCATTAACTTTGGCGGTGAATGCTTCAGCACCCATGGCCCTTACGAGGATTTTTATACGCGCTTTGTATTTGTTATCGCGACGGCCATGCTGGTTATAGACGCGCAAAATGGCATCCAGGTAAGTGAGTAAATGTTCTTCGGGTAGAAATTCATTAATTACTGAGCCAATCACCGGTGTACGGCCCAGGCCGCCGCCAACAATCACCTTGTACCCCACTTCGCCAGTGGTTTTTTTGACTAACTCTATGCCTATATCGTGAACACGAATGGCGGCACGGTCTGACGTTGAGCCGCAGACCGCAATCTTGAACTTGCGTGGTAAAAAGGCAAACTCGGGATGAAAAGTAGACCATTGACGAATGATTTCGCAATAGGGTCGAGGGTCAATATATTCATCAGCTGCTACGCCGGCAAATTGGTCAGTTGTGGTATTGCGTATGCAATTGCCGCTCGTCTGGATGGCATGCATCTGTACGCTGGCTAAATCGGCCAGGATATCAGGAACATCCGCCAGTGCGGGCCAATTGAACTGGATGTTCTGGCGAGTGCTGAAATGGCCATAACCTTTATCATAATGGCGGCTGATATGGGCTAACATTCTTAGTTGTCTGGATGAAAACAGGCCATAAGGAATGGCCACGCGCAACATGGGTGCCAGACGTTGTACGTACAGGCCATTTTGCAGGCGTAAAGGCAGGAATTCAGCATTAGTCAGTTCGCCGGTTAAAAAGCGGCGTGTCTGGTCACGAAATTGCGAGACTCGTTCATCGAGTATCTGTTGATCGTATTGGTCGTATACGTACATGAAAAGTAACCTGTTTAACTCGTTGATTTTTTTGTTGATTTAGGTCGCAAAGGCTACACGAAAGCGGAGTATTTTTCGAGGCTGGCGGGGAAATATTCCGCTTATTGAATAAGACATATCAATAAAATTTATCTACAATCAAGGCTATTTTAAAAACTTTCACTCATTGAGTAGATTTATGGGTAAATAGTGACAAAATAGATCAATAATAACAATTTATTCGCAATAAAGTGCTCTGTATGATCGTTAATGTTATGGTTTTATGGGTTACAGGTTTGCATAATATTTCTACACAATTGTGTGGAAACTCTGAGGAGAAAAATCATGAAGCTAGGTTTACATCAAGGTTATTGGCAAAAAGATCCGCTACCTGATTTTATTCAGCTGGCCAAAGATGCTGAGGCAATGGGTTTTGACAAGGTATTTACTGCAGAAGCCTATGGCTCTGATTGTTTTACGCCCTTGGCAGCGATTGCCAGTCACACCAGTAAAATTCAGGTTTGTACCGGCGTGATGCAAATATCTGCGCGTACCCCAGTGTGTGCAGCGATGTCGGCTTTAACACTGGATCATATTTCCAATGGTCGTTTGTGCCTGGGTGTCGGTGTTTCAGGTCCACAAGTGGTAGAAGGCTGGTATGGCCAACCATTTAATAAACCATTGGAGCGTACTCGTGAATGGCTGAATATTTTCCAGCAGGTCATTGCCCGTGAAAATCCTGTTGAATTTCAAGGCAACCAGTATCATTTGCCGTGTGAAGGCGGTATGGGTTTGGGTAAGCCGTTAAAAAGCATTACGCATCCTTTGCGCAAACATATTCCTGTATTTCTGGGCGCAGAAGGTCCGAAGAATGTGGCGTTGGCGGCAGATGAATTTGATGGCTGGTTACCGATTTTTGTGTCGCCATACAATATGCAGATTTTTGATGAAAGCCTGCAAGGTGCGAAAACCAAGAAAGATTTTGAAATTTGCGCCATGGTGAATATGAACGTCGATGACAATCTGGAAAATGCCTTGTTGCCAGTGAAATACATGCTGGCGTTGTATTTGGGTGGTATGGGAGCGAAGAGTGAAAATTTCCATAAAAACCTGATGGGTCGTATGGGTTACGAAGAAGAAGTGCAAAGAGTGCAAGATATTTATTTCGAAAAGGGTCAACACGAAGCCGCCATGGCAGTGCCTGATCGTCTGGCCGACGAGATTTCATTGTGCGGTCCAGCGGATCGTATCAAGGAGCGTTTACAGGATTGGAAAAAATCCAGTGTGACTACATTGATGATTGGTGTTAGCCCGTTTGGCAATGAGGTGACTCGTGCCAATATGAAAATCCTAGCTGAAGCGATGTAATCCTTGATAAACAATGTCTAACGCCCCGCAAGTCGGGGCGTTTTCATTTTTAGTCTATATAGTGAAAACATTCATAACCTGTTGTTCCGGGTTATAAATTTTGGTGGGGCAAGGTTGGTTGGGAAAGATTGTCACAACATTAATATTTGGTATGATTGCCTGACAATTCGTGATGAATTACCTGAAAAGGCGACGATTAATCATAGCTTTACGCTCTGATGCCTGAGTAAACAAGTTGATTGCCGGTAGTGTAATGCCGGTTATCGTATTGTTAATTGCCCATTAAATTATTGTAGGAGCTTTTAAACATGCTGATCGGGTTTATTTCCTTGTACCTTTTGGTAACCATCGCAATCGGCTTATTAGCCGCGCGTAAAGTACATAGCTCCAGCGACTATATTGTCGCGGGCCGTTCCTTACCCATTTATGTCACCATAGCCACAGTATTTGCCACCTGGTTTGGCAGTGAAACTGTGCTGGGCACATCATCAACTTTTTTAACTGATGGTATTGGTGGCATTATTTCCGATCCCTTTGGCGCCTCCATGTGTTTGATACTGGTCGGCCTCTTGTTTGCCAAACCACTTTACAGAATGAAGTTATTAACTATTGGTGATTTCTTCAGGCGCAAATATGGTCGCACTATAGAGGTATTAATCTCATTGGCCATCATGATCAGTTATCTCGGTTGGGTAGCTGCTCAAATTACTGCTTTAGGCATTGTGTTCAACGTCGTTACTGATGGAGCTGTTACTGTTCAGCATGGGATGTATTTGGGAACAGGTATTGTGTTGGTATACACTTTATTTGGTGGTATGTGGTCAGTAGCTATTACTGATTTCCTGCAAATGGTGATGATCCTGGTGGGTATGGTAGTGATTGCTTTCTTTGTTTCTGACAAGGCAGGTGGCGCCGATGTAGTGATAAACCATGCGGTTGCCGCAGGAAAGTTTGATAATTTTTGGCCGGAAACATCTCTCGCAAGTGTTCTCGGCTTTATTGCAGCATGGATCACCATGGGTTTTGGTTCTATTCCCCAGCAAGATGTTTTCCAGCGAGTAATGTCTGCAAAAGATGAGAAAACTGCAGTGCGCGGAACAGTGATTGGCGGGGTACTTTATTTCCTTTTCGCCTTTATTCCCATTTTTCTGGCATATTCGGCAGTCGTTATTGATCCGGCTTTGGTTAATCAATGGCTGGAAAGCGACAGTCAAATGGTATTGCCGCAGCTTATCCTGATCCATACCCCGGTTTATGTGCAGGTTTTGTTTTTTGGTGCTTTGTTATCGGCAATCATGTCGACAGCTTCGGGTACACTACTTGCACCCTCAGCGATGTTCTCTGAAAACATTTTGCGCGGCACTTTGCCTCATTTATCGGATAAAACCTTTTTATTGATTCTTCGTGTAACAGTGGTTTGTTTTGCAGGGTTGGTACTGCTTTATGCAATCAATAGTGAGTTATCGATTTTCGGTATGGTTGAAAATGCCTATCAAGTGACATTGGTTGGTGCTTTCGTGCCTTTATTTGCGGGAGTGTACTGGAAGCGGGCTAACACTGCCGGTGCTACGTTATCTATTGTAATGGGTGTGATGGCCTGGTTATTTTTATTGTTTGCTATTCCGGAAGGAGTAATGCCGCCTCAGTTGGGAGGTTTTATTTTTGCAATCATAGGAATGTTGTTAGGTGGATTTTTAGGTAAAAAGCCACATGAACACCACAACCATCATCACCATCATGATACTCAACAAGCTTGATTAATTTCATAATAATAAAAAAGGCGGGCTATTTAGCCCGCCTTTTTTTTTCAGATACAAAAATTACAGAATTTAAGGGTAAGAATAATTTTACCCTTTTACATAAGTTAACGGCTTTTGATGCTGTCAATAATGTTGGTGGTGGAAACTCCCTGTTGCAGTGATAACACTTTTACTTGACCGCCATAGCCTTTTACAATATTGCCACCCACGACCCCGTCAATACCGTAATCTCCGCCTTTTACCAGGATGTCAGGCTGTAGCAAACGCAATAGATCTTCAGGCGTATCCGCTGAAAAGCTTACCACCCAGTCGACACATTTCAGGCTCGACATTACCGCCATTCTATCTTCTACGGTGTTAATAGGACGGGTAGGGCCTTTCAGGCGTTTGACCGAATCATCATCATTAATGGCAACAATCAGCCTGTCACCCAAGGCTCGGGCTTCCTGTAAATATTGTACATGGCCGGAATGTAAAATATCGAAACAACCATTGGTAAATACCACTTTTTTTTCCAGGCTTTTTTCAAAATCTACCAATGATTTGAGTTCATCTGGAGTAGTTATGCCTTGTGGGCGAGTGTTCGCACTTTCAAGGGCAAGTTTTAATTCCAATGGAGTTACAGTAGCTGCACCCATACGACCTACGGCAATACCAGCTGCAGTGTTGGAAAGCATGACTGCAGTTTCCAGTGCAATCCCTTTAGCGATAGCGGTAGCGAGTGTGGCAATAACCGTATCGCCAGCACCGGTGACATCATAAACTTCGTGCGCTTTGGCATTAAAATGATGATGCGTGCCATCAGGGTAGAACAGGGTCATACCTTTTTCACTGCGTGTCAGTAACAGTGCATCTAAATCAAGATCGGCAATCAGTTGTTTGGCTTTACTAAACATATCCTGTTCAGATTGGCATTTGCCAACAATGGTTTCAAACTCGGACATATTCGGTGTGAGCAAGTAGGCGCCACGGTATTTGCTGAAATCATGGCCTTTCGGGTCAATGATAACTTTTGTGCCGGTTTTATTTGCGGCCGCTAACAATTCTGTGCAGAGATCGAGAGTGCCCTTGTTGTAGTCTGACAGCAAAACAACATCGTATTGTTCAAGTAAAGCGCAGCATTTCTGGCTGATATCCTGAATGGCATCAGTCGGGAATTTTTCTTCAAAATCGGCACGTACCAGTTGCTGGTTACGGCTGATCATGCGTAATTTCATGATGGTTGGGCTGCCGCAGCTAATGGAAAGGTCTTTGATCTGGTGTTCGTTAAGCAACGCTTGCAAAGAACGTCCGTTTTCATCATGGCCAATAATGCCTGCAACACTCACGTTAGCACCTAACGAGCGCACATTCAGCGCAGCATTGGCTGCGCCGCCCAGTCGTGTATCCGAACCTGTAACTTTGATAATGGGAACGGGCGCTTCTGGCGATATGCGCGAAGTTTCGCCCATCCAGTATTTATCCAGCATCAGGTCACCAATGACCAGGATGTTAGTGTTACGAAAATCGAGTTGGTCAAATAACATCATTGAATTCCGTTGTTATGATTCGATTAAGGCGCAAAGGATATGGCCAATCATGATATGGCTTTCCTGAATAGTAGCAGTGCGAGTGCTGGGTACATTGATTGACACAGTACATAAATCTTGCAGTTTTCCGCCTGCACCACACAAAGCGATAGTGTGCATGGATTTTTGTTGGGCAACATTGACAGCTGCCACTATATTGGCTGAATTGCCGGAAGTGGAGATGCCAATAAAGACATCGCCGGGATTACCCAGCCCTTCCACTTGACGCGAGAAAACTCGCTCATAACCATAATCATTGGCAATTGCAGTGAGGGCAGAGGTGTCGGTAGTGATGGCGATAGCGGCCATGCCGCCGCGTTCTTTTTCAAAACGGCCAACCAGTTCGGCAGCAATATGTTGCGCATCGGCAGCACTGCCGCCATTACCCGCAAGCAATATCTTATGGCCACTGGCGAGGGCTGTTTTGCAAAGTTCTGCAGCGGCAATAATGCTGTCCATACAAACATTGGATTGCAGGATAGCTTGTTTGGTGGCGATACTTTGTTCTACATGTTGAACTAATAACGTTTTCATCAATGATATTTTACCGTGGTAAATGTTTGATAATGTCGTTAAGCGAGCTGACTTGTAGTGTAGCAGCTTGCGAATCCCGTGTTATTCCATTGGCATTAAACAGTATACGTGTGCCAATGTCCGCAGTTTCAGCGGCCAGCATATCCGAATCTTTATCGCCCACCATGATACTGAATTGTGGATTAATCCGGTATTTTTTTATTGCCTGCAAAAACATACCTGGCGCGGGTTTTCGGCAATCACAAACACCAGTGATTTTGGGGTGATGTGGGCAATGAAAAATGTCCGAAACCGTGATATTTTTTGACAGGAATTGCTCGATTAACCATTGGTTCAGTTGCTGGAAATCCTGCTCTGTATATAACTTTCGGGCGATACCTGATTGATTGGTCACAATAATGATTAAGAAACCGCGTTGTTGAAAGTCACGACAAAGCTCAAAAATACCGGGCATGAATTCGATATCTGCGGGTTTAAAGGCGTAACCAATATCCTTGTTAATAATGCCGTCACGATCCAGGAATAAACATTTTTGCATCGTCATTCACCCATCGCTGCCAGATAGGCATCAATGTTTTCTTGAAGGTGCTGGGGATTGATGGTGCCAACAATAGCAGAGCTGACAGCCTTATGTTGAAACAACGCATGCAGGGTTTGCTGCATGGTTTGTTGTTTGTTTTCACTGGTTAAAGCCCAGCCGGAATCATAAATCTTTTTCACGATAATACTTTTACCCAATTTTTCAGCAACAGGAAACAAGGTGTTTTCTTCGGTATGATTCAGGCTTGCTGCCATCATGATACAGTCGAGATGTTGTAAAGCGTATTTGCCACCTTCGACAGTTTTAGTGGACATACCAATACTGCGTACCAGGCCTTCCTGTTTTACCTTGAGTAAAAGAGTAATCACATCATCGTTTAAACGTTCAAGATCATTGCCATCGGAATGAAGCATCCAGCAATCCAGATAATCGGTCTGTAGTTTTCTCAAACTGTTTTCAAGACTGTTACGCAAGGCTTTAGGGGTAAAATCATAATGGCTGATATTGTTTTTGCTATCATAGAATTCGCCGGCTTTAGTAATGATTTCCCAGTGTTGCCTCGATCCTTTCAATAATTTTCCCAGGCGTTCTTCGGCAATACCATAAGCGGGAGCAGTATCCAGAGTCGACATTCCCGCACGTTTGGCAATGTCTAACAAATTCAATAAATCGGCATCAGAGGGTAAATCAAAAGCATCAGGATACTTCACTGATTGATTGCGGCCAAACTTGACTGTTCCCAGACTTAATTGGCTAAAGAAAACCTCTGTTTGTGCAATAAGTCGTTTTTTCATAGGTTATGCCATGGATATTGGGCGATGGCGGGAGAGGGAAGTGGAAGTTTTGGGGCAGAAGCTTGTGCCGGTAATATTTTTATTTCGGCCATAACCTTATTGGCAAATCGCGGTGCCAGCGCCAGTTTGGTTGGCCAGCCGCTGATTATATTATTTTTTACAGTGATAAAAGCATCATCAGGTCTGGTCAGCGTTGTCTGTGCAGGTTCAGATCTGCTGACTCGGTGAGTGCCAAAAGTCAGGTTATGGTCAATCGTTAGTGATGGCAGCAGTTTTTTGAGTAAAAGTTTGGCAGCATCAATTTGTTGTGATTCAGTAAAATCTACGCCATTTTCAGCCAAATCACCACCCATATACCAAACTTGCCCATGATTATGAGGATGGGAAGTAATAGTAAGTACAGGTTTGGTTGATCGACCAATAAAATGGGCATAGATGTTTGGTAACGATTTGCCTTTCATCATCACCATAAGCAGTGGGCGTTTTTGCATCGTTACAGTATTTTCGCTGAATTGCCCATTGCCTTCGCCGCTGGCCAGTACAATATAAGCACAGTCAATTTTTCCTTTCGGCAGCTTTATACTGTGTTGATAAACGGGATTATTGTTAGAAGTAATATCTTGCTGATTGATCTCATGTTGAAAGATAAACTCCCCAAGCTGTTGCTGGAAAGTCGATAATACAGTTTGCACATTCAGAACTAATTCGTTAAGGCGAAAGATAGAGCGATTGATACCCAGTGATTTGTAGCTTTCAGGAATGTGTTTGCTATTGATCTTTTCTGTATGTGAAGACATATTTCTGGAGCCAAGAAAGGACAGTAACTGCGTATCAATACCAGAGGAGGGTATAAGATGCTGTGTATCTGATAAAATTTCGACGCCTGTTAATCGAATATCACCTGAGCCTGAAATAGACTTTCTCCATATTTCAGGCATATCGCTGATCATATTTGTAGCGCGGGAAATGCTGCCGGCTAACGCATATTTTGAGCCGCCATGAATGATCCCTTGCGAAGCAATGGTTTGGTCATTGCCCAAGGCAGTTTTTTCAAAAAGTATGGCGTTATAGCCTTTATTTCGCGCATTAGCCAGCGTCCATAATCCTGCGATACCGCCGCCAATAATCACAATATCATAATGTAAATTATTCATATGCCGCTGTGCTGGTTGATGTTCGGGGAATGAATGTTGTAATAACCTGAGCGTGTTCTTTCAAGTACATTCTCTATGTTTACCGGCTTGATTAAAAAGTCATTCATGCCGCACGCCAATGTATGTTCTTTATATTCACTGGTGGATTGTGCACTGAGACCAATAATGATACCTGGAATCATTTGTTTTTTTCTTTCATCGTCGTGAATGGCATTAGTAGCCTCATAACCATCCATTTCGGGCATCTCGTCATCCATAAAAATTAAATCAAAAGGTTTGATCTTGGTTTTATAAGAATCCAGCGCCTGTTTGCCATCATTTGCTGCGATAACGTAACACGAATTTTTTTTGCCATTAGATTTATTTCGCGTTAAGCAGCGAAACCTTAAATGTCATTGAGAGTCTATGGATTTTAGCTTAGAAATACACTGCAACAAACGCAATTTTTGTAAATCTCGCCAAATTGGCGGAATACTTAACTGGAACTTTCGATAAAATACATTAAAGAGTAGAATCACAAACCCAACAAAGATTTTTAATCGCAGGATATTCCATGATCAATATAACTGATTCAGCACAAGCCTATTTGAAGGAGTTATTGGATAAGCAGGATACTGAAGTATTGGGTATTCGGGTTTTTGTGAATTCGCCGGGCACACCAAAAGCTGAAACATGCATAGCATATTGTCGCCAGGAAGATATTAATGATAAAGATGAACTGGTTGAATATGCCTTATTCAAAGTCTATTTTGATGCGAGAAGTTTGCCGTTTTTAAAAGATGCCTTTGTGGATTACTCGAAGGACCGCATGGGGGGGCAGCTAACTATCAAGGCGCCCAATTCAAAAATGCCTCATGTGAATGAAGATAGCCCTATAGAAGATAAGGTTAATTATATTCTGCATAATGAAATAAACCCGTCGTTAGCTTCTCATGGTGGTGAGGTGTCTCTCGTAGAAGTGACCTCTGAAAAAGTTGCAATACTTAAATTTGGTGGTGGTTGTCAGGGTTGTGCTTCAGTCGACATAACATTAAAACACGGTGTCGAAAAAACCTTGTTAGAGCGCTTGCCAGAGCTTACCGGTGTTAATGATGAAACCGATCACTCTGATCGTTCATCAGCCTATATGTAACTGGATTTTACATTTCATTGTCTGGAACGTGTATGAAATTTCATTATTCATTTTTTGGCGAAACAAGAAGAATTATATTTTATAGGTTATAAGCTAATACCTGATTTTATCAGTTCATTTTTTTAGAGGAAACACGCTGTGCGTCAAACGAAAATCATTTGTACCATTGGACCCGTAACAGAAAGTTATGAAATGCTATTGGCGATGGCCAATGCCGGCATGAATGTGGCTCGCCTGAATATGTCACATGGCGATCATGAAACGCATAAGCGAGTGATTGAGCGTATAAAGAAAATGAATGCTGAAACGGGCCATTCAGTGGCCATGTTGATGGATACCCAGGGTCCTGAGATCCGTACCGGAGATTTGAAATCCGAGTTACATCTGGTTACCGGTGATGAAATAACAGTTTCAGTGCGTGGACAGGAGTCTGTTGAAGAAAACTCCCTGCAAATTAATTACGAAGATCTTATTACCAGCGTGGAAGTGGGAGATCGCATTACGGTGGATAATGGGATCATCAATCTTGAGGTACTCGAAAAACAACAACGCACCATGAAATGCCGGGTTATTGATGGCGGTGTGGTAAAAAGTAAGCGTCATGTTAATTTGCCGGGCATTCGTGTTAATTTGCCTGCGATTACTGAAAAAGATCGCCGGGATGTGCAATTTGCCATTGAAAATGATCTCGATTTCATTGCTTTATCTTTCGTAAGAACGCCCGGTGATGTTCGAGAACTGCGTGCTCTTCTGGAAAAAGGTAACTCCCATATAAAGATCATAGCCAAAATTGAAGATCAGGAAGGTTTGAGGAATGTCAGTGATATTATCAGGGAATCCGATGCAGTCATGGTTGCTCGTGGAGATCTTGGTGTAGAAATCAATATTGAAGATTTACCCAATGTACAACGTCAAATCGTGCGTAGTTGTGCAATTCAGGGTAAGCCCGTTATTGTTGCAACGCATTTACTGGAATCCATGATTGAAAACCCAATTCCCACCCGGGCTGAAGTAACGGATGTGGCCAATGCGGTTTATGAAGAAGTGGATGCCATTATGTTGTCCGGTGAAACTACCGTGGGTAAATACCCGATTAAATGTATCGAATATATGGAGCGTGTGGCACTGGCTTCAGAAAAAATCCGCGGTTTGTCATTCAGCAAGGAACTGAGCCTCGATCTGCCTAAGCAGCATTTGGCCACCTGCGCTGTGCAATTAGCTGAAGCCGTTAAGGCGAAGGGAATTATTGTGATTACCAAGCGTGGATTGATGGCCAGTTATGCCTGTAACAGTCGTCCGCATGGCAGTCCGATCTTTGCGTTTACTTTTGATCCGCGTATCCAGCGTCAAATGATGTTATTACGCAACGTAGATGCCCGTTGTTTTACCCCAAACAGTGATTCAGAGAAGATGATTGCAGAAGCCTTTGGTATGCTTATGGAGTCGGGTGATGCCGTTTTGGGCGACCAGTTTGTGGTGATATCTGATTTGATCGTAAAAGATGGTGTTGATGCCATCCAATTACGGGCAATCCCGGCGATGTAACTTTCTAGATCATCAAGGTTTGCCAGGCCCGTTTAAAACGGGCTTTTTTTTGCTTTTGTAAAGAGGATTTTGCTGAATAAACGGGTTTTATTTTCCTTTTATGGGTTGCAATAGTTCATTCAGTATGGATTTTTTTGGTGCAAAAAAAATGAAGTTATCCCTATCTTTTTGCATTCATTTGTACATTAGGAAAACTACAGAAGATTACAGCATTTTTGTGTTTTAAGTTATCAAGAATACTCTGCAACCAATTGAAATATATAGACTTTAATTGTTTTGAATGAATTTGAATCGTTTTAACTAAAACCCAGAGTTGACGCGGCTTGCAGCAAGAAATTAAAAAATTATCCAAAAAGTTATCCACAGATTTTGTGGACAATTTTACAGTGATTTTGACTATTTTTGAGTAAAAAATCGGCAAATGAAACAAGGGGAATATCAGGCGTATAAAATCTACACAATGTTACGTAAATACACGGTAACAGATTACAGGGAATTAATTTAACGGCATCTCTAAAATGCAGCGTCAGGATAGTGTGAAAAATGGCAGGGGCTTCAAGGAGCCTGCTGCCAATTTGACAACTTTTAATGATGACGGCGAATCACGCCCACGCTGATCCCTTCAATAAAAAATTGCTGTTCCCGCAAATCCACAACAATAGGTTCATAGTCATCATTTTCAGCCATTAAGTAGATCAGGTGTTTTTCCTTGTCGAATTTCAAGCGTTTAACAGTCACTTCATCATCCACGCGGGCAACGATAACATCACCTTCATTCGCACTTTTAGTGCTGTGTACGGCCAATAGATCACCATCCATAATGCCGATATTCTTCATACTCTCGCCTTTTACGTGCAAAAGATAATCTGCTGCCGGCCTGAAAAATCGGGGTGGCATTTCACAATAATCCTCGATATTTTCTTCCGACATGATGGGACTGCCTGCGGATACCCGGCCGACAATAGGAATGCCAGGGCTATCTATATCAGACGGGTCGTGGGGGATGCGGATGCCGCGAGAGGCATCAGGCGTCATTTCTATGGCGCCTTTTTTGGCCAGGGCCTTAAGGTGTTCCTGTGCAGCATTAGGTGATTTAAAGCCCAATTCCTTGGCTATATCAGCTCGTGTAGGCGGAAAGCCGGTTGTGGCAATATGACGCCTAATGTAATCGAGAATTTCGGCTTGGCGGTCTGTCAGTTTAATCATGGCACATATCCTTGGGCGCTATTGAAATCAGGTTGAGGGCACCTCTAAAAGCCGTCTTTTCCCATGATAGCTGCGTCAGCTCCGTGCTCAAATCCTCATTTACTGCTTGTAAACTGCGGTTCTGCGCGCGGTGCTTTCTTGCTATCCCGAAAAAATCCTGATTTTTTGAGATGTCCTTAATAATTTATATGTGTATATAAGTATAGTCTGTTTTTATATACAGCTGCTGTAATTGTATACAGATAATGCCAATGTGCAAGAAATGCCTGAAATGAAGCCATTCAAACAGTAACAAAAGTCTTTATAATCCCTTTTCAAAACCCCAAGAGGTGAGCAATTGTTAGGAATTATTGGTGGCAGCGGTTTAACAGAATTTTCCGAGTTGCAAATTACCCGAGAAATTTTAATTGAAACTCCTTATGGCAAGCCTTCTGCGGCATTGGTCAAAGGCGAGTTGCATGGCAAGCCTCTGGTATTTTTGGCGCGTCATGGCAATCCTCATAGCATACCTCCACATTGTGTCAATTATCGGGCGAATCTGTGGGCCTTGAAAAGCCTCGGTGTCAGCCAGGTGCTTGCAGTGAATGCAGTAGGGGGCATCACTGCCGGTCAGGAATCGGGTGTGATTTCATTTCCTGACCAAATCATTGATTACACCTGGGGTCGTCAGCATACCTATTCCGATAGTGCTGAAGTTGCCTTACAGCATGTTGACTTGAGTTACCCTTATACAGAACAACTGCGTCATAACCTGTTAAAAGCTGCTCAACAACTGGGTATGCCCGTTATAAAACACGGTGTGTATGCCGCGGTGCAAGGTCCAAGGCTGGAAACAGCAGCTGAAATTCGTCGTTTGGCCAATGATGGTTGCGATATTGTCGGTATGACAGGTATGCCGGAGGCTGCCTTGGCCAGAGAGTTAGGGCTGGAATATGCTTGTATTGCACTAGTTGTTAACAAAGCAGCGGGCTTGAATCAAGGTATTATTACCATGGAAGAAATGCAGCAAGTCATGCGCAGCGGTATGCAACAAGTAAAAAGCCTGATTTCCACTTACTGCCTCCAGTCAAACTAACAGGTTTATACTATGGAATTAATCAGTACAGATTTTTTAGGTAAATCATTGCGTCTGGAGGCCACTATGTCGGGTTGGCAAAGGCTCTTCTGGAATGGACACCTTGTTTCCGAGAGAGTGGCCTCTGCGCAATCTGAGGGGCATATAGAGCATCATTTTAATCTGCAAACTGACGATGGCATGCTGGTATGTCAGGTGGCGATGGAGTTGCAATGGCAGCCGTTTGCACTGCAATATACCTTGAAGGTGAATGACGAGAAAGTCGGTGAAGGTTCACGAAACGAACAGGAAATACAACGGCAAACCCCCATAATTATTATCCCCGAAAAAAAGCCCTATAGTTTTATAGGCTTGGGTTCACTTGCGCTTAAGTTGTTAAAAAGTGCCAAGGCTATCAAGGTGGCATTGGCAACAGCCAGCATCGCTGCCTACACATGGATGTTTTCTCTGCCGTTCGCGCTATGCCTTATTGCGTGCCTGGTATTTCATGAATATGGCCACCTTAAAGCCATGAAATACTTTGGTATGAAAACCAAGGGTATATACCTTATTCCCTTTATGGGAGGCCTTGCGCTGGGTGATGATAAAATAAATACGCGTTGGCAAGATGTCGTAATATCCATTATGGGGCCCACCTTTGGTTTGGTTCTGTCAGTCTTTTTCCTTTTATTATATTGGCTAACAGGAGAAATATTTTTTGCAGGCATAGCCTCGTTTAATGCCTTGATCAATTTGTTCAACTTGTTACCGATATTGCCTCTTGATGGAGGGCATATCCTGAAAAGTATCAGTTTTTCCATGCACTCAAAAATCGGCTTAGTGATGTGTATTATAGGGGCATTGCTAGGAGTTTATATCAGTATACATTTCGGTTTGTCGCTTTTGGCATTTATGTTGGGTATTGGCGTATTGGATATTATGTTAGAGTGGAAATTGCGTCTCGAAAGCCGTTTATTACCACTGGACAGATACGGCCAGATTTTTTCCACTGTCTGGTATGTGATTACCGTTTCAGGTTTTATCGCCATTGTATTGTATCTGGCTAATTCAGATCATCCTGTACTGGGTTTGCCGAAGACAATATTGCAGAGTTAAATGCCATTAATGAATTCAGGCTATCTCAAAAACGAAGATTTTCCCGTAGCAAGGAAGTGCCGCGCGCCGCACCGCCGTTTACAGGGAATAAATGAGGCTTGATCACAGAGCGAGCGCGGCTATTACAAGACGTTTTTTGAGATGTGCTACAGTCCTGATATCTTTATTCAGGTTGTATTGGGCAATGCAAAACCAATGCAAATCCAATGCAAATCCAATGCTATTGCGTAGCCAATATGGTGCGCGTAATCAGTATCACCGTTGTAAAAAACAGTATCATCAGCATAATGCCGGCAATAATGACATGATAAGGTTTCATCCTTTTGAAATCACGTTCGCGCTTGGCTTGTGTTTGTATACCCACAAAGGCTCCCAGTACGCTTCCCAGCATTTCCAGAAAAGTGATGGGTGAATCGTCATCATTTTTTTTATCAGTATCTTTATTCTCGTCAGTCATATCATTCTCCGGAAAACAGATTTACTCACTCAATTGAATGGCGCTATATGGCCGTATTTCAATTAATACGCCAAACAATGGATTATCGATATAATGCAGGGTATTGCGCGTGACAATTTCCGCAGCACTTAATACAGCGATACGTTTTATCCCGGCTGTATTATCAGCAGGCAGTGGGTTATAGCCTTCATTACTGATGGTGAAACTTTGGGGGATAGGCCACGCATCTCCATTGTTAGTACCAAATTGCACATGCCATAAATGGGTTTTTATATGTATCGCGGGTGGCAGATTGTTGGGAGACGGGGTTTGAAACAGGCTGATGGTGCCGCCCAGTTCATAAACGTTACTTTCGATTTTACCCGACTGGATAATTATATTCTGTGTAAATTCACGACCTTCAATTTTTTGTAGCCAGGTTTGATGAAACAATACGTGATGTCTGCCTGATTGCTCGAGTTTGGCGACTGAATCATTGTGTTTGTTAAAACGTGGATCTAGCAATGGAATAAAATGCGGTTTGGCAGAAGGACGATTGGGTTGAACCAGTTCCGGATAAATAATTTCTGTAGATTGACGCGTAAAACTGGCTAGGTTATCCGGATAGGTCACCTGAATATTTTTTGGCCAGGATTGTTCCAGGACATAATTAGGATTGGTATTAGAAAAAACCGTCATCTCCACTTCGTAGAATTGGGCATGGGCAGAAACGGCAGCTAACATCAGTGTAGAGATCATCAGCGGTAAACCATGTACTTTTAAGGATAACTTGCTCATTTGGCTTCCAGACTATTCAGTATGCTATTAATTAAATGAAACCGTTCTTCAATAGTTTCACTGCTTTGCTTGAATTTCAAGGTGGATGAACCTTCCAGGCGGAATATTGCCGGCTGGGCTTGTACCAGTTTAACAATATTCATCGGGTTTATTGTGGTATTGCTGCGGAAAAGTATTTTTCCCCAGCTGCTACCTATCTCGATTTTTTCGATACCTAATTTTTCAGCGCGTAATTTAAAGGATGTCACATCAAATAAATTGTTGATAGGTTGAGGCAATAAACCGAATCGATCAATCATTTCAACCTTGATATTTCTTAATTCTCCATCATCTTTGCAACTGGCAATGGTTTTATACATGATGAGCCTGGTATGTACATCGGGCAAATAATCAGCAGGAATAATGGCTGAAATATTCAGGTTTACTTCTGTGCCTTTTTGCAAGGGTTCATCGAGATTGAGTTTCTCTCCGCGTTGAATCGACTTCACCGCTTTTTCGAGCATTTCCATATATAAGGTAAAACCCAGGGTATGGATCTGGCCACTTTGTTCGTCGCCTAACAACTCACCCGCACCGCGTATTTCCAGGTCATGGGTGGCCAGCGTAAAACCTGCGCCAAGATCGGTTGTTTGTTCTATCGCTTCCAGGCGTTTTTCAGCATCCTTGCTCAGTTTTTTGGCATCAGGAATCAGTAAATAGGCGTAGGCCTGGTGATGTGAGCGACCAACGCGGCCACGCAGTTGATGCAATTGCGCCAAACCGAATTTATCGGCACGATCAATAATAATGGTATTGGCGGAAGGAACATCGATACCCGTTTCAATGATGGTGGTGCACACCAATATATTAAAACGTTTATGGTAGAAATCGCTCATGACGCTTTCCAGCTGGCGTTCACGCATTTGTCCATGGCCAATGCCTATACGCGCCTCGGGTATCAACTCTTCCAGTTCGCGTGCTGTATTTTCAATGGTTTCGACTTCGTTGTGCAGGTAATACACTTGACCGCCGCGCAATAGTTCACGCATGATGGCTTCTTTCAGCAGGTTATTATCGCGCACACGCACAAAGGTTTTTATCGACAAACGTTTAGCGGGCGGTGTAGCGATAATGGATAGATCACGCATGCCGGCCATCGACATATTCAGCGTGCGGGGAATCGGCGTGGCAGTGAGTGCCAATACATCCACATCAGCACGCAGCGCTTTCAGGGTTTCTTTTTGTTTTACGCCAAAACGGTGCTCTTCATCGAGAATTACCAGTCCCAGCTCAGTAAATTTAACATCCGCCTGCAACAGTTTATGCGTGCCAATAAGGATATCGACTTTGCCTTCAGCCAGTTTTTTGATGACTTCATTTTGTTCTTTGGTGGTTTTAAAGCGACTTAATACTTCGATATTAAACGGGTATTCAGCAAAGCGGTCACAGAAGGATTCGT